>NZ_JBVIVP010000011.1:213515-234969 GCF_055595445.1 Streptomyces sp. NPDC040432 | reverse complement strand
CCGAAGTGGACGGGGTATCAACTTTTGGCGTTGATTTTTGGCACGCTGTTGAGTTCTCAAGGAACGGACGCTTCCTTTGTACTCACCCTCGCGGGCTTTCCTCCGGGCTTTCGTTCTGTTGTCCTGCTCTGTTCTTGCGTTTCCGACTCTATCAGACTCTCTCGGGCCTGACTCCCAGTCAGCGGGGTTTGTCTTCCGGGCTGTTGGGCCCTTCCGACTCCCGAACTCTAGCTGATTTCCCCGGCAACCGATAATCGGGCCTTCGGAAAGGAATTCGGACATGCCGAATTCGTTCCCAGTGGGAGTTCGTGCTGAGTTGGGTGCCGCAACGAGGCGGCGGGATTTGTTGACACCGGAACCTTTCGGCTCTGGGACAACTCGAAGAACCTTACGGACCGGCGGGGTCGGTGTCAACCCTGGAGGTCAGCCCCTCGACTGGAGGTCCTCCACCCGGTCCAGCAGTCGCGTGAGGACGTCGCCCAGGATGCCGCGCTCGGCCGTGGACAGGTCCTGGAGGAGGTCCTCCTCGAAGACCGTGGCCGCGCGCATCGCGTCCAGCCACTTGCTGCGGCCCTCGTCCGTGAGCTCCACGATGACGCGGACCCGGTTGGACTCGTCGCGTTCGCGGGTCACCAGGCCTTCCGCGGTCATGCGGTCGATCCGATGCGTCATGGCCGCCGGCGTGAGGCCCAGCTGCTTCGCGAGCTCGCTCGGGCCCATTCGGTAGGGGGCTCCCGAGATGACGAGGGCCTTGAGGACCTCCCACTCGGCGTTGCTGATGCCCAGAGCGGCGGTCTGACGTCCGTACGCGACGTTCATCCGGCGGTTCAGTCGGCTCAGTGCCGACACCACCTTCTCGACCTGGGGGTCGAGGTCCTGGAACTCGCGCTGGTAGACCGCGATCTGCTCATCGAGGCTCGGCTCGTGGACGGGCGTAGTGCCGTCGGGGGTGTCACCCATGCGTCGAAGTATGGCACGGGACCCATTGGCATCTAACTCCTTCGATGTGTAGAGTTAAGGATCGAACTTTAGGAATGAAGTCTTCAGGCTTCAGTTATCAAGGTGGTGAAAGTGACCAAGGTGATGGGCGCTGCGATGCGGCGGATCCAGGCCGGCAACGCGTTGACCGCGTTCGGCATCGGCTTCACGGTTCCGTTCCTCTACATCTACGTGGCGCAGGTGCGAGGGCTGGGCTCCATGGCTGCCACGAGTGCGTTCGTGGCGTTCGCGCTGGGTGCTCTCGTCGCACTGCCCTTCACCGGGCGGGTCATCGACCGGCGGGGTCCGGTGCCCGTGGTCATGGGTGCGGCCGTGGCCGCGTCGGTGGGCGCGCTGGCGCTCGGGCTGTCGACCGGGGTCGTGCCGATCCTGCTGTCGGCGCTGGCGCTGGGTGCGGGCCAGGCCGTCATGCAGCCCGCGCTCGCCACGATGATCGTGTGGTGCTCGACCCCGTCGACGCGGACGCGCTCCTTCGCCCTGCAGTTCTTCCTGCAGAACCTGGGTCTGGGCATCGGCGGGCTCGTCGGCGGTCAGATCGTCGACGAGAGCCGGCCCGGCAGCTTCACCCTGCTGTTCGGCATCGAGGCCGTGATGTTCCTGGTGCTGGCGGCGGTCATCGCCACCGTGCGGATGCCGCAGGTCGCGGGTCTCAAGGACGCCATGCCGCAGAAGGACTCGGGTCCGGCCGGCGGCAGCGGCTGGAAGCGGCTGCTCCGCCACAAGGCGATGGTGCAGCTGTGCGTGCTGGGCTTCGTGCTCTTCTTCGCCTGCTACGGACAGTTCGAGTCGGGTCTGGCCGCCTTCGGTACCGAGGCCGCCGGGATATCGCCCTCCACGCTCGGGTTCGCGCTGGCCGCCAACACGGGTGCCATCGTGATCGCCCAGTTCGTGGTGCTGCGGCTCGTGGAGAAGCGGCGTCGGTCGCGGGTGATCGCGCTCGTCGGGCTGATCTGGACCGTGGCGTGGATCATCGCCGGGTTCTCGGGTCTGGGGCACGGCAGCGCCATGATGGCCGCGGCCGCGTTCATCACGACGTACGCGCTCTTCGGCATCGGCGAGGCCATGCTGTCGCCGACGCTGGCGCCGCTGGTGGCCGATCTTGCTCCGGAGGGCTCGGTCGGGCAGTACAACTCGGCCTTCGCCCTGGTGAAGCAGATGGCGTTGGCGCTCGGGCCGCTCGGTGTGCCGCTCGGAGCGGGCATCCCGATGCTCTACATCGGGCTGTTCGTGGTCGTCTCGTTGGGCATTGCCGGGCTGGCGCTGCGGCTCGGCAAGCAGCTGAGCCCCGTGCAGGACAACCCTTCGCTGAGCAGGGTCGTGGCACAGGGCGGTCCCGCTGTCGGTACGGCGGCCGTCGCTTCGCAGCCCGCGCACGTGTAGTCGTACGCGGACGTCGTAAGTACGCGTGAGGCCCCGGTCCGGTGGACCGGGGCCTCACGCGTGTGCCGCTACTTGTCCGGCAGGGCGAACTCGCACCAGACGGCCTTGCCGCCGCCCGGGGTGCGGCGGGAGCCCCAGGACGAGGCGATGGTCGCGACGATGGAGATGCCACGGCCGGTCTCGTCGGCGGGTTCGGCCCGGCGGCGGCGCGGAAGGTGATCGTCGCCGTCGGTGACCTCCACGATCAGGCGGCGGTCGGTGCGGCGCAGGCGCAGCCGCATGGGCGGGGTGCCGTGCTGGAGGGAATTCGCGACGAGTTCGCTGGCGGCCAGGACCCCGAGGTCGCACAGTTCGACGGGAAACCGCCAGGAGGCGAGGACGCCCTGGGCGAAGGCGCGGGCGCGCGGGGCCGCCTCGATGCCGCCGAGGAGTTCGAGGGCGGCGTTGTGGAAGAGCTCGGCGTCGGCTCCGGTGCGGGCGGGCTGCTGGAGGACCATGACGGCGACGTCGTCGTCGTGGTCGGCGTCGACGCCGAGGGCGCGCATGAGCCGGTCACAGACAACGGCGGGGGTCCCCTGCGCTCCGGAGAGGGCGCGTTCGAGGGTGGCCACGCCCTCGTCGATGTCCTCGCCGCGGCGTTCCACCAGGCCGTCGGTGTAGAGGACGGCGGTGGAGCCGGGGCCGAGGGCGATGGTGCCCGAGGTGTGCAGCCAGCCTCCGGTGCCGAGCGGCGGGCCGGTGGGGTCGGCTGCGCGGCGGACGGTGCCGTCCTCGTCGCGGACGAGGATCGGGAGGTGGCCGGCGGAGGCGTACGCCAGGAGGCCCTCATTGGGGTCGTGGACGGCGTAGACGCAGGTGGCGATCTGGCTGGCGTCGATCTCGGCGGCGAGGCCGTCGAGGAGTTGGAGCACCTCGTGCGGGGGCAGGTCGAGGCGGGCGTAGGCGCGGACGGCGGTGCGGAGCTGGCCCATGACGGCGGCGGCGCGGACGCCGCGGCCCATGACGTCCCCGATGACGAGGGCGGTGCGGCCGGCGCCGAGGGTGATGACGTCGTACCAGTCGCCGCCGACGGCCGCCTCGGTGCCGCCGGGCTGGTAGGTCGCGGCGACGCGGAGGTCGTCGGGCTGTTCCAGTTCCTGGGGGAGGAGGGAGCGTTGGAGGGTGACGGCGGCCTCGCGTTGCCGGCGCTCGCTGGCACGGAGCCGTTCGACGGCCTCGGCGTGGTCGGTGACGTCGGCGAGGTGGACGAGGATCCCGGTGTGGTGGGGGTCCTCGGGGCCGTCGGCGTCGGTCTTGGGGAGGTCGACCGGGGTGCAGGTCACGGTGTAGGAGCTGCCGCCGCCGGGTGCGGTGCGGTTCTTGGCCGTACGGGGCTTGCCGCTGCGCCGGACCTGGTCGAGGAGTTCCAGGAGGCCGAGCTCTCCGAGTTCGGGGAGGGCCTCGTGGGCGGGGGCGCCGGGACTGCGCGGGCCGAAGCCGGCGGTGTAGGCGTCGTTGACGTAGGCGACGCGGTGCTCCGGTCCGTGGACGAGCGCGACGAGGGCCGGGAGCAGGCCGAGGACCTCGCGTACGGAGAGCTCGTCGAGGGCGGGGACGGCGGCCAGTGCTGCCGTCCCGGTCCCGGAGACGGTGGCGTCGGCGGGGCTGCCCTCCGGTGGGGCGGTGGGGTGGGCGGCGGCGCCGCGGGCCGCCGGGACGGAGCCCTCACCCCTTTTGGCCTGGGCGGCGGCGTGTTCGTTCCGGGCGGCGGCGCGGCGCTGCGTTCCGGGAAACCGGGCGCTCCAGCGCGTGAAGTTCACTGCGTTCAGGCCTCGTGGTGTCGCAAGTGGTCGCTGTGTCGCTCGTGGTCGGTCTCTGGGCATGTCACTGGGTGCGCGTACACCCGCACGGTCACTCTGTGCAGGTGTTAGCGCACCTATGGTCACACGTCCAGTGTGGCGGACCGCACTGACAACGTCAGCCCTGGTTGTCCTGCGGGGGTTCGGGGGCGGGGCGGGGCTTGTGGTGTGCCGGGCCTCCGCCGGCGGCGAGTTCGAATTCTGCCCTGGGATGTTCGAGTGAGCCTAGGGAGACGATCTCCCGCTTGAACAGACCTGAGAGGGTCCATTCCGCAAGGACGCGCATCTTGCGGTTGAAGGTGGGGACGCGGCTGAGGTGGTAGGCGCGGTGCATGAACCAGGCCGGGTACCCCTTGATCTTGCGTCCGTAGATGTGGGCGACCCCCTTGTGGAGGCCCAGGGAGGCGACGGAGCCGACGTACCTGTGGGCGTACTCGGTGAGGACCTCGTCGCGCAGGGCGGCGACGAGGTTGTCCGCGAGCTGCTTGGCCTGGCGTACGGCGTGCTGGGCGTTGGGGGCGCAGGTGTGGCCCGGTTCGGCCGCGGTGATGTCGGGGACGGCGGCGGCGTCGCCGGCCGCCCAGGCGTGGTCGACGCCCTTGACGGTGAGGAAGGACGTGCAGGTGAGGCGGCCGTGTTCGTTTCTGGGGAGGTCCGAGGCGGCGAGGACGGGGTGCGGTTTCACGCCGGCGGTCCAGACGACGGTGCGGGTCGGGAAGCGGGAGCCGTCGCTGAGGACGGCGACGCGGTCCTCGCAGGAGTCCAGGCGGGTCTCCAGCCGGACGTCGATGTTGCGGCGACGGAGTTCGCGGACGGTGTAGGTGCCCATTTCCGGGCCCACCTCGGGGAGGATCCGGTCGCTGGCCTCGACCAGCACCCACTTCATGTCCTCGGGCTTGACGTTGTGGTAGTAGCGGGCGGCGTAGCGGGCCATGTCCTCCAGTTCGCCGAGGGCTTCGACGCCCGCGTATCCGCCGCCGACGAAGACGAAGGTCAAGGCGGCGTCGCGGATCGCCGGATCGCGGGTGGAGGAGGCGATGTCCATCTGCTCGATGACGTGGTTGCGCAGGCCGATGGCCTCCTCCACGGTCTTGAACCCGATGGCGTAGTCGGCGAGGCCCGGGATGGGGAGGGTTCGGGAGACGGAGCCGGGGGCGAGGACGATCTCGTCGTACTCGATCTCGATCGCGCCGGTGCCCTCCTCGGCGGTGGCGAGGGTGGTGACGGTCGCGGTGCGCTTGGCGTGGTCGATGCTCTTGGCCTCGCCGATGACGATGCGGCAGCGGTCGAGGACGCGGCGGAGCGGTACGACGACGTGGCGGGGCGAGATCGAGCCGGCGGCGGCCTCCGGGAGGAAGGGCTGGTAGGTCATGTAGGGCTCGGGCGTGACCACCGTGACCTCGGCCTCGCCGGATCTCAGCTTCCGCTGGAGGCCCAGGGCCGTGTACATGCCGACGTAGCCGCCGCCGACGATGAGGATCCGCGTGCGGGGCGGGGTACCGGGGGCGTCGCCCCGGGAGTTAGCAGCCTTCACCATCCCATGACGCAACGTGGCTGGGAGTTTGTCCACAGGCCCGTCAAATTGTGTGACCGGTGGGGGTGGCGGGACGGGCCTGCCGCAGGTGCCTGGAGGGAGTGAAGGTCCGCAGGTCAGGAGGTGCGGAAGGTGAGATTCCGGAGGCTTCCTGGGGAAAAGTGGGGGTCAGTGCTCCGATCGGGCGGCGGCCGGTCCGGGGCTGCCCCTTCTGAATTGACTCTGGCTCAACTATGTTCGTATCTCGTCGAGGAGTAGGACCGGGGCCCTCATGACCGTGGCCCCCCTCGACGTGAAGGCGGGGAATGTCTCCGGGGGGAGACAAATGATTACCGGGGGATACATATGCACATTTCCGATTTCCATGGTTCTGCCACCGCTCTGTCTGCCGAGAGCGGCGGCCGCGTGATGGCGGGCACGACGACCCACGGGGTGGGCCGTTCGACGCCGCTGCGCGTGGACGCTCAGCGCAACCTCGAACACGTACTGCGCGCGGCTCGCGAGGTATTCGGCGAGCTGGGCTACGGCGCTCCGATGGAGGACGTGGCGCGCCGCGCCCGCGTCGGCGTCGGCACCGTCTACCGGCGGTTCCCGAGCAAGGACGTCCTGGTCCGCCGTATAGCGGAGGAGGAGACCGCCCGGCTCACGGAGCAGGCCCAGACCGCGCTGGGCCAGGAGGAGGAGCCGTGGCAGGCGCTGTCGCGCTTCCTGCGGACCTCCGTGGCCTCCGGCGCGGGCCGACTGCTGCCGCCGCAGATCCTGCGGGTCAACGCGGACGGGGAGGACGGGGCCGACGAGGCGCCGGCCGCCCCGGCGCGGGTTCCGCACCAGCGTCAGGCCGTCGCGGGCGGGGCGCCCGACCTCCGGGTCGTGGGCGCGCGGCACTCCGTCGAGGACGACCTGGCGGACGACTCCGGCGCGGGTGCGCTGCTGGAGGTCGTCGGTCGCCTGGTGGACCGTGCCCGGGAGGCCGGTGAGCTGCGTGCCGATGTCACGGTGGCCGATGTGCTGCTGGTCATCGCGACCGCGGCGCCCGCGCTGCCGGACCCGGCCCATCAGGCAGCGGCTTCGGCCCGACTGCTGGACATCCTGCTCGAAGGGCTGCGTTCCCGGACCGTCTGAGGCGGGCGTTCACCGGGGGGCGGGTGCCCTTCGTCGGGGGCGGCCTCGCTCCTCGCCGGGGGCCGGTGCTCCCGGACGGTGAGCCGTTTCGCTCCGGGTGTGGTTCCGGTGGCGCCCTGGGTGAGGCGTCGGGGGCTTCGGCCCCGGGCGCTTCACCGGGCCGGTGGGTGGGTTTGGGACCCGGTGGCCTCGGAACCTGTGATCCGTGCCGGTGGGCCGGGTTTCGGACCGGGCCGGTAGTTCGGGCCTGTGATCCGGGCCTGTGATCCGGACCTGTGGCGGCTGATCGTGGGTGGCCCGTCGACGGGTGTCGCTTCGGTGGGGCTCGCCGATTCGTGCCGCGTCGACGGGGGCTTCGCCGCTTCCTACCGGGCTTGGCCGTGCCGGACCCGGAGAGATGCCGGATCGCTGAGCTGCGCCCGGTGGGTGCCGGGTCCGGCGAGATGCCGGACTGGTGCGCCTCGCTTGGCGGGTTGAGGACCTGGCGGGTGACTCGCCGGCGGATGCAGCGTCCGTGAAGTACCTCGCCTGCGGATACCTCGCTGGTGCGTGCCGTGTCGGCGAGAGCCGCGCTGGTGGATGCCACGCCCGGTGCGTGGCGGGCCGGCGAGAGCCGCGCCCGTGGATGCCACGCCGGTGGATGCCGCGCCCGGTGCGTGGCCCATCCCGGTGCGTGGCGGGGCACGGTGGTCGCCGTTTCGGTGTGCGGTGGGATCGGTGGATGCAGCTGCGGTGTGTGGGTCTCGTCCCGCGCGGGGCTTGCCCGGTGGGTGCCACGTCGCTGCCGGGGCGGGGCTGGCCTTGAGGGGTGGGGGTTTCGATGTGGGTGACGGACCGAACGGGGTTGTGCGTCAAGGGGGTTACTCGAACGATCGGTCGCTCGAACGGGTGAGGATCGGCGCCGTGGATCGTCGGATCTTGCCCGGATGAGTGGATGGTGCTCGGAGGGGGTCGGGGCGCCTGCGCCGTGTGCCACGCTGGATCGGTGTACCGGTTGAGTGTGGCGTGCGGGGGCTTCCGCGATGGGCGTTGACGGGCGGGACGAGTCTCGCGGTGGTGCCGGAGGCGAGGTCGAGTCGGGGAGCCTGCCCGCCCGTCAGGTACCGGCCCAGCGCGAACCGCGCGGCCGGCACGCCGCACCGGTCACGGGCCTGGCCGACCTGCCCCCGTCCGACGCCGAGCTGGTCGCCCGGATGCGCGGTGGGGACGACGGCGCGTACGAGGAACTCTTCCGTCGGCACGCCGACTCCGTCCGCCGCTACGCGCGCACCTGTTGCCGCGATGCGCACACCGCCGACGACCTGACCGCCGAGGTGTTCGCGCGGACCCTCCAGGCGGTGCGGGGCGGGGCGGGGCCGGACCAGTCGGTGCGGGCCTACCTGCTCACCACCGTGCGGAGGGTCGCCGCGGCGTGGGCGAAGACCACCAAGCGGGAACACCTCGTCGAGGACTTCGCCCTGTTCGCCGAGCAGTCGACGGGAGCCGAGGCCGCGTCCGGGCTGGGCGGGGCCGACACCCTGGAACTGGGCGCGGACGTACGGGCGATGCACCAGGCCGAGCAGTCGCTGGCCATGCAGGCCTTCCGGAGCCTGCCCGAACGGTGGCAGGCCGTGCTGTGGCACACCACCGTCGAGGAGGCCTCGCCGAGTGCGATCGCCCCGCTGTTCGGGCTCAGCCCCAACGCGACCGCGGTGCTCGCCAGTAGGGCCCGGGAAGGCCTCAAGCAGGCCTATCTGCAGGCCCATGTCAGTTCCGCGCTCAGCTCGGGCGGGGACTGTGCCCGGTACGCGGACCGGCTGGGCGCGTACGCCCGGGGCGGGCTGCGGATGCGCGCGGAGCGCGGACTGCGCAAGCACTTGGAGGAGTGCGCCAAGTGCCGGCTCGCCGCCGGGGAGCTGAAGGACGTCAACGCGGGCATCCCCGCGCTGCTGCCGGTCGCGGTCATCGGATGGTTCGCCGCCGGGTACGCCGCCAAGGCGGCCGGAGTGGTGGCCGGTGGGGCCGTGGCCGCGGGCGGGGCCGGAGCGGCCGCCGCGGCGGGCGGTTCGTCCGCGGGCGCCGGAGCGGCCGGGGCCGGAACCGCCGGAGCGGGTGCGGGTGCCGGCGCTGCGGGTGGGGCCGGGGGTGCGGGTGGGGCCGGTGCCGGGGGTGCGGTGGTTTCCGAGGGGCTCGGGCTGCCGGCCAAGGCCGCCATCGCCGCCGGTATCGCGGTCGCGGCGGCCGCCGGGGTGGTGTTCGCCCTGGTCGGGGACGAACCCGAACAGCAGGCCCGGGCGAAGCCGACACCCGGCGTGGCGGCGCCGGTGAGGCCGGTGGTTCCGCGGCCGAGCCCGTCCCCGACACCACCCGGGTCGCCTCCGGCGGGGGCTCCGGCGCCGGCCGCGCGGGCCTCCGTACCTCCGCGACCGACGAGCGCGCCTCCCGCCCCGGCGGCCTCCGCGCCGGCTCCGGCCCGGCCGTCGGCTCCGAAGTCGGCCCCGGCGACCGCCCGGCCTGAGCCGGCGCCCACGCCGACGAAGGCCTCGCCGACACCGACGCCCGCCCCGCCCGCGCCGCAGCCCCCGCGGGGCTTCCCGCTGGCCCTGTTGGGGCACTCCGCGTACGGGACGCACCGCGGTCCGGAGCTGGAGACCTGGCGCAGCAGCTGGGTGTGGCAGCGGTGGGGGCAGGTGATCGGCGGGCAGCGGTTCGGGCAGGGGATCACCGTCAACTCCCGTTCCTCGGTGGAAATCACCCTGAACCGGCAGTGCACCGGCTTTTCGGCCCGGGCCGGGGTGGACGGGCTGTCGTTGCTGACCGACGGCACGGTGCGGTTCTCCGTCTACGGGGACGGGCAGCGGCTGTGGCGGTCGGGCGCGCTCGGGTACGCGGACGCCCCGGCGGCGGTGAACGTGTCGCTGGTCGGGCGCGGGACGTTGCGGCTGGTGGTGGAACAGGTCGGGCCGGGGAGGTTGCCGACGCTGGCCGGCTGGGCGGACGCGGTGATCAGCTGCCGTTGAGCTCGGCGGGGGCGTCCCCCAGTTCCGCCAGTTCCGCCAGTTCCGCCCTCAGCGGTCCGCCGGCCGACGGAGGTGGTCGGGGGCCGCGGGTCGCAGGCGGAGGGGGACGCCGGGGGTGAGGCGGCCGAGGGCGGTGTCGAGGACGGGGACGGCGCGTCGGCGGGGGGTGGAGGTGCCGGTCCAGCAGGTGCCGCGGCGGGCGAGGAGGCGGCGGAGCCACAGTTCCATCGAGACGAGTTCCGCGAGTCCGTCGAGGGGGACGGGCCGGCCGTCGGCGGCGTCGAGCAGGGCCTGCCGCACGACCCTGGCTTCGATCAGGCCGGCGTCGGCGAGCAGCGGGGCGGCGAACAGCGCGAGGAGTTCCTGGAGGGCTGCGCGCAGCCCGAGGCGGGTCGCGGTCTCGTTCGGGGTGTGGGTGGTGGCGCCCCAGCCGGGCGGGAGTTCGCGCACGCCGGCGGAGGCCAGGACGCTGCGCAGGATCGCGGCCCGGGCCCCGGGCTGCACCCTCAGTGATTCCGGCAGGGCACGCGCGGCCCGTACGACCTGGTTGTCGAGGAACGGGGCGTGCAGGCGTTGGCTGCGCACCTCCACGGCCTGTTCGAAGACCCGGTGGTCGGCGGCGTGACGGGTCAACACGGCGCGGGCGCGGGCCTCGCCGGGGCGCAGGGAGAGCGGGGGGCGTCCGGCGGCGGCGCCGAGACGGATCGATACTTCCGCGAGTGCCTCGCCGGTCAGCCAGGCCGCGGCGGGTCCGGGGCGGGACCAGGTGAGGGCGGCGAGGGAGGCGTCGACGGCGCTGGCCACGCTGCCCCCGACGGCACCCTCGCGCAGTCGGGCCGCGGCGGCCTCGATGCCCGCGCGGTACGGCGTACGGGCGAGGCGGCGGGCCGCCGAGTACACGGTGAGCGGGACGAGGAGGGACTCGCCGGAGGCCGACGCGGAGCGGGCGAGCGCGGCGACGGGGCGCAGCAGGTGACGGCGTCGGCGGTCCATGAGGAGGTCGGCCATGCGGGCGGGGTGTGCGTCGAGGACCTGGCGGGCGCCGTGGCCGACGAAGTGGTCGGCGGACCCGGCGGCCAGGCGGCGGCGTTCGCGGGCGGCGACGACGAGGGTGGGACCGGGTTCGTCGGTGAGCGGTCCGTCCAGTTCCGCGTAGGGGAGGGCCTCTTCGGCGGCGGCGACGACGACGTGGTGCAGCCGGGGGTTGGCGGCGATGGCGTGGGCGCGTTCCAGTTCGGCCTCGCGGCCCTGCGGGGTGGCGAGGTCGTTGAAGGTGACGGCGAGGAGCCGCGAGCCCGAGCCGGGGATGGTGCCGGGGGCGCCGGGCAGGCCTGCGGCGAGGAGGGCGAGGGTGGCGGAGGCGCTCCCGCCGGAGAGGTCGGAGCCGACGCCGGGTGCGGGGGCGCCGCGGGCGGCCCGTCGGTCGGCGGGGCCCATTCCGGGCACCGGGCCCGGGTCGGGAACAACTGTTTCGGGAGCATGCCGGGGGGCCGTGAGCCGGGCGCGCACCGCGTCGACCAAAGCTTCCCGTACGCCCTCCACCGCGCGCTCGGCGTCGGCCTCGGGCGTGGCGACGGCGAGGGAGGCCACCGGTTCGTAGCCGGTGATCTCCCGGGAGCCCTCGCGGAGGATCAGGGTGTGGCCGGGCGGGATGCGCCGGACGCCCGCGTACGGTGTGCCGTCGCCCAGTGCCTCCGGGCTGTCCGGGCAGGCCAGGAGGGCGGCGAGGTGGCCGACGTCGAGCTGGGCCTCGATGAGGTCGGCGAGCGGAAGGGCGGCGGTGGCGTACGCGGTTCCGCCGGCCCAGGGCGTGTAGAACACGGGCCGGGCGCCGGCGAGGTCGCCCAGGACGGTGATGCGGCGGCCCGCCTGGACGACGGCGGTGTAGCTCCCGGACCACTGGGTGAGGTGGCGCAGGGCGCCGCCGCGGGCGGCGTAGAGGGCGCGTCTGAGCTCGGCGTCGGTGGCGCCGCAGCAGCCGAGGACGGCGAGTCGGGTGAAGGGGTCCGCGGGGTCGGCGGTGACGGTGCGGATCTCGTCGGGGCGCCAGTCGCCGACGGCCCACAGCGGGTCGGGGTCTCCCCAGAGGAGTTGGGCGCCGACGGGGTGGACGGTGCGTTCGGCGTCCTGGGCGGCGGGGTCGTCGGGGTGGGCGGCGTCCGCGATGCCGCCGCGCGGCCGGTCCCCGTACGGGCCGTGGCCGTCGGCGGAGTCGCGCCCGCCCGAGGGCCCGTACGCGCCGGGCGTGGTTCCGTGGGCGCCCGGTGTTCCCTGGCCGGAGACGCGCCCGGCCGTGCCGAAGCTCGCGGCGATACTGCTCCAGCCGACCAACCAGCGCACCGCCGCCTCCCCCAGCCTGTGGGCACATGACCGGGGCGGTGCACGGCTCGGACGACGCGGTCGTCGCTGAGGGCGCGGCCGGCTGGGCCCCGGGTGGCTCGGGTCCATGCTGCCACGTGATGGGCGTGCGAGAGTGACTTCGGGGGGCGCACATGTAAACGAATACGCCCCGGCCACGCGGTATTTGGCGTTCCGTTCCCACCGCCCCATAGGTCGGTTTCGGCCATTCTTCAGCCGTACTGAGTACCTGCGCGTCGCCGCGGGATTCGGCGCCGGCCGCGGTCCGGGGGCGGGATCCACCCCCCGGACCGTTCCGCCACCCGCGGGGATTGAGGTAGCGGCATCCCCCGGCCCACCTGGTCCACGTGGCGGGCCGACCCACGCACCGCACATCGAATCGCCGGGTCCCGGCGCGGGCCAGAGCGCACGGCCGGGCGCACGGCCACACGGCCGGAGCACGGACTGACACGTGCGCCCCGGGCCCGGAGCCGGGCCCGACTGTGCATACGGACAACAATCCCGCCATACGGAACTCGGGGCCTTAACGCTTGGGAGGCGGGGAACTACGCTGGGTTTACGAAATGCCGGGCGCCTATGCCCCGGCGGCGTCTGCGTTCCGCGTGTGACGAGGGGTGGCGCATGTCCAGGGAGCTCCGCGAGCCCAACGAGAAGCTCGGCGCCGTCCTCGCCCTGGCGGGCATCAGCAACGCCGGGCTGGCCCGGCGGGTCAACGACCTCGGCGCCCAGCGCGGTCTGACGCTTCGCTACGACAAGACCTCCGTCGCCCGTTGGGTGTCGAAGGGCATGGTGCCGCAGGGCGCCGCCCCGCACCTGATCGCCGCCGCCATCGGGGCGAAGCTGGGCCGGCCGGTTCCGCTGCACGAGATCGGACTGGCGGACGCGGACCCCGCGCCCGAGGTCGGGCTGGCCTTCCCCCGCGACATCGGCGCGGCCGTGCGGTCCGCGACCGACCTCTACCGGCTGGACCTCGCCGGGCGGCGCGGTGGCGGCGGGATCTGGCAGTCCCTCGCCGGCTCCTTCGCGGTGTCCGCGTACGCGACGCCCGCCTCGCGCTGGCTGATATCTCCGGCCGACAGTTCGGTGGCCCGCGAACCGGGCCCCGTCCGGGAACCCGGTGCGCCGCCGGCGCCGGCCGGCGCCCCTCCCGCCCCGGTGGCACGCCCCGCCACCGCGGCCCGGCAGTCGACCCCGACCCGGGCGGCGGCCGTCGCCCCCGCCGTCCCCGCGCAGGACGTTGTGCCCGCGCCGCCCGGGAGCGAAACCGCCGCGGCGGCCTCCGAGGCCGCGGGCGCGCCGCCGGAGGGCTCCCCGCAGCGGGTCGGGCACAGCGACGTGACGAAGCTGCGCGAGGCCGCCGAGGAGGCGCGCCGCTGGGACTCCAAGTACGGCGGCGGGGACTGGCGTTCGTCGATGGTCCCCGAGTGCCTGCGGATGGACGCGGCGCCGCTGCTGCTCGGGTCGTACACCGACGAGGTGGGGCGCGCGCTCTTCGGCGCGACCGCCGAACTGACCCGGCTGGCCGGTTGGATGGCCTTCGACACCGGTCAACAGGAGGCGGCGCAGCGCTACTACATCCAGGCCCTGCGGCTGGCCCGCGCCGCCGCCGACGTACCGCTCGGGGGCTACGTCCTGGCCTCGATGTCCCTCCAGGCGACCTACCGGGACTTCCCGGACGAGGGTGTGGACCTCGCCCAGGCCGCCGTGGAACGCAACCGCGGTCTCGCCACCGCCCGCACCATGAGCTTCTTCCACCTCGTCGAGGCCCGGGCGCACGCGAAGGCGGGCGACTCGGCCGCCGCCGGGACGGCGCTGCGCGCCGCGGAGGGCTGGCTGGAGCGCTCCCGCGACGGCGACGGCGACCCGACCTGGCTGGGTTTCTACTCGTACGACCGTTTCGCGGCGGATGCGGCGGAATGCTACCGGGACCTCAAACTCCCCCGCCAGGTCCGCCGCTTCACCGAACAGGCCCTGTCCCGCCCCACCGAGGAGTACGCGCGCTCGCACGGGCTGCGCCTGGTGGTCAGCGCGGTCGCCGAGCTGGAATCGGGCAACCTCGACGCGGCGTGCGCGGCCGGCACCCGCGCGGTGGAGGTCGCGGGCCGGATCTCCTCGGCCCGGACGAACGAGTACGTACGGGACCTCCTGCACCGGCTCGAACCGTACGGGGACGAACCGCGCGTCGCGGAGCTCCGCGAGCGGGCACGGCCGCTGCTGGTGACACCCGCGTAGCCGCATTGTCGGTGGCGGGGTGCAGTATGCAGGGGTGGGAGGTGTCAGCGTGGACTGCGACGTGCTGGTGATCGGTGGTGGGATCGTCGGCCTGTCGACGGCGCATGCCCTCTCCCGGCTGGCCCCGGGGACGCGCGTGGTCGTCCTGGAGAAGGAGGCCGGGCCCGCCCGACACCAGACGGGCCGCAACAGCGGGGTCATCCACAGCGGCATCTATTACCGTCCCGGGTCGCTGAAGGCGCGCTTCGCGGTGCGCGGCGCCGCCGAGATGGTCAAGTTCTGCGCCGAGCACGGCATCCCGCACGAGGTCACCGGCAAGCTGATCGTCGCGACCGACCGCCGGGAGCTGCCCCGCCTGCACTCCCTCGTCCAGCGCGGCCGGGAGAACGGCATTCCCGTGCGGGAACTCGGCCCGGCCCAGATCGCCGCGTACGAACCGGAGGTCCGCGGCCTCGCCGCGATCCACGTGGGCACCACGGGCATCGTCGACTACGGGCGGGTGGCGGCGCAGCTCGCGGAGTCCTCGGGCGCGGAGATCGTCTACGGCGGCGCGGTGGACCTCGTGTCCCGCCGCCCCTCGGCGGTGGCGGTCCGCACGACGTCCGGCCTGGTGGTCCGGGCGAGGGTGCTGGTGAACTGCGCGGGCCTGCAGTGCGACCGGATCGCCCGCCTCGCCGGCGACGATCCGGGCATGCGGATCCTCCCGTTCCGCGGCGAGTACTACGACCTGGCCCGCCCGGGCCTGGTCCGGGGCCTGGTCTACCCGGTACCCGACCCGGCGTTCCCGTTCCTCGGCGTCCACCTCACCCGGGGCATCGGCGGCGGCGTCCACGTCGGGCCGAACGCGGTGCCCGCCCTGGCCCGCGAGGGCTACGGCTGGTCCACCGTCCGCCCCCGCGACATCGGCTCCGAGCTGGCCTGGCCGGGATCCTGGCGGATGGGCGCGCGGCACTGGCGGTACGGGGCGGGCGAGATCCGCCGCTCCCTGTCGAAGCGGGCGTTCACCGAGGCCGTGCGCCGCCTGCTGCCGGCCGTCACCGCGGCGGACCTGACGCCCGCCCCGGCCGGCGTCCGCGCGCAGGCCGTCCTGCGGGACGGAACCCTGGTCGACGACTTCCTGATCCGTGAGGCCCCCCGCACGGTGCACGTCCTCAACGCACCCTCCCCCGCGGCGACCGCGTCCCTCCCCATCGGCCGCGAGGTCGCCACCCGGGCCCTCCACGCGCTCCGCACCGCCTGACGGCGCCCCGCGTCGTAGAATCTCGGCATTGTGTCTGAGTCCCCGAATCCCCAGCCCAGCCTCCCGGACACCGCGCCGGAGGCGTCCTCGTACGTGCCCCCCAAGTGGCGCACCGAGCCCCGCTTCCCCGACGGCCCCGCCCCCGACCCGGCCGGCTCGCACCACGAGCGCCGCATCCGCAGCTTCCAGCCGCGCCGCAGCCGGGTGACCACCGGACAGGGCGAAGCCCTGAAGCGCCTCTGGGGCACCTGGGGTCTCGACATCGACGGCCACGAGGTCATCGACCTCAAGCGGCTCTTCGACGGACTGCCCGTCGTCCTGGAGATCGGCTTCGGCATGGGCGAGGCCACCGCCCAGATGGCCGCCGCCGACCCCGACACCGGCATCCTCGCCGCCGACGTGCACACCCCCGGCCAGGGCAACCTCCTCGCCCTCGCGGAGCGGGGCGGCCTCGGCAACGTCCGCGTGGCCAACGGCGACGCGATCATCCTGCTCCGCGAGATGCTGCCGGCGGATTCCCTCGCCGGGCTGCGCGTGTACTTCCCGGACCCGTGGCCCAAGGCCCGTCACCACAAGCGCCGGCTGATCCAGCCCGAGTTCCTCGATCTGGCCGCCACCCGCCTGGCCCCCGGCGCGGTCCTGCACTGCGCGACGGACTGGGAGCCGTACGCCGAGCAGATGCTCGAAGTCCTCACCGCGCACCCCGACTTCGAGAACACCCAGTCGGACGGCGGCTACGCCCCGCGCCCCGACTTCCGCCCCCTGACCCGGTTCGAGGGGCAGGGCCTGGACAAGGGCCACGTGGTCCACGACCTCCTCTTCCGTCGTGCCGCGCACCGCTCCCCCGGCGTTCCCACCGACCCCGCGCTCCCCACCGACACCGACCTCCCCACCACGAACGGGTAAACGTCACTCCGGGTGTCCGACCGGCTCGGTAGGGTCATCATGTGTTCCGAGCGCTGTCCCGTGTGCTCGCACGTCCTTCGGGCAGGGCCCGGACGTGCGTGCTCGTCGCCCTGCTCACCGTCACCGGGATCGCGATCCTCGAACTGGTGCGGGAGCAGACCGGCACGGCCGGCTTCTTCGTGGGTCTCGGCCTGGCCCTGCTGCCGGTCCCGCCGCTCATGGCGGCGTTCCGGTGGCTCGGCCGGGCCGCGCCGGGCCCCTGGCGGCAGTTGCTGTTCTGCTTCGGCTGGGGGGCCTGCACCGCGGCCCTGATCGCCATACTGGCCAACAGCTTCGCGACGCAATGGGTCGCGGCCGCCACGGCCGACCCCTCCGACGCCGATCAGCTCGGCTCGGTCGCGATCGCTCCGGTCGTCGAGGAGACCGCCAAGGCCGCCGCCCTCTTCCTGGTGTTCGCCTTCCGAAGACGACATTTCGCGGGCCCCGCCGACGGGTTCGTGCTCGCCGGGTTCACCGCCACCGGGTTCGCCTTCACCGAGAACATCCTCTACCTGGGCAACGCCTTCTACGAGGACGTGGCCAACGGCACCGGCGTACTGGACTCCGTGACGGCGGCGACGTTCTTCGTACGGGTCGTGCTGTCGCCGTTCGCGCACCCGCTGTTCACCGTCCTGACGGGCCTCGGCTTCGGGGCGGCCTCGCTCAGCGCCGGCCGTGCGCGCCGGATCGGCCTGCCCCTGCTCGGCCTGGCGCTGGCCATGGGGACGCACGCCCTGTGGAACGGCTCCTCACACTTCGGTGAGTACGGTTTCTACGTGGTCTACGGCTGCGTGATGGTCCCGGCGTTCGGGCTGCTGCTGTGGCTGGCCGTGCGGATGCGGCGCCACCGGCTCCGGGCCGTCGCCGCCGAGCTGTCGGTGTACGCCCGCGCGGGCTGGCTCGCTCCGGCGGAGGTACCGGCCCTGGCTTCGCTGCCGGCCCGCTCACTGGCGAAGGGCCTGGCCCGGGCCACCGGAGGCCACGCGTCCGCCCGGGCGGTGACCCGCTACGCGGCGGACGCCACCGCCCTGGCCGTGCTGCGCCACCGCGCCCGCCGCCGGGGCCGGTCGGCCTGGGAGCCGGACTTCGCCGAGCGGGAGCGGGAGTTGCTGGACGCCCTCTGGCGGCGCCGGGCGACGGCCGCGCCGGCACTGGCACGGGCCGCGGTACTGGAGGAACTGCTGCCGCCCCGCTCGGGCCTGCCGGCGGAGGTTCCGCCCGGCACGGCGCGGCCGCCCACGGGCACCCTCGCGGCCGTCCCGGCCCCGAGACGACACCTGGCGACCCGCGGGGAACGCCCGCGGCCGCGCGAGGAGTCGGCCGCCCGCTAGACGCTGAGGCCCTTGCTGTTCAGCCACGCCATCGGGTCCATCGTCGAACCGCCCTTGCGCACCTCAAGGTGGAGGTGGGCGCCGGTGACGTTGCCGGTCGCGCCGACCCGGCCGATGGTCTCGCCCGCACCCACCGCGCCGGAGGTCACAGACATCGAGGACAGGTGGCAGTACCAGATCTCCGTACCGTCGTTGAGCTGGAGCACGATCCGGTAGCCGTACGCACCGGACCAACCCGCCGAGGTGATCTTTCCTGCGCCGACGGCCTTGACCGGGGTTCCGGTCGGGGCGGCGAAGTCGAGACCGGTGTGGTGGCCGGAGGACCACATGGAGCCGGCGGCACCGTAGCGCGAGGTGAGCGTGTAGGCGGAGGTCGGGAGGACGAAAGCGCCCCCCGCCTTCGCGACGGGAGCGGGCGCCGGAGCGGAGGCCGCCTCCGCCTTGGCCTTGGCATCGGCCTCGTCGGCCGCCGTCTTCTCCGCCGCAGCCTGGTCGGCGGCGGCCTTCTCGGCGGCCGCGCGCACCGTCTCGGCCTCCTTGTCGGCCGTTTCCTTCTGGGTCCGCGCCTCCTGGGCGGCGGCCTCGCGGGCCGTCCGCTCGGCGTCGGCCAGGGCCTGCGTGTCGGTCGCGTCCTGCTGCGACTCGGCCTGCTGGAGGATGCGGTTGCGCAGCGCCTCGCCGGCGTCGCCCTGTCCCTGGGCATCGGCCTGCTGGGGGATCTCCGCGGTACGGGTGGCCTTGGCGGCGGGCGCATCCGTCGGGGCGTCGTCGCCCGCGCGGTCCCCGCCCATCAGGTCGGGCAGCGAGGGCATGGATATGGAGACCTGGGGCCGGTCCTGCGCGGTGGCGATGCCGCCCGCGCCGACCGCCGCGATCACGCCGACGCCGAGCACGGTCGAGCTGCGGGCGAGACCGCCGCGCGGCTTGAGGGTGCGGTGCTTGCCGCGGACGGGACGGACCGAGTCCTCGGTGGGGTTCCACTCGCCCCAGGCTCCGGCGCTGGGCGCCTCCTGGACGTCGGTGCCGTCAGGGGCAGGCGAGTTGGAGGCCACCGGGGCACACTCCTCATGGGCGAGAACGCACACGGTGCCGTCTCTTGCGACGACTGGGACGACCGCGATGCGTTATCGAAAGGTAATAGACATGGGGGAGTGATTCCAAGCTGTTGCGATTGATCGTTAACGCCAATCGGCCACGCACCGCACGGCTTTGGCCCGGACATCAGCCACTATCGATGATCAAACAGGGCAAAGAGCCCCTCTTTTGCTCATCACTTCAGCCACATTGACCAAATGACGCCCCGTCAGAGAACTCGCGCAGAGCACCCCGCCCACCACGTACGGTCACGACAGGACCCTCGGGTCGTCCGGGAACCTCCGCCTCACGCCTCCTCCCGCGGCACCACCGGCACGGTCCGTCTCCGCTCCGGCTGGCCCTCGCCGGGCCGGCCCACCGCCAGCAGGGCCATGTCGTCGGTCGCGCCGCCGCCCGTGTGCCGGCGCACGTCGCGGCTGAGCGCGACGAGCACCTCGTCCGCCCCCGGGAAGACCCGCCCCCGCAGCCGGTCCGCCGGGTCGTAGAAGGTCCCCGCCTCGTCGCGGGCCTCGGTGAGCCCGTCCGTGAACAGGAGCAGCGTGCTGCCGGCCGGGAAGGCCCATTGCCCGGCCCGGTCCGGCGGACCGACGAGGGCCAGCCCGCCCAGCCCCAGCGGCAGGGCCGGTTCGGCCGGGGCGAGCACCGCGAGGGCCCCGTCGGCGTGGAGCAGCAGCGGTTCGGGGTGGCCCCGGTTGAGCAGCCGCAGGTGCTCGGCGCCCGGCGGGATCTCCCCGAGCACGCACGTCGTGAACCCCTCCACCGCGTCGAGGCTGTCGCGGCGGACGCCCTCCCGGTTCAGGGCGCGCTCCAGGCGCTGTGCGAGCCGCTCCAGGGTCGGTTCGGTCTCCGCCGCCTCGCGAAAGGCGCCCAGCACCACGGCGACGGCCTCCACCGCCCCCAGGCCCTTGCCCCGGACGTCGCCCACCGCGAGGCGCACCCCGTACGGGGTGTCCTGGACGGCGTAGAGGTCCCCGCCGATGAAGGCGTCGGCCTGCGCGGCCACGTATCGGGCGGAGACGTGCAGCCCCGCGATCCGTTCGGCGGGGGTGGGCAGCACGGCCCGTTGGACCGCCTCGGCGATCCCGCGCGCGGAGGCGAGCCGCTCGACGCTGCGCCGCACGACCCGGTTGATCAGCAGGGCCAACCCGGACACCGTGAGTACGGTCGCCAGCTCGGTCAGCGCCTCGACCTTCCATCCGGTGCCGGCGTACACGTGCAGGCCGAGGACGCCGAGCGAGGCGGCCACACCGATCAGGGCGGTCGTGCGGAAGGTGAACAGGGGCGCCGCGACCAGCGGGGCGGCGGAGAAGAAGGGCGAGCCGGTGAAGCTGGGCGGGGTCAGCACGTTGAACAGCAGCCCGACGAGGATCAGCAGGACGGGGAGCAACCGGGCCACCCGCGGAACCGCGCCGTCGCCGGGGACGGTCGCGCGCTCCTTGTCCTGCCGGCCCAGCCCCGCCAACGCCGCCTCCTGCCGCCCGGTCCCGCCTCGCCCCCTCCAGGCTGGCGGTACCCGCCCCCGTACGGCGACCGGACCGCGCCGATCGGGTGACGCCACGGTTCCCGGCCCAACGGGGAACGACGAAGGCCCGGTTCCACAAGGGAACCGGGCCTTCGTACTGAGTAGCGGGGACAGGATTTGAACCTGCGACCTCTGGGTTATGAGCCCAGCGAGCTACCGAGCTGCTCCACCCCGCGTCGGTAAACCCAACTCTACGTCATTCGGGGGACGCCCCCCACCAATTAACCCCCCGGGCGCCCACCTGGAGAGCATCATCGCAGGTCAGAGACCTGCAATCGGGCTCCGAACGACGAAGCGCCCCACCCGATGTCATCGGGTGGGGCGCCAAGTGGCAGGGCGGGAAGGGCTTCCCGGGTCCTGCGAGCGGTAGGCCATGTCGGACTCGAACCGACAACCAATGGATTAAAAGTCCACTGCTCTGCCAATTGAGCTAATGGCCCTCCACGTGCTCACCCCCGAGCATAGCCGGAGAGGGGCTCGTCGCCGATCGGGTATCGCCGGGTGTGGCCCCGGCGGTTTTCCGCCACGGGTCGCGAGAGGGGTGAGGGGGGCGGAGAACGGCCCGGCCCCCACCGCACCGGAGTGCTGTGGGGGCCGAGTCGGTGTCAGATGACGCTCAGGCGTCAGCCGTTGCGCTTCCAGCGGGGCTTGTCGTCACGACGGCCACCGAAGGAGCCGGTCGAGCCGGAGCCGGAGGGGCGGTTGTCGTCACGACGGCCGTAGGGGCGCTCGCCGGCGCCACCGGAGCGGAAGCCACCGGACGGACGGTCGTCGCGGCGGAAGCCACCACGGTCGCCACCACGGTCGTCACGGTTGAAGCCACCGGACGGACGGTCGTCGCGACGGAAGCCGCCACCAC
>NZ_JBVIVP010000011.1:153414-213417 GCF_055595445.1 Streptomyces sp. NPDC040432 | reverse complement strand
ACGGTTGTCATCACGACGGTCACCACCGGAACGGAAACCACCCGACGGACGGTCGTCACGGCGGAAGCCACCACGGTCGCCACCACGGTCATCACGGTTGAAGCCACCGGACGGACGGTCGTCGCGACGGAAGCCGCCACCACGGTTGTCATCACGACGGTCACCACCGGAACGGAAACCACCCGACGGACGGTCGTCACGGCGGAAGCCACCACGGTCGCCACCACGGTCATCACGACGGTTGTCGCGGCGCTCGTAGTTGCCGCGGTCGTCGCGACGCTCGAAGGTGCGCTCCTGGGCGACCGGCTCGGCGACGGCGGCGACGGCTGCCGCGACCTCGGCCTCGGCTGCCTCGACGACCTCGGCGACGGCGGCCTCCGGGTCCTCACCGCGCTCGCGGGCGGAACGGGCGACGAGGCGGTCGGCCTCCTCGCGCAGTTCCACGGCGCGGCGCGACAGGCGCTCCAGCTGCTTGGTGAGGTCGGCGACCTCGCGCTCGGCCTGCTTGGCGGCGTTGTTCGCCGAGTCGGCCTGGACCTGGGTGAGCGAACGCGCACCGGTGATCTCGGCGACCTCGGGGTCGAACGCGCCGACGCCCTGAACGATGTGGCGCGAGGCGTCGACGCCCGCGTCCTCCATCAGGCGGAAGATCTGGCGACGCTGGTGCGGGAGCGCCAGCGACACGACGACACCGGACTTGCCGGCGCGGGCGGTACGGCCCGAGCGGTGCAGGTAGTCCTTGTGGTCACCGGCCGGGTCCACGTTCAGGACCAGGTCGATGCCGTCGACGTGGATGCCGCGGGCGGCGACGTCGGTCGCGACGAGCGCGTTGACGTAGCCGTCCTTGAAGTCGGCGAGGACGCGGGTACGGGCGCCCTGGGTCATGCCGCCGTGCAGCGCGTCGGCCTTCACGCCGGCCTCGATGAGCTGCTCGGCGATGCGGTCGGCGCCCAGCTGGGTGCGGACGAAGATGATGGTGCGGCCCTTGCGGGCGGCGATGGCGGCCGTGACGGGCGCCTTGTCCTTCGGCTTCACGACGAGGACGTGGTGCGTCATGGTCGTGACGTTGCCCTGCGCGCTGTCGACCTCGTGCGTGACGGGGTTGGACAGGTAGCGCTTGACCAGGGTGCCGATCTCGTTCTCCATGGTGGCGGAGAAGAGCATGCGCTGGCCGCCGCCGGGGATCTGGTCGAGCAGCTCGGTGACCTCGGGCAGGAAGCCCAGGTCGGCCATCTGGTCGGCCTCGTCGAGGACCGCGATCTTGACGTTCTCCAGGGAGCAGGCGCCGCGGTTGATGATGTCGCGCAGGCGGCCGGGGGTGGCGACGAGGACGTCGACACCGCGCTCCAGGGCGTAGATCTGGTTGCTCATGGAGGTACCGCCGCAGACGACCTTCATCTTCAGGCCGAGCACGTCGCCGTAGGGCTGGAGGGCGTCCGCGACCTGCATCGCGAGCTCACGGGTCGGCGTGAGGATGATCGCGCGGGGCTTCTTCTTGTCGGTGTGACCGCCGGCCAGCGAGGCCAGGGTCGGGAGACCGAAGGAGAGGGTCTTGCCGGAGCCGGTGCGGCCGCGGCCCAGGATGTCCTTGCCGGCCAGGGCGTCCGGGATGGTCGCGGCCTGGATCGGGAAGGGGGCGGTGACGCCGTTCTGGGCGAGCTTGCGGACGATGCCGTCGGGCAGGCCCAGGTCGCCGAAGGTGATGGTGGGCTCCGCGTCGGCCTCGTCGGCGTCGTCGGAGAGGGGACCGTCGGACGTCACGTCGGCCTCAAGAGCCTCGATGATCTCGTCGGCCTCGATGGCCTCCATGGCCTCGGTGACCGCAAGGGTCTCGGCGTCGACGATCTCGGTGGAGTCGTTCTCGGGCATGACGGAACGGTCAGAACTGGAAATGGACATGCGAAATGCGAAACCTTCCGGAGTCTCGGCACGCGCCCAAACTCCGTGAATCGCAAATCGACCGCCTCAATGCGGTCAGCCACGGCTAGGGAGAGTACGCGCCACACGGCGCTCTTCGGATTCGGCGCCGGGCAATGGGATCAAACGATCTATAACCATACGCACCCTCCTGGGGGTCTGGCAAGTCGCCCCGGCAGAAACCACTCTGACCTGGGACGATGCCATCGGCGCGAACATCGGGGAAGCGCAGCCGATCCACCCGGAGGCGCCCAGGTCTAGGGATTCGTGCCCGTCCCGGAGGTCGGGGCGGGACCCGGATCGGTGGGCTGGGTCGGAGTGGGTTCCGTCACAGGCGGATCCACGGGGGGATCGACGGGCGGGACGGTCGCCGACCCACCGGACCCCGCGGAACCGGACCCGCCGGACCCGGAACCCGAGCCCGAGCCCGGGCCCGAGCCGGAGCCGCCGGAACCCGAGCCCCCGGAACCCGAGGCCGAGCCGGAGCCGCCGGAGCCGGAGCCCGCGCCGCCCGCGCCGCCGCCGGACGGCTCCTGCGGCCCCTGGCCACCCGCTCCGCCGCCGGGCCCCGCCGACGGCGAGGGGAGCCCCGGCCGACCGGCGGGGGCGCCCGGGCCCGGAGAGGCCCCGGTCGCGCCGGAGGCCTTCCCGGACTCGCCGGCCTTGCCGTTCTGGTTGCCGGCGGCGTCCTTGCCGCCGTGGGTGTTGCCGTGGCCGCCGGAGCCCCGCCCGGCGCCGGCGGCCGCCCCCGTACCGGCGGCGTCCTTCGCGCCCACGGGCACGGCCGGGCCGGGCTTCGCGGCGTCCTCTCCGACGCTCATGCAGCCCGCCGTCGCGGCCACGGCGAGCGCGGAGACGGCCAGTCTCAGGGAAGTGGTCAACTGGCGCACGGGGGCACCTCCGGAACACGGCGGCGGGGTCCGCGATGAGCGGGTCAAGTTGCCCAACTCCCTTTACCCCGTAAGAGACACGCCCCTTACGCGAACAGCTGCCGGGCCACCTGCGAGCCCAGGTGAACGGCGCCCAGCCCGACCAGCACCGATCCCAGGACGTTCGCCGCGGCCAGGAACGTCTCGCCGCGCTCGGCCAGCCGCAGGGTCTCGTACGAGAAGGTCGAGTACGTGCTCAGCGCCCCGCACAGGCCCGTCCCGAGGAACACGGACAGGCCCGGTGAGGCCGCCCCGGCCAGCGCGCCCAGCACCAGGCACGCCACCGCGTTGACCACGAAGGTCCCCCACGGGAAGTCGGAGCCGTGGCGCGCCTGCACGGCCCGGTCGCTCAGGTAGCGCAGCGGCGCCCCCACGGCCGCGCCCGCGATCACCAGCAGCCAGTTCATCCCCGCCCCCGCCGGGTGGGGGGCCGCAGGACGCGCCGGGTCAGGGTCGCCCCCGCCAGGACGGCCGCCAGTGCCGCGACGACCGTGAGCGCGGCGTACGCGAGGGCCGCCCCGGCCTCCTCGGCGTCCAGCAGCCGCGAGACGTCCAGGGCGTAGGCCGAGAAGGTGGTGAAGCCCCCGAGCACGCCGGTCCCCGCGAAGGGCCGCAGCAGGGGGTGGGCGGTGCGCCCGTCCTCGGCGACGGCAGCCATCAGCACACCGATCAGCGCGCAGCCCAGGACGTTGATCCAGAGAGTGGTCCACGGGAAGGCCGCGGGCCCTGCGGGCCACAGCAGCCCGGCCCCGTACCGCGCGCAGGCCCCGAGCACGCCACCGGCGGCGACGGCCGCGAGCACCGGGCCCTGCGGCCGCGTCCGCTCCGCCGCCACCCGGAGGTCGACATCGGGGTCGACGGGACCGGGATCCGCGGGACCCCGTTCGCCGGCCGGCCCGGGGGCGGGCGCCGGTCCGGTCACCCGTAGCCCAGCGCGTGCAGCCGCTCGTCGTCGATGCCGAAGTGGTGGGCGATCTCGTGCACGACGGTCACCTCCGTCTCCGCGACCACGCTCTCCCGGTCCTCGCACATCCGCAACGTGGGGTTCCGGTAGATCGTGATGCGGTCCGGCAGCACCCCGGCGTACCACTCGCCGCGCTCGGTGAGGGGGGTCCCCTCGTAGAGCCCGAGGAGCTCGGGGTCGTCCGCCGGTGGCTCGTCCTCGACGAACACCGCCACGTTGTCCATCAGCCGCGTCAGCTCCGGCGGAATCCGGTCCAGGGCCTCTGCGACGAGCTCTTCGAACTCCTCGCGCGTCATCTCCAGCACCCGGCCATTGTCGCTCCGGAGGAAACCGTTTTGGCGATAGCTCCCCGGATCCCATATGCTTCTCACGTCCCCGACGCGCTGAGAAGTGCCCGGCGGGCCTTTAGCCCTCATCGTCTAGTGGCCCAGGACGCCGCCCTTTCAAGGCGGTAGCACGGGTTCGAATCCCGTTGGGGGTACGCATTAACTGTGTGCGAGACTTGTGCTCGCACATTGCAAGGACCTGTGGAGCAGTTGGTTAGCTCGCCACCCTGTCAAGGTGGAGGTCGCGGGTTCAAGTCCCGTCAGGTTCGCTGAGATCGGAAACGGTCTCGTGGCTGGGTAGCTCAGTTGGTACGAGCGATCGCCTGAAAAGCGATAGGTCGCCGGTTCGACCCCGGCCCCAGCCACAAGAAGAAGGCCCCGTCCTCGGACGGGGCCTTCTGTGCGTCACCCCTCCGGTTCCGGCCGCTCCGCGCGGACCGCGCGCCGCCACCGGGTCAGCCCGACGGCCGCCGCCACCGCCGCGACCAGCCCGAGCAGCACCCCGTCCGGCACGGCGTCGGCGACGGAACCCACCCACTGCTCCACCGCGAACGAGTCGTCCACGTCGAGCAGCCCCGGGAGCGCGCTCGCCCCGTCGTAGACGAGGAACAGCGTCCCCAGGGTCAGGAAGAACAGTCCGGACAGCAGCGACGTGGTGTGCAGTTCCAGACGCCCGACCCGGAAGGCCCGGCCGCGCAGCCAGCGCCGGCCGCCGAGGTCGAAGCGCTCCCAGAGCAGCGCCAACAGGAACAGCGGCACGGCCATGCCCAGCGCGTACACCGCGAGCAGCAGGCCCCCGTAGGCCGGGCTGCCGCTGACCGCCGCCACCGTGAGGACGCTGCCCAGGATCGGTCCGGCGCAGAAGCCGGCCAGCCCGTAGACCGCGCCGAGGGCGTACACCGACAGGGCTGTGGTCGGTCGGATCCGGCCGGACAGCTCGGCGAGGCGCCTCGGGGCGAAGCCGAGGCCGAGGATCTGGGCGAGGCCCAGCGCGATGATCAGCCAGCCTCCGGCGAGGACCAGCCCGTCGCGGTTCTCGTGGAAGAACCGCCCCGCGTACGAACCGGCCGCGCCCAGCGGTACGAGGGTGCTCGCGAGGCCCGCGTAGAAGATCCCGGTGCGCGCGAGGAGCCGGGAGCGGGAGTCGATCGAGTACGCGAAGAAGGCGGGCAGCAGCAGCGCGCTGCAGGGGCTGAGCAGGGCGAGGAGGCCGCCCAGCAGGGCGGCCAGGTATCCGATGCCGGTCACTTGCGCGCCGCCGCCTCGGTCTTCGCCCGCGCGATGGCGGCGGTGAAGGCGTCGAGGGGCTGCGCGCCGGCGATCGGTCGGCCGTTGAGCAGGAAGGACGGGGTGGAGGTGACGCCGATGCGGTAGCCCTCGTCCCGGTCCTTCTTCAGCGCGGCGCCGGCCTCCTCGCCGGCCATGTCCTTCTTGAACCTCTCCAGGTCCGGGACCCCCGCCTGCCGGGCCAGTTCGACGAGGCGTTCCCCGGCGAAGCCCGCTTCCTTGGCGCCGTCGGCGTACGCGGCCGCGTGGAAGGCGGCGAAGCGGTCCTGCTGTCCGGCGGCCCAGGCGGCCTTGGCGGCGGCCTCGGACTCGGCGCCGAAGATCGGGAAGTTGCGCCACTCGATGCGCAGGGTGCCGTCCTCGACGTACTTCCTCACCAATTCGGGTTCGGTGTCGCGGGCGAACTTGCCGCAGTAGCCGCAGCGGAAGTCGGAGTACTCGATGAGGACGACGGGGGCGTCGGCGCGACCGGTCGCGAGCTTGTCGGCGCCGTCGCGGCGGGCCAGGGCCAGGAGTTCCGGGGCGACGTCCGTACGGGGGCCGGCGTGGGAGGAGGCCGCGGGGGAGCCGGCGGAGGTGTCGCGGGGCCTGTCCTCGGGGGCGGTGGCCTGCCAGGACACCAGCCCGAGGGTGATCGCGGCCACGGCCACGCCGGCGGCGGCGAACAGGGGAGTGCGGGAGGGACGGGGGGAACGGGTGGGGGAAGGCATGGCGCTGCTCCTGGAGTGCGGGTGGCGGTGGGACCGGCGGCCCCTCCGATGGCCTGTCGTCGAACGACAGGGCCGAGGACCTGTCGTCAAACTCCCGTCTGCCTCGCGGTGTCCGGCACGCACTCCCGCCGCACCGGGCGAA
Source organism: Streptomyces sp. NPDC040432 (assembly GCF_055595445.1). Classification (NCBI taxonomy): domain Bacteria; kingdom Bacillati; phylum Actinomycetota; class Actinomycetes; order Kitasatosporales; family Streptomycetaceae; genus Streptomyces; species Streptomyces sp. NPDC040432. The sequence continues at coordinate 207,142 of NZ_JBVIVP010000011.1, read as the reverse complement.
AGCCCGAGTACGTCCAGTACGCGGGCTTCCGCCCGGCACACCGGGAGCACGCACCGGACACCGCGAGGCCGCCCTCCGGGCGGCGACGGGACTTTGACGACAGGGCCTAGACCCGCAGCACCGAGAGCTCCACCGGGCCGGGCGCCGGCCGGTCGGGCCCGCGTACGGGGCCCCGTACCGGCATCGTGCCGTGCGGCCTGCCCGCCTCGGGCGCGGGCCGGGCCGCCGGGAGCGGCGCGTGGTCCTGCCCGGTGCGCGGCGGGACCGCCGGGGTCCGGCCGCCGTCGGGGACGCCGGGGGCGCAGGAGGGGCCCCGGGGTCCTGCGCGGTCGGCGAAGGCCGCCGGGGTGGGGGCGCGGGTCGCGGCTCCGGGCGCGGCTCCGGCCGAGGTGACCGGGGGAACCTCGGCGACCTGAGCAACCGCAACCGGAACCGGACCCGAGCGCCCCGGGGTCGACGGGGCGGCACCGGACGTCACCGTGCCCAGCAACACCACGAGCACGGCCGCCAGCAGGCAGCACACACGGTGGCGGCGGGACAAGGTGGGCTGCCTCTCACTCGTACGGCTGGGGGACTCGTCCCGAAATGGTACGGGGAGGGCCACAAATGCGTTCGCCACCCGGAGGGCCCAGGTGAGATCCTCGATCAGGTATGTCTACTTCCTTCGCCGCCCTGCAGACGCTTCTCGGTGAGATCCCGCTCCGTGACGCGCACCGCCTCGGCCGCCGCCTCGATGGCGCCCGCCGCATCCGCAAGCCCGAGGCCCAGCAGGCCGTGCTCGACGAGATCGCCGCGGAGGCCGCGAAGGCCGCCGAGCGGCTCGCCGGCCGTGCCTCCCGGATGCCGGAGGTCACGTATCCCGAGAACCTGCCCGTCAGCCAGAAGAAGGACGAGATCGCCGAGGCGATACGCGACCACCAGGTCGTGATCGTCGCCGGCGAGACCGGATCCGGCAAGACCACGCAGATCCCCAAGATCTGCATGGAGCTGGGCCGGGGCGTCCGGGGCATGATCGGGCACACCCAGCCCCGGCGGATCGCCGCCCGCACCGTCGCGGAGCGGATCGCCGAGGAGCTGAAGTCCGAGATCGGTCAGACCGTCGGCTGGAAGGTCCGCTTCACCGACCAGGTGAACCCGGACGCCACCTTCGTGAAGCTGATGACGGACGGCATCCTGCTCGCCGAGATCCAGACCGACCGCGAGCTGCGCGCCTACGACACGATCATCATCGACGAGGCCCACGAGCGGTCCCTGAACATCGACTTCCTGCTGGGCTACCTGGCCCGGCTGCTGCCGAAGCGCCCCGACCTGAAGGTCGTCATCACCTCGGCGACCATCGACCCGGAACGTTTCTCGCGCCACTTCGGCGACGCCCCGATCATCGAGGTCAGCGGCCGGACGTATCCGGTGGAGGTGCGCTACCGCCCGCTCCTCGAAGAGGACTCCGAGGACAGCGACCGCGATCAGATCACCGCGATCTGCGAGGCCGTCGACGAGCTCCAGTCCGAGGGGCCGGGCGACGTCCTCGTCTTCCTCTCCGGCGAGCGGGAGATCCGCGACACCGCGGACGCCCTGGAGAAGCGCAAACTGCGCCTCACCGAGGTGCTCCCCCTCTACGCACGGCTCTCGCACGCGGAGCAGCACCGGGTCTTCCAGCAGCACACCGGACGCCGGATCGTCCTCGCGACGAACGTCGCCGAGACCTCGCTGACCGTCCCCGGCATCAAATACGTGATCGATCCGGGCACCGCCCGCATCTCCCGCTACAGCCACCGCACCAAGGTGCAGCGGCTGCCCATCGAGCGGATCTCCCAGGCGAGCGCCAACCAGCGCAAGGGCCGCTGCGGCCGCACGAGCGACGGCATCTGCATCCGGTTGTACTCGGAGGACGACTTCCTCTCCCGGCCGGAGTTCACGGACGCCGAGATCCTGCGCACCAACCTGGCCTCCGTGATCCTCCAGATGACCGCGGCCGGGCTGGGCGAGATCGAGAAGTTCCCCTTCATCGACCCGCCGGACCACCGCAACATCCGCGACGGCGTGCACCTGCTCCAGGAGCTGGGCGCCTTCGACCCGGCGGAGAAGGACCCGCGCAAGAAGCTGACGCCGATGGGGCGCCAGCTCTCGCAGCTGCCGGTGGACCCGCGGCTGGCCCGCATGGTGGTCGAGGCCGACAAGAACAACTGTGTCCGCGAGGTCATGGTCATCGCGGCGGCCCTGTCGATTCAGGACCCGCGCGAGCGCCCCTCGGACAAGCAGACCCAGGCCGATCAGAACCACGCCCGCTTCAAGGACGAGACCAGCGACTTCCTGTCGTACCTGAACATGTGGCGCTACGTCCGGGAGCAGCAGAAGGAGCGGGGCTCCTCCTCGTTCCGCCGGATGTGCAAGCAGGAGTACCTGAACTTCCTGCGGATCCGCGAGTGGCAGGACATCTACACGCAGCTGCGCACGGTCGCCAAGACGATGGGCATCCACGTCAACGAGGCGGACGCGCCGGAGCAGCACGTCCACATCTCGTTGCTGGCCGGCCTGCTCTCGCACATCGGTCTGAAGGACACCGACAAGAACGAGTACCTGGGCGCCCGGTCCGCGAAGTTCGCGGTCTTCCCCGGCTCCTCGCTGTTCAAGAAGCAGCCGAAGTTCCTCATGTCGGCCGAGCTGGTCGAGACCTCGCGGCTGTGGGCCCGGGTGAACGCGAAGGTGGAGCCCGAGTGGGTGGAGCCGCTCGCGCAGCACCTGATCAAGCGCACGTACAGCGAGCCGCACTGGGAGAAGGACCAGGCAGCCGTGATGGCGTACGAGAAGGTCACGCTGTACGGCGTGCCGATCGTCGCCCAGCGGAAGATCAATTACGGCCGGATCGACGCCGAGGTCTCGCGCGACCTGTTCATCCGCAACGCCCTGGTCGAGGGCGACTGGCGCACGCACCACAAGTTCTACGCCGACAACCGGAAGCTGCTGACCGAGGTCGAGGAGCTGGAGAACCGGGCCCGGCGCCGCGACATCGTGGTGGACGACGAGACCCTCTTCGACTTCTACGACCGGCGCATCCCGGACCACGTGGTGTCCGGGGCGCACTTCGACTCCTGGTGGAAGCACAAGAAGCGCGAGGAGCCCGAACTCCTCGACTTCGAGCGCGAGATGCTGCTGACCGAGAAGGCGGCCGGGGTCACCAAGGCCGACTACCCGGACAGCTGGCGGCAGGGGCCGCTGAAGTTCCGGGTGACCTACCAGTTCGAGCCGGGCGCGGACGCGGACGGCGTGACCGTCCACGTCCCGCTCCAGGTGCTGAACCAGGTGACCGACGAGGGCTTCGACTGGCAGATCCCGGGGCTGCGCGAGGAGGTCGTCACCGAGCTGATCCGCTCGCTGCCGAAGCCGATCCGCCGGCACTACGTACCCGCGCCGAACTTCGCGACGCGTTTCCTGGACACGGTCGTTCCGCTCCAGGAGCCGCTGCCGGTGACGCTGGCGCGCGAGCTGCACCGGATGGTCGGGGTGCCGGTCTCCGCGGACGACTTCGACCTGTCCCGGATCCCGGACCACCTGAAGATCACCTTCCGGATCGTTGACGAGCGACGCAAGAACCTCGCCGAGGACAAGGACCTGGAGGCCCTGCGGCTCCGCCTGAAGCCCAAGGCCCGCCAGGCCCTGTCCAAGGCCGCGGCCGCCACCGCCGAGCGGGCGGGCGGGGAGTCCCTGGAGCGTTCCGGGCTGACCGACTGGACGATCGGCTCCCTGACGAAGGTCTTCGAGACCCGCCGGGCCGGCCAGCCGGTGAAGGCGTACCCGGCGCTGGTGGACGACGGGACGACGGTGTCCGTACGGCTCTTCGACACCGAGGCCGAGCAACGGCGGGCGATGTGGCTCGGCACGCGGCGGCTGATCCTGCTGAACATCCCGGTGAACCCGGCGAAGTTCGCCTCGGACAAGCTCAGCAACCAGCAGAAGCTGGCCCTGTCCCGGAACCCGCACGGCTCCATCCAGGCTCTGTTCGACGACTGCGCGACGGCGGCAGCCGACAAGCTGATCGCGGACCACGGCGGACCGGCCTGGGACGAGGCGGGCTTCCGGAAGCTCTACGACGCCGTACGGGCCGACCTGGTGGACACGACCGTACGGACGGTGGGCCAGGTGCAGCAGGTGCTGGCCGCCTGGCAGGCCTGCGAACGACGCCTGAAGGCGACCAACAGCCTGGCCCTGATGGCCAACGTCGCCGACGTGAAGGCCCAACTGGCCGCGCTCGTGCCGGCCGGCTTCGTGACCCTCACCGGCCTGCGCCGGCTGCCGGACCTGATGCGCTACCTGGTGGCGGCGGACCGGCGGCTCCAGCAAATGCCCACGGGCGCCCAGCGGGACACCACCCGCATGGAGAAGGTCCACGAGATGCGGGACGAGTACCTGTGGCTCCTGGAACAGCTCCCGAAGGGCCGACCGGTGCCCGAGGAGGTCACGGAGATCCGCTGGATGCTGGAGGAACTCCGGGTGTCCTACTTCGCGCACGCGCTCGGGACGGCGTACCCGATCTCGGACAAGAGGATCGTGAAGGCGGTCGACGCACTCGCTCCTTGAGCGGGTTAGACCACACCCCCTGAGCTGCTGTACAGTGGCGTTCGCAGCCGAGAAAAGCGGCCGCGAACGAGGACCTGTGGAGCAGTTGGTTAGCTCGCCACCCTGTCAAGGTGGAGGTCGCGGGTTCAAGTCCCGTCAGGTTCGCAGAAACGTCAGGGCCCGTATCCCCCAGGGGATACGGGCCCTGACGCGTTGTGGTGCCCGCGCGATCGGCGCCCTTGGCCCTCGTCGCCCGTGCGGGCGGCCCCGGAGCGGCCGGTCCGACGCGGCTCGCGCGACCCGTACCTGCCCCACGGCTCCACCCCATGATCATCCGGAGCCCGTCGGGGCCGCTGGAGGCCTCCAGGAGGCGCCGTCACCGGCCCCCGGCCCCCGGACCCCCGACCGCCCCCACGAAGCCCTCAGCGGGCCGCCGGCGCGTCCGGACCCGCGCACCACCCACGCGGGGCAAAATCCCCCGCGCGGACGAGGCGCTCTGCGGCGGACATCCCCTTACGGGCGCAATGCCGGATGTACAAGAGTGATCAACTGTGACGGGAGTCACCATACGAGTTTTTGAGACTCGCACGTTTATCGCACACCTACGCCGGCTCGATTTAATATGTGCAATGGCACCTACCGTGCGGACCCCCGCGCGCTCCGACGGCTCCACCCTCCCGCGGGCATAAAAAAGATCGCGCTGGACCCGGCGGAGTCCAGCGCGATCGAACGGCAATGAGGCTGTTGGGGCAGCCTCAACCGTCTGAAGCGTTGTGGGTTTCATCGGATTGGGGGACCCGATATCGACCCGTTAATGCGGTCGTGCTGCGCGACCTCAGGCCTCGCTGCGCTGCTGCGGAATTCCCGCGAGCAGTGCGCGAACCTCGGCCTCGCGGTAACGGCGGTGTCCACCCAGGGTGCGGATGGACGTGAGCTTGCCAGCCTTGGCCCAGCGGGTGACCGTCTTCGGGTCCACGCGGAACATCGTGGCAACCTCAGCCGGGGTCAGCAGCGGCTCGGCATCAGGGGTGCGAGCGGTCATGAGCGGCCTCCTCGGGAGAACCGAACCATCTCGGTTCTTTCCTCTAAATTCTGCACCTTGGCCCGCGTTGCCCGAAATGGACATACGCAGGCCGAGTCGGTTATAGGACGAACGGCTTGTCCTCGGCACTACAACTACACCATCCGTCCAGCCTCGACGGCCAAACCGATGGAATTGCCCTCCGAGGTGTTCATCAGCGGCGGAAGCCGATGGACCGCCCCATAACGGACAGTCACCCCACTGTGACGATCAGTCACAGAGCGATCAGGAGTCGTCAGACCCCCCATAGAGTGCAATACCGAGCATTCCGCCCTTAGTTGGACGGAAGGAACCCTCCCCGGACTCCTTGTCCTATTTTGGCACGAGGGTAGGGGAAGGGCGCAAGGGTGTAGATAGTGCGGTCCGTCACCCTTGGGCCAATGGCCCGTATCGGGACGTAGGTCCTGGAACTAAGGCCCTAATGTGACGATCAAGCCCCTGATCTGCACCTTATGGCCGATCGGCCGATACGACCGATACGGGTGATACGCCCGCGGCCCGACGAGGGGCCCCGCCGCACCGTGGCGAAGGACACCTTGCCAGGTCCGCTAGTTCGCGAACAGTCTCTCCCGGACCGCCCGCCAACGCTGCGCCAGTTCGCCGTACACCTCCGACGCCCCCTCCCGGTCCCCCGACCGCAGCGACTCCATCCCCGCCGCGAGGTCGCGGGCCGACCGGTCGCCCGCGAGGGCGTCAGCCGGCAGCGCGTGCAGCAGACCCCCGTAATCCAGTTCGACCATCGACCGCGGATGGAACTCCTCCAACCAGCTCCCGACCTCCACCAACCCCTCGGCGAGCGGCGCGTACCCCTCCGCCTGCCGCAGGGTCCGCAGCCCCCTGGCCAGCCGGCGCCGCGCCTGCACCATCGGCGTCCGGTACCGCAGCCGCTCGCCCGGCACGTACTCCCGCTCCTCGTCCCCGACCAGCACGAACCAGCGCAGCGGAACCTGCCACACCCCGGTACGGATCCACGGCCGCGCGTCCGGGTTCCGCTCCCGCCACTCCTCGTACTCCTGCTCCGCCCGCCGGCGCGTCGACGCCGGCAGGGCCGCGTCCAGCACCGGCAACGGGAACGACTCGGTCAGCTCCTGGAGCGCCAGCCAGCCGCGCAGCCGGGTCCGCCACGGGCAGACCAGGACCACCCCGTCCCGCTCCGCCGTGAACGCGTCCGCGCTCTCGTGCGCCGGCACCCCCACCACCGGGACGCGGACCAAGTCCGCCAGCGAGCGGCGCAGTTCGTCCTGCGCCGTCGCGACCACCCCGCGCCGGACGTAGTCCGCCCAGTGCGCCCGTTCCGGTTCCGCGAAGGCCGCCAATGGCTCGTAGACGCGCAGGTAGGAGGCGTACGGGACGGTCGGGACCGGGCGCGCGGACGGCGGCCGCAATTCGGGGGATTCGCTCACGCTGTCGTACCTCCCCGTTTTCGGGGCTCCCTCACCTCCGGGACGTCCGCGGCCCGGAACCCGGCTCCCGAACCGCTCCGCGCGCCACCCGGAACCACCCTCTCCGGCCGGTTTCCACCGGGCCCGCGGGGCCCGTGTGACACGGGAGTGTTCCGATCCCCGGACAGGCCCTTCCCGGGCGGCCCACAGGTCTTACGCTGCTCCCAGCGCGCCCTCCCCCACCCGCAGGGCGGGCGTCTTTCCGCCGCATCTCTTCCATGGGAGTCACCACCGTGACCGAAATGACCGACGGCGTCCTGCACACCCTGTTCCGCACGGAACAGGGCGGCCACGAGCAAGTCGTGCTGTGCCAGGACCGAGCCTCAGGCCTCAAGGCCGTCATCGCGATCCACTCCACCGCCCTGGGCCCCGCCCTCGGCGGCACGCGCTTCCACGCGTACGCCTCCGACGAGGAGGCCGTCCTCGACGCGCTGAACCTCGCGCGCGGCATGTCGTACAAGAACGCCCTCGCCGGCCTCGACCTCGGCGGCGGCAAGGCCGTGATCATCGGCGACCCGGCCGTCCTCAAGACCGAGGAACTGCTGCTGGCCTACGGCCGGTTCGTGGAGTCGCTCGGCGGCCGTTACGTCACCGCCTGCGACGTCGGCACGTACGTCGCCGACATGGACGTCGTCGCCCGCGAGACCCGCTGGGCCACCGGCCGCTCCCCCGAGAACGGCGGCGCCGGCGACTCCTCGGTCCTCACCGCCTTCGGCGTCTTCCAGGGCATGCGCGCCAGCGCCCAGCACCTGTGGGGCGACCCGACGCTGCGCGGTCGCAAGGTCGGCGTCGCCGGTGTCGGCAAGGTCGGCCGCCACCTGGTCGAGCACCTGCTGGAGGACGGCGCCGAGGTCGTGATCACCGACGTCCGCGCGGAGTCGGTCCAGGAGATCCTCGACAAGCACCCCGGCGGCAAGGTCACCTCGGTGGCCGACACGGACGCCCTGATCCGCACCCCGGGTCTGGACATCTACGCCCCGTGCGCCCTCGGCGGCGCGCTGAACGACGAGACCGTCCCGGTGCTCACGGCCGGCGTCGTGTGCGGAGCGGCGAACAACCAGCTCGCCCACCCGGGCGTCGAGAAGGACCTCGCCGACCGCGGGATCCTCTACGCGCCGGACTACGTGGTCAACGCCGGCGGCGTCATCCAGGTCGCCGACGAGCTGCACGGCTTCGACTTCGACCGCTGCAAGGTCAAGGCCTCGAAGATCTTCGACACCACGCTGGCCATATTCGCACGTGCGAAGGCTGACGGGATCCCGCCGGCCGCCGCGGCCGACCGGATCGCCGAGCAGCGGATGTCCGAGGCGCTCGCGGCCCGCGCCGCCGCCCGGGCGGGCGGTGCCCGCACCGCGTAGCCCCGGAAAGGGGGCCCGTCGGGGTGCGGCGAGACGGAACTCACTGCGCTTCGGCGGGTCGCTCGCCAGGAAAGGGTTAAAATCGCAGCTGACCAGCGAGTACGGGGTGTCGCGCTGGTTCTGCACCGGGGCGCGTCATGCGGGCGGCGTACCGTATGGCCGCGGAAGCAGGTACCGTTAAACCCCTACGGACGGTCTCTCCACGGAGAGCCCGCTCCGAACCATGAACGCGTGTCAGACTCTGGGGCCGTCGAGCCCCGTCACCGAGGGGGTCGAGCCATGGGGCGCGGCCGGGCCAAGGCCAAGCAGACAAAGGTCGCCCGCCAGCTGAAGTACAACAGCGGCGGGACTGACCTCTCGCGTCTGGCCAATGAGCTGGGCGCATCGCCGACGGAGCCGCTGCCTATCAGCGCGCCGGTCGAAGTCGATGACGATCAGGACGAGGACGACGACGACCCGTACGCCAAGTACGCGGCTCTGTACAACGGCGATGACGACGAGGACGAGGACGAAGAGTCCGGTCCGTCGGCGCACCGTCGTGGGGCTTGACGCGCAGGACCTCCTGCTCAACGGCGTCCAAGTCGGCTGACATACATCGAAACCCGGTCCGGGGCCTGGCCCCGGACCGGGTTTCAGTGCTGCTCAGACCGCGTAGTCACCGGTGAGGGTCGCGCCCTCGGTGTGGTCGCCGCGGTCCAGGATCTCGCCCGCGACCCAGGCGTCGACGCCCCGGTCGGCGAGGGCGGTCAGGGCCACGTCCACCGACTCCTGCGGAACGACGGCCATCATGCCGACGCCCATGTTCAGGGTCTTCTCCAGTTCCAGCCGCTCGACCTGTCCGGCCTTGCCGACCAGGTCGAAGATCGCGCCCGGGGACCAGGTCGTACGGTCGACCGTGGCGTGCAGGTGGTCCGGGATGACCCGGGCCAGGTTCGCCGCGAGTCCGCCGCCGGTGATGTGCGAGTAGGCGTGGACCTCGGCCGTACGGGTGAGGGCCATGCAGTCCAGCGAGTAGATCTTGGTCGGCTCCAGCAGTTCCTCGCCGAGGGTCCGGCCGAGTTCCTCGACGTGCTGGTCCAGGGACATCCCGGCCCGGTCGAGGAGGACGTGCCGGACCAGCGAGTACCCGTTCGAGTGAAGGCCGGACGATGCCATCGCGATGACGGCGTCCCCCGTACGGATGCGGTCCGCGCCCAGGAGCCGGTCGTACTCGACGACGCCGGTGCCCGCGCCCGCCACGTCGAAGTCGTCGGGGCCGAGCAGGCCCGGGTGTTCGGCGGTCTCCCCGCCCACCAGGGCGCAGCCGGCGAGGACGCAGCCCTCGGCGATGCCCTTCACGATGGCCGCGACACGCTCGGGGTGGACCTTGCCGACGCAGATGTAGTCCGTCATGAAGAGCGGCTCGGCGCCGCACACGACGATGTCGTCCATGACCATCGCGACCAGGTCGTGGCCGATCGTGTCGTACACGCCCAGCCGGCGGGCGATGTCCACCTTGGTGCCCACCCCGTCGGTGGCGGAGGCCAGGAGGGGCCGCTCGTAGCGCTTGAGGGCGGAGGCGTCGAAGAGGCCGGCGAAGCCGCCGAGGCCGCCGAGGACCTCGGGGCGCTGCGTCTTCTTCACCCACTCCTTCATCAGCTCGACTGCGCGGTCGCCCGCTTCGATGTCCACGCCTGCGGCTGCGTAGCTGGCACCGGTGGTCTTCTCTGTCATGACAGGAGAGAGCTTTCGTGTCGTTACTGCGGGTGGTGCAGGGCCCTGGGAGAAGCTTGAAAGACAGGGCCCCGCGCAGGTTGAGCGGGGCGCGCGGGGGATCCGGCTACGGGCGGCGCAGCGCGTCGGCGGCGTCCGTGCCGCCGGCGAGCTCGGTCTCCAGGAGCTGCTTGCCCAGGAGCTGCGGGTCGGGCAGCTCCATCGGGTACTCGCCGTCGAAGCAGGCCCGGCAGAGGTTGGGCTTCTGGATGGTCGTCGCCTCGATCATCGTGTCGAGCGCGATGTACGAGAGCGAGTCCGCGCCCATCGACGTGGCGATCTCGTCGACCGTCATGCCGTTGGCGATCAGCTCGGCCCGGGTGGCGAAGTCGATGCCGAAGAAGCACGGCCACTTCACCGGCGGCGAGGAGATCCGGATGTGGACCTCGGCCGCGCCGGCCTCGCGGAGCATCTTCACGAGGGCGCGCTGGGTGTTGCCGCGGACGATCGAGTCGTCGACGACCACCAGGCGCTTGCCCCGGATGACTTCCTTGAGGGGGTTGAGCTTCAGACGGATGCCGAGCTGGCGGATCGTCTGCGAGGGCTGGATGAAGGTCCGGCCGACGTAGGCGTTCTTGACGAGGCCGACTCCGAACGGGATCCCGCTGGCCTCGGCGTAGCCGACGGCGGCGGGCGTGCCCGATTCCGGTGTGGCTATCACCAGGTCGGCCTCGACGGGGGCCTCCTTGGCGAGGCGCCGGCCCATCTCGACGCGCGAGAGGTAGACGTTCCGGCCCGCGATGTCGGTGTCCGGGCGCGCCAGGTAGACGTACTCGAAGACACAGCCCTTGGGCTTCGCTTCCGCGAAGCGCGAGGTGCGCAGGCCGTTCTCGTCGATCGCGATGAGCTCGCCCGGCTCGACCTCGCGGACGAAGCTGGCGCCGCAGATGTCGAGGGCGGCGGTCTCGCTCGCGACCACCCAGCCGCGCTCCAGGCGGCCGAGGACCAGCGGGCGGATGCCCTGCGGGTCACGGGCGGTGTAGAGGGTTCCCTCGTCCATGAAGACGAGGGAGAAGGCGCCCTTGACCTGGGGGAGGACCTTGGTGGCCGACTCCTCGATGGTCAGCGGCCGGCCGTCCTCGTCGGTCTGCCCCGCGAGCAGGGCGGTGACGAGGTCGGTGTCGTTGGTGGCCGCCACCTGGGTGGCGCGGCCGTCCTGACGGGGAAGGTCGGCGACCATCTCGGCAAGCTCGGCGGTGTTCACCAGGTTGCCGTTGTGACCCAGGGCGATGGAGCCGTGGGCGGTCGCGCGGAAGGTCGGCTGGGCGTTCTCCCAGACGGAGGCTCCGGTGGTCGAGTAGCGGGCGTGACCGACCGCGATATGACCTTGGAGCGAGCCGAGAGAGGTTTCGTCGAAGACTTGGGAAACGAGGCCCATGTCCTTGAAGACGAGGATCTGGGAACCGTTGCTCACAGCGATTCCCGCGGACTCTTGTCCGCGGTGCTGCAGTGCATACAGTCCGAAGTAGGTGAGCTTGGCGACCTCTTCACCCGGAGCCCAGACACCGAAGACGCCGCAAGCGTCCTGGGGGCCCTTCTCACCGGGGAGCAGGTCGTGGTTGAGTCGTCCATCACCACGAGGCACGGCTCCGAGTGTAGGCGAGATCGACCACCGGTCCGAATTGAGGACCTCCCGGAAAAGTCACAGTGCGGACAGTCGGGTAACCCCTGCGGAGGGTGACCGCGAAACGGGCCTCGGCGGGGGCCGCGGGGGCCGTCTCGGCATCCGGAATGCCCTGGTTGACAGGTGCCTGTGGGTTCGTACAAAGTTCCGACCCATGCAGCCTTTCGGTGACCGCTCCGTCACCCTCGTCGAGCGCCGGCACGTGGACCTGGTCCGTGTCGCGAGCGCCATCTGTCCCCGCTGCGCGTAGGCACCCCCGCGCGCCGCGTGGCGCGCGTTCCTTCCTTCCGGCTCTTTCCGTCGCACCGAACGGTGTTGTGACGTTCCGCGCCGGCCCCTCCCGCTCTTCCCCTCGCTCCGATCGAGCCCGCCCCGTCGTGCCGTGCGCCGTCCCGCGCCGCCCCGGGTGGGTCGGTCAGCCCTGCCTTGGAGTACTTGTGAGTTCCTACGAATCGAAGCTGTCCCGACGTGCCTTCGGAGGCGCGGTCGGGGTGACCGCCGCCGTCGCCGCGGTGGGGCTGGGCGCCGGCTCGGCGGCGGCCGCCGGGGCCCAGCACGCCGGGCCCGAGGAGCAGGAGTTCCGGGCCGCCCGGGGGCGGCATTCGAAGCGTCCGAACGTCCTGTTCATCCTGGGTGACGACCTCGGCTGGTCGGACCTGTCCTCGTACGGTTCGCCGCACATCAGGACCCCGAACCTGGACCGCCTCGCCCGCCAGGGCGTCCGTTTCACGGACGCCTACTCGGGCTCCGCGACCTGCTCGCCGACCCGCTTCAGCCTGTACACCGGGCGCTACCCGGCCCGTACGAAGGGCGGTCTGGCGGAGCCGATCGCCGACAAGTCGGTGGGCCTGGAGCCGACGCACCCGACGCTGGCCTCGCTGCTGAAGGACGCGGGCTACGCCACCGCGCTGATCGGCAAGTGGCACGCGGGTTACCTGCCGGACCACAGCCCGACCCGGTCCGGCTGGGACGAGTTCTTCGGGAACTTCGGCGGGGCCCTGGAGTACTACTCGAAGCTGGGCCTGGGCGGCGAGTACGACCTGTACGAGGGCGACGCCGAGTACAAGGACCTGCGGTACTACACGAAGGTCCTCACCGAGCGGGCGAGCGAGTACGTCTCCCGCGACCACCACGGCAAGCCGTGGCTGCTGAACCTCAACTTCACCACCCCGCACTGGCCGTGGATCGCCGAGGGGGACACGAAGGAGAGCGCCGAGATCGTCCGGCGGATCAAGGCGGGCGACGGCCGGGCGCTGTGGCACCAGGACGGCGGCTCGGTCGAGAAGTACAAGCAGCTGGTGGAGGACCTGGACCGGTCGATCGGTGAGGTGCTCAAGGCGCTGAGGCGTTCGGGGCAGGAGGACAACACGGTGGTCGTGTTCTCCAGTGACAACGGTGGGGAGCGGTTCTCCTACAACTGGCCGCTGTCGGGCAACAAGGCCTCGCTCCAGGAGGGCGGGATCCGGGTGCCGAACATCCTGCGCTGGCCGGCCCGGGTGGACGGCGGCCAGGTCAGCCATGTCCCGGTGTTCAGCCCGGACTGGACGGCGACGCTGCTGGAGCTGGCCGGAACGCGTCCGCACCGCGCGTACCCGTTGGACGGGGTGAGCCTGGCCGGGTACCTGCTGCGCGGCGAGAAGCCGGCCGAGCGGGACATCTTCTGGCGGGTGCGCGGGGAGCGGGCGCTGCGGCGCGGCGACTGGAAGTACTACCGGGGCAAGTCGGGCCGGGACCAGCTGTTCAACCTGGCCGGGGACATCAGGGAGCAGGCCGACAAGGCGGCCGTGGACCCGGCTCGGCTGGCCGAGCTGCGGGCCGCCTGGGAGCGGACGGACGCGGGCCTGCTGCCCTACCCGGCCTGAGCCGTCGGGCGGGGCGACCGGCCGTCACTCGACGGCCGTGACCGCCTTGGCGCCGAGGCCCTTGCCGTCCGGGGCGGTCAGCGTCAGGGACGTGCCCTGGACCTTCCACGAGAGCGGGCCGCTGCCGAACAGCGCGGTCAGGGCCCGCTCGACCTCTCCGGTCGGTCCCTCGCAGGCCATCCGGGTCGCGGTGAGCGGCCCGAAGGTGAGCGCGGGGCCGGCGACGGTGGTGGGCGCGCTGAACCGGTTGCAGCCGAGGTTGCCGCTCGCGGCGCCGTCGGCGGCGAGGGTGAACCGGGCCCGGCCCGCCGCCTCGGGGGCGAGGGAGGACACGCTCTCCCCGTCGATCAGGGAGTCGACGGTCCAGTGGGTCGCGACGAGCGGGGCGTCGGGGACCGGTGGCTTGGAGCTCATGGCGATGGTGCTCCCGTCGGTGGTCCTCAGGGTCAGCCGTTCGGGGCCGCGGTCGAGGGTGAGGCGGCCCGTGAGCAGTTTCGCGAAGGCCGTCTCGAACTCCATGTTCTCGCAGGCCATCGTGGTGCTGACGCCGGGCGTCAGGACCAGGGTGGTGGCGCCCTCGCGGGCGACCCGGGCGGTGAAGCCGTTGCAGCCGTAGTTGCCGGTGGCCTCGTCGGGGCCGAGGTCGACGCGGGCGGCGGCGGGGGCGTGGAGGGTCCGGCCGCCGGTGGTCAGGGACTCGACGGCCCAGGAGCCCGTGGGATCGGGGAGCGGGTCGGACCCGCTCCGCGTGGACTGGCCGCAGGCGGCGAGGCCGAGGAGGGCCAGACCGGTCGTGAGGTGCCTGAGGGTACGCATGCTGCTGTGACGGGCCGGGTGGCCGGACGGTTCCCCCGGCTCCTCCGTCAGCGCATCAGCGGCAGCAGGGCCGACAGGTCGGCGCGTTCCCCGCTCGCGGTGACCCGGGCGGAGTCCAGGGCCTCGGCCCAGCCGGTGCGTCCCGTGGCGAGCCGGATCCAGGTGAGCGGGTCGGTCTCGACCACGTTGGGCGGGGTGCCGCGGGTGTGGCGGGGGCCCTCGACGCACTGGACCACGGCGAACGGCGGGATCCGTACCTCCACCGACCCGCCGGGCGCCTTGACCGCGAGGGCGTCGGCGAGCAGCCGGGTGCAGGCGGCCAGCGCCTGCCGGTCGAGGGGCACGTCCAGCCCGGTGGCCCGGTTCAGGTCGTCGGTGTGCACGACCAGTTCGACGGTCCGGGTGACGAGGAAGTCGGCGAGGGTCATGTCGCCGATCCACAGGTCGAGCACCCTGCTGCCCGCGTTGCGTTCGAGCTCCGCGGCCAGCCGGGCGGCGGCCCGCTCGTACAGCTCGGGCAGCGGGGCGCCGTCCAGGGTCTCGCGGGCGGCCTCGGAGATCTTCCCGGCGAGCGAGGCGGTGGCGAAGGGCCATTCGACGGCCGGGAGTTCGGCGACGGCGGCGGGCGGGCGGGCCAGGCCGGCCGCGAGCGAGTCGGCGATCCACGCGACGTGGGCGGCGAGGTCCGCCACGGTCCAGGCGCCGAGCGCGGTGGGGCGTGCGAGCTGCTCCGGTGTGAGGCCCCGTACGGCCTCGGCGACGTGCCCGAACTGCGTGGTGACGGCCGTACGGATCCTCGCGGGGTCGTACGTGCGCGGCTTCTTCTTCCCAGGCGGCATGGGCCGACCCTACTCGGGGGCCCGGTCCCCGGGCCGGGAGGCGACCGCCGGACGTCAGTCGCCGCCGCAGCCCCCGCCGCAGCTGCTGCCGCAACTGCTCCCGCAGCCGCCGGAGGAGCCGCAGCTCCCCGAGGACGAGGACGCCGAGGACGAGCGCTCCTCCCGGCGGCGTTCGGCCAGGTCCTCCCGCCGCTGGGCCCAGGAGGTGCCGGCCGGGGTCCACGGGCGCAGGGCGGGGCGGCGGAACGGCATGAGGGGGGCGGCGGTGAACCTGGTGACGATGTGGCCGTCGTGGGTGTTGACCGCGAACTCCAGGACCACTTCGGCGCCTTCGCGGGGCACGCCGTACATGAGCGCCTCGTACGGTTCGGCGAACGGGTCGATGTCGTGGTGGTCGGCGCGCAGCCGCTCCTGGGGCCCGCCCACGAGGATCCGGCCGGGGCGGGAGGAGTAGCTGTCGTCGAAGCGGTTGCGGAAGGCGACCAGCGGCGGGGCGGCGGGGGTCCGGGCGTCCGCGAGGATCCAGGCGCTGTCCATGGAGCGGCGGACGCCGACGCGCAGTACGGGCTGCCCGCCGTAGTGGAGCCGACGGGCGGCGCCGCCGGCCGTGATGCCGCGGCCGAGCAACGGGGTGCCGGGGACGAGCAGCAGCAGGGCGAGGACCTGCTGGCCGGTGGCGTCGTACGGGTGGCCCGCGGGCGCGTTCAGGTCCTGGGCGAGGCCCGTCAGGAGCAGGGCCGCGGCGAGCGCGCAGAGCGGGGCGCCGGTCAGGAGCAGCGTACGGCCGCGGACGCGGTGCGTGTGGGGAAGGGCGTCCGGGAGGGGGATGCGGGCCTCCCCGGCCGCTTCCAGGATCAGGGCCCGCTGGATCCTGCGGGAGCGAAGGCGCAGGACGGCGCCGGTGAGCGCCAGGAGCGCGATGCCGATGATCAGTCCGGCCCCGACCCGGCCGGCTGTGTCGTCCGCGGCGAGTTCACCGAGGACGAGGCACGCGTCCAGGGCGACCAGGGGCGCGGCGACGGCGGTCGCGACCGGCAGGAACCGGTACCAGGCGGGGAGCGCCAGCAGCAGGACGGCCGCCGGGTAGCCGCCCCATTCGGTGCCGACGGAGGTGTCCTCGGGAGTGTTCCAGGCGAGCAGGACGACCGCGCACAGCACGAGGGGCAGGAGGATCCAGCCTCCCGCGACGGGACCGAGGACGGCGGGGACGCGGGCCGCGCGCCAGCGTTCGGCGTCGGCGGCCTTCCATTCGGGGGCGCCGCCCGCGGGTATCGCCGCGGGCGGCAGGTACTTGACGATGTCACTCACGGCGTCAGTATGCGGAAGCCGCCCGTGGGCGGTGGTGCCCGTCGTGCCACGGAATCGCTACGGCCGGATCGCGCGTCCGGTTCCGGCGTCGAAGGTCTCGCCGCCGGCCGGGACGCCGACGCCGCGCCAGGTGAAGGGCAGGCCCCGGGCGGTGTCCGGGTCGGGGCCGTCCATCAGCTGGAAGTGCAGGTGCGGTTCCGTGGAGTTGCCGGAGTTGCCGCACTCCGCGAGGAAGTCGCCGGCGGTGACGCGGTCCCCCGCGCGGACGGCGGGGGTGCCCCGGCGCAGGTGGGCGTAGACGGCGTACCGGCCCTCCCCTAGGTCGAGGACCACGTGGTTGCCGAAGACGCAGCCGGCGCCGGCCAGGTCGCGGACGCCCCCGGCGATCAGCATCTGGTGGAGCGCGGCGGGCCAGGAGTTGCGGCTCGCGTGGTCGCGCCAGCGGTCGCTCACCCGCACGACGGTCGCGTCGGCCACGGCGAACAACGGGGCGCCGAAGGCCGGGAAGTCGGCGGCGGGCCGGACCAGCGGCCAGAACGCGGCGAACGCGGGCCGCGCACGGCCCGAACCGGGCTCCGGTTCGGCGACGACGTCGATCGCGCAGGCCTGGCCCATGCGGTGCGTGCCGTGGCTGGGGACCTTGTCGGCCGGGCTGTTGAGGGCGCTCCACCGGCCGCGCACCGGCGGGTCGAGCTCGATCGGCGGCTCGGCGGTGCGGGGGTTGCGGGCCGCCAGCACTCCGGTCGCGAGCTGGAGGACCACTCCGCCCGCCACGCAGGCCAGGAACCAGGCCGTTCCGAAGGGCAGTCCGACCGTGAGGTCCAGCGCGATCATGGCGAACGCGAGGACCAGTAGCAGTCGGTAGAGCACGTACAACACCTTGGCCATCATGGGTGTGGTCACCTCAACCGATCGCGGCGGACAGCAGGACGAGGAGCGGGACCACCCGGCCGGCGGGGACCTCGTGGCGGCCCCGGCCGGTGGGGTGCAGCCAGCCGGCCGCGGTCAGCTGGCGCAGGTGGTGGTAGACCTGCCCGCTGGTGCCGACCCCGTCGAGGGCGGTCAGTTCGGCCGCCGTGCGCCGCCCGGCGAGGATCTCGCGGAGCAGGCGCAACCGGACCGGGTTGCCGAGGGCGGCGAGGGAGTCGGCGGTGCGTCCGGCGTCGGCCCCGGGGTCGAGGACCTCCTCGGTGACGGCGGCCTGCTGCCATTCGTAGCGTTCCCCGGTGGGCAGGGTGACGGCTCCCGTGAAGAGCACCCCGCCCGCCGCGGCGGCGTCCCCGGCCTCGGCGAGGCGGGTCTTCCAGCCCTCCAGCGCCCAGAAGTCCCCGCCGGTGGGGGCGGGTTCGGGGCGGGCGTCACCCCGCGCCTCCAGAGTGGCCAGCCGGCGTTCCAGTGCGGCGACGCGGTCTTCGAGCTCCATGCTCCGAAATTACGTGATTACGTAACTCCATACAAGAGGGTGGCGTCGACGGCCGCCGAACACGCGCGAGCCCCCGCCCGGAAAGCGTCCGGACGGGGGCTCGTACGTGGAGCGGGCGGGCGGGATCAGGCGAGCAGCGCCGGGATCGTCGCCTCGTGGGCCTCGCGAAGCTCGGCCAGGGGGAGCGTGAACTCGCCCTGCACCTCGATCGCGTCGCCGTCGACCACGCCGATGCGGGCGGCCGGCAGGCCCCGCGCGCCGCACATGTCGGTGAACCGGAGCTCCTCGCTGCGCGGGACCGCCACGATGGCACGGCCCGCGGACTCGGAGAACAGGAAGGTGAACGCGTCCAGGTCTTCGGGGACCACGATCCGCGCACCGTTGCCGCCGCGCAGGCAGGACTCGGTGAGCGCCTGGATGACGCCGCCGTCGGACAGGTCGTGAGCGGCGTCGACCATGCCGTCGCGCGAGGCGGAGATCAGGATCTCGCCGAGCAGCTTCTCGCGACCCAGGTCCACCTTGGGCGGCAGGCCGCCGAGGTGGTCGTGGACGACCTGCGACCAGGCCGAGCCGCCGAACTCCTCGGCGGTGTCACCGAGCAGGTACAGCAGCTGACCGGCCTCCGCGAACGCCATCGGCGTCCGGCGGTTGACGTCGTCGATCACACCGAGGACCGCCACGACCGGGGTCGGGTGGATCGCGGTCTCACCCGTCTGGTTGTAGAGGGAGACGTTGCCGCCGGTCACCGGGGTGCCCAACTCCAGGCAACCGTCCGCGAGACCGCGGGTGGCCTCGGCGAACTGCCACATGACGTCCGGGTCCTCGGGCGAACCGAAGTTCAGGCAGTCGGAGATCGCGAGGGGCTTCGCGCCGGTCGCGGCGACGTTGCGGTACGCCTCGGCCAGCGCCAACTGCGCACCCGTGTAGGGGTCGAGCTTGGCGAAGCGGCCGTTGCCGTCGGTGGCCATGGCCACGCCGAGGTTGGTCTCCTCGTCGATGCGGACCATGCCCGCGTCCTCGGGCTGCGAGAGCACCGTGTTGCCCTGCACGAACCGGTCGTACTGGTCGGTGATCCAGGACTTCGAGGCCTGGTTCGGGGACGACACCAGCGCCAGGACCTGCGCGCGGAGCTCCTCGGAGGTCTGCGGACGGGGCAGCTTGCCCGCGTCGTCGGCCTGGAGGGCGTCCTGCCAGGAGGGGCGCGCGTACGGGCGGTGGTACGTCGGGCCCTCGTGGGCGACGGTGCCCGGGGGCACGTCCACGATGAGCTCGCCGTGCCAGTAGATCTCCAGCTGCTCGCCCTCGGTCACCTCACCGATGACGGTGGCGATGACGTCCCACTTCTCGCAGATCTCCATGAAGCGGTCGACGTGCTGCGGCTCGACGATCGCGCACATGCGCTCCTGCGACTCGCTCATGAGGATTTCCTCGGGCGAGAGCGTCGCGTCGCGCAGCGGGACGGTGTCCAGCTCGACCCGCATGCCGCCGGAACCGGCGGAGGCGAGCTCGGACGTGGCGCAGGATAGCCCGGCGCCGCCGAGGTCCTGGATGCCCGCGACCAGCTTCTCCTTGAAGATCTCCAGGGTGCACTCGATGAGGAGCTTCTCCTGGAAGGGGTCGCCGACCTGGACGGCGGGGCGCTTGGTCGGCTTGGTGTCGTCGAAGGTCTCGGACGCGAGGACCGAGACGCCGCCGATGCCGTCGCCGCCCGTGCGGGCGCCGTAGAGGATGACCTTGTTGCCCGGGCCGGAGGCCTTGGCGAGGTGGATGTCCTCGTGCTTCATCACGCCGATGCAGCCGGCGTTGACCAGCGGGTTGCCCTGGTAGCAGGCGTCGAAGACGACCTCGCCGCCGATGTTCGGCAGGCCCAGGCAGTTGCCGTAGCCGCCGATGCCGGCGACGACGCCCGGCAGGACGCGCTTGGTGTCGGGGTGGTCGGCCGCGCCGAAGCGCAGCGGGTCCACGACCGCGACCGGGCGGGCGCCCATCGCGAGGATGTCGCGGACGATGCCGCCGATGCCGGTGGCCGCGCCCTGGTAGGGCTCGATGTACGAGGGGTGGTTGTGCGACTCGACCTTGAAGGTGACCGCGTAGCCCTGGCCGACGTCGACGACGCCCGCGTTCTCGCCGATGCCGACGAGCATGGCGTCGTTCTGCGGGACCTTCTCGCCGAACTGCTTCAGGTGGACCTTGCTGCTCTTGTACGAGCAGTGCTCGGACCACATGACGGAGTACATGGCGAGCTCGGCGCCCGTGGGGCGGCGGCCGAGGATCTCGCGGATGCGCGCGTACTCGTCCTCCTTGAGGCCGAGCTCCTTCCAGGGCTGCGCGGCGTCCGGGGTGCCGGTGGCGTTCTTGACGGTATCGAGGCTCATGCGCTGACCAGCTTCTTCAGGACCGACGTGAAGAACGGGAGGCCGTCGGTGCGGCCCGTCCCGATCAGCGGCTCCACCGCGTGCTCGGGGTGCGGCATGAGGCCGACGACGTTGCCCGCGGCGTTGGTGATGCCCGCGATGTCGCGCAGCGAGCCGTTCGGGTTCACGTCGACGTACCGGAAGGCCACGCGACCTTCGGCCTCCAGTTCGTCGAGCGTGCGCTCGTCGGCGGTGTAGCGGCCGTCCATGTTCTTGAGCGGGACGGAGATCTCCTGGCCGGCGGTGTAGTCGCCGGTCCACGCGGTCCCCGTGTTCTCCACCCGCAGCTTCTGGTCGCGGCAGATGAAGTGGAGGTGGTTGTTGCGGAGCATCGCCCCCGGCAGCAGGTGGGCCTCGGTGAGGACCTGGAAGCCGTTGCAGATGCCGAGGACGGGCATGCCGCCCCTGGCCTGCTCGATGATGGTCTCCATGACCGGCGAGAAGCGGGAGATGGCCCCGGCGCGCAGGTAGTCCCCGTAGGAGAAGCCGCCCGCGAGGACGACCGCGTCGACCTGGTGCAGGTCCTTGTCGCGGTGCCAGAGCGAGACCGGCTCGGCCCCCGCGAGGCGGACGGCGCGCAGCGAGTCACGGTCGTCGAGCGTTCCGGGGAACGTGACGACTCCGATGCGAGTGGTCACCGTCAGGCCTCGACCTTCACGGTCTCGACGCGGACGGTGAAGTCTTCGATGACGGTGTTGGCGAGGAAGGTTTCGGCCATCTTGTGGATGCGGTCGAGGGCGGCCCGGTCGACCGGTCCCTCCACCTCCAGTTCGAAGCGCTTCCCCTGGCGGACGTCGGCGATCCCGTCGAAGCCCAGACGCGGCAGTGCACGCTGCACCGCCTGGCCCTGGGGGTCGAGGATCTCCGGCTTGAGCATGACGTCGACTACGACGCGTGCCACTGGCACTCCCGTGTGGTGGTTGGTGCGAAGGCGGTTCCATCAGCGTACCCGGCCAAAATTTCTACGCGGGTAGATATCGGATGCCCCCGATGATCACGCCGTTTCGGCTTCACCAACGCTTCGCAAAATCCACCGGAAAACCACGCCCCCGGCATTGCGGCGGGACACGCGGGGAGAATTAACTGGGCTTCGCTATTCAATGAGAATCACGGTACAAAGGAATCAGCCGGGATTCCGGCGGTTTGATGCATTCCACCGAAACATCCACACACGCGACATCGCCGCACGTCAGCGGGGAATGACCGCGCACGAAGGGACCGATATCCGTGGCGCAGCGCGTAGTAGTCACGCTCTCCGACGACCTCGACGGCGGGGAAGCGGCGGAAACGGTCGTGTTCGCTCTGGACGGTAAGTCGTACGAGATCGACCTCAATGCGGCCAACGCAAAGAAACTGCGGAAGGGCCTGGCCCCCTTCGTGGCCGCCGGCCGCCGCCAGTCGCGTTCCGGGAAGGTGTTCCGTCACACGGCCGTCGCCCCGGATCCGGCGGTCGTCCGGGCCTGGGCCCGCGCGAACCAGCACGACGTGCCGCCCCGCGGACGCATCCCCAAGCGCGTCTACGAGGCGTACAACGCAGCCCACTGAGGGCTGATTTGCCAAGCACCCCCATCGATCGGCTAGTGTGTGGATCACGCCGAGGGGCCAGCCGAAAGGCCGGAACCCGAAGTCGTGCGGGTGTAGTTCAGTAGCAGAACACCCCCCTTCCAGGGGGGAGGCGCAGTGTGCGATCCCTGTCACCCGCTCTGCACGCTTTACCGACCACGGTTGTGGATCAGGTAGAGTGATGCTCGCAGCCCACGGCATTCATGTCGTGCAAGCATGCGGACGTAGCTCAGTTGGTAGAGCACCACCTTGCCAAGGTGGATGTCGCGCGTTCGAGTCGCGTCGTCCGCTCAGCGAACGAAGGCCCCGATCATCGATCGGGGCCTTCGTCGTGTGCGCGCCGCGTTCTCCCCCGGCCTCGTCCCGTGCCGGTGCCCCGTGGTGCGGATCACTCCCGATGACAAATGTCATCGGGAGCCGTGACAGCCCGCACTGACCGGCCCGGCCGACCGCCGCGAGGCTGGGTACATGACCGACACAGTGATCCAGGCAGAGGGACTGCGCCGCGGCTACGCCGGCGGGTTCGAGGCGGTACGGGGCGTCTCCTTCTCGGTGGCCCGCGGCGAGATCTTCGCGCTGCTCGGCACCAACGGGGCCGGCAAGACCTCCACGGTGGAACTGCTGGAGGGGCTGGCCGCGCCGACCGGCGGGCAGGTCCGCGTCTTCGGCCTGGACCCGT
Source organism: Streptomyces sp. NPDC040432 (assembly GCF_055595445.1). NCBI lineage: Bacteria > Bacillati > Actinomycetota > Actinomycetes > Kitasatosporales > Streptomycetaceae > Streptomyces > Streptomyces sp. NPDC040432. The sequence goes on along the minus strand of NZ_JBVIVP010000011.1, from coordinate 184,427 downwards.
ACACCCGGCGCGGCGAGGTCCGCCCGCGGACCGGCGTCATGCTCCAGGAGGGCGGCTTCCCCTCGGACCTCTCGGTCGCCGAGACCGTCCGGATGTGGAGCGGGGTCACCTCGGGCGCCCGGCCCGCGGCGGAGGTGCTGGAGCTGGTCGGGATGGGCGCGCGGGCCTCCGTACGGGTCAAGCAGTTGTCCGGCGGCGAGCGGCGGCGGCTCGACCTGGCGCTGGCCCTGCTCGGGCGGCCCGAGGTGCTGTTCCTGGACGAGCCCACCACCGGCATGGACCCCGAGGGGCGCCGGGACACCTGGGCCCTCGTACGGGAACTGCGGGCGCGGGGCACCACGGTGCTGCTGACCACGCACTACCTGGAGGAGGCCGAGGCCCTCGCGGACCGGCTGGCGATCCTGCACGAGGGGGAACTCGTCCTGACCGGGACCCCCGCCGAGGTGACCGCGACCCGGCCCTCCCGGATCCGCTTCACCCTGCCGGACGGCGTGCCCGCCGGGCGGCTCCCGCTCGGGCTGCGGGCGGCGGCGGACGGCCGGCACGTGGAGATCCGCACCGACCGGCTCCAAGGGGCGCTCGGCGAACTGCTGCGCTGGGCGCACGACTCCGAGGTGGAACTGATCGGGCTCGACGCCCGCTCCGCCTCCCTGGAGGAGGCCTTCCTGGACATCGCGCGGGACCGGCGCGGAGCCGGTGCGGAGACCACCGGCACCAACGGCAGCGGTAACAGCGACGACGACGTGATGGCGGGGACCCGATGAACGCGCTCACCCTGAACCCCGGCCGGCTGACGGCGCTCGGTCGATCCGAACTGACGCTGCTCGTGCGCAACCGGGCAGCCCTCAGCATGGCCCTGCTCATGCCGGTGATGATGGTGTTCGTCCTGCGGACGACACTGAGCGCGGACACCGTGGGCCAGGTCGCCGAGGCCACGCTGACGGGCGGCATCGGCATGGTGCTCGTGCTCGTCGTCTACATGAACCTGGTCTCCGCCTACGTCGCCCGCCGCGAGGAACTGGTCCTGAAGCGGCTGCGCACCGGTGAGGCCCGCGACCTGGAGATCCTCACCGGGACCGCGCTGCCCGCCGCCGTCATCGCCCTCGTGCAGGTCACCGCCCTCGCCCTGGCCGGGGCGGCGCTGCTCGACGCACCCGCGCCGGAGAACCCGCTGCTGCTGGTCGCCGCCGTCCTCGCCGCGCTGCCGCTGCTCGCCGGGATGGCGGCCGCCACCAGCGCCTTCACCCGCAACGTCGAGACCGCGGGCATCACCACCCTGCCGCTGCTCCTGCTGACGGCGCTCGGCTCCGGACTGTTCATCCCGCTGGACTCCCTGCCCGACGCCGTGGCCTCGGTCTGCGAACTCCTCCCGCTCAGCGGGGTGATGGCCCTCGTGCGGGCCGGTTGGGGCGGTGGCGCGGCGGGCGGGGAGCTCCTGACCGCCACGGCCGTCACGGTGGCCTGGATCATGGTGACGGTGTTTGCTGTCCAGCGGTGGTTCCGCTGGGAACCGCGCCGCTGACGCGGAGGACCGGGGGACGTGGGAACGACGTGTCGAAACTGACCGGATGGTGGAAGAACCGCAGCAGCGCGGCGAAGGTCGAGCTGTACACGCGCTGGTCGTTCCACTTCTTCATGGTGATCCAGGCCTTCGCGGTGATCATGGGGATCGCCCCGCAGGGCGGAGGAAGCGTCACCGCGGCGCTGGTGGTACCCCTGGCGGCGCAGGTCGCCCTGTGCGGACTGCTGTCCTCGCGCTCGCTGGACTGGGCGCTGGGCCGCCGGGAGCGCCCCGTGCGGGTCGCGGTGGGGCTGGTGGCGGTCACGGCCGCGATCTGCGTGGCCCTGATGGTCCTGCGGTCCGCCGGGATGGTCACCCACGAGAACGTCACCCCCACCATCGTGATCAACACCATGGCCTTCGCCTCGGGTGCGCTGACGTTGATGCTGGACAAGGTCCGCCACATGCTGCTCCCCGCTCCGATCGGCGCGGTCGCCGTGGCCGGCATGGCCCTCGCGACCGGGCAGCCCGCGCTGGACTCCTTCGGGTTCGCGGTCGGCTTCCTGATCGTCAGCCTGTTGCTGACCTTCACCTGCGGGTTCTCCCGGTGGTTGCTGAAGACCGTCTACGAGCTGGACCACGCCCGGGAGCTCCAGGCCCAGCTGGCGGTCGCCGAGGAGCGGCTGCGGTTCGGGCGGGACCTGCACGACGTGATGGGCCGGAACCTGGCGGTGATCGCCCTGAAGAGCGAGCTCGCGGTGCAGTTGGCGCGGCGCGAGCGGCCGGAGGCGGTGGACCAGATGATCGAGGTGCAGCGGATCGCCCGCGAATCCCAGCGCGAGGTCCGCGACGTCGTGCGCGGCTACCGGGAGGCGGACCTGGCGGTGGAGCTGGAGGGGGCCCGCGGGGTGCTGAGCGCGGCCGGCATGGACTGCCGCGTCGAGTTGGAGGCGCGGGGGCGGACGCTGCCGGGCGAGGTGCAGTCGGCGCTGGGCTGGGTCGTCCGCGAGGCGACCACGAACGTGCTGCGGCACGGGGACGCGCGCAGCTGCCTGATCCGGCTGACGGTGCCCGAGGGCTCCGGCCCGGTGACCCTGTTGGTGGAGAACGACGGGGCTCCCGACGCCCCGGCCGGGCCGCCCGGCTCCGGCCTCGCCGGGCTGCGGGAGCGGCTCGCGGCGGTGGACGGGACCCTACTGGCGGGACCGGCCGGCGGCGGCCTGTTCCGGCTGCTGGCCGAGGTTCCCGGTCGGCGGACGCAACGAGTGGAGGCGCGGGCGTGAACCCCGTACGAGTACTGCTGGCGGACGACGAGCACCTGATCCGGGGCGCGCTGGCCGCGCTGCTGGGCCTGGAGGACGACCTGGTGGTCGTCGCGGAGGCGGCCTCGGGACCGGAGGCGCTCGCCATGGCGCGGGCGCACCGGCCCGACGTGGCGGTCCTGGACCTCCAGATGCCGGGGGCGGACGGTGTGAGCGTGGCCACAACGCTGCGGGCCGAACTCCCCGACTGCAAGACCATGATCGTGACCAGTCACGGGCGGCCCGGGCACCTCAAGCGGGCCCTGGCCGCCGGCGTGCGGGCCTTCGCGCCGAAGACGGTGTCGGCGCAGCGGCTGGCCGAGCTGATCCGGACCGTGCACGGCGGAGGGCGTTACGTGGACCCGGAGTTGGCCGCGGACGCGATCAGCGCGGGGGATTCCCCGCTGACCGCCCGGGAGGCAGAGGTGCTGGAGTTCGCGGCGGACGGGGCGCCGATCGCGGAGATCGCGGAGCGTGCCTCGCTGTCGCAGGGGACGGTTCGGAACTACCTGTCCTCGGCGGCGACGAAGCTGGGGGCCGAGAACCGGCACACGGCAGTGCGTCTCGCGCGCGAGCGGGGTTGGGTATAGTTGTCCTCGCGCCACGGCGCACAGGCGGACATAGCTCAGTTGGTAGAGCACCACCTTGCCAAGGTGGATGTCGCGCGTTCGAGTCGCGTTGTCCGCTCAGCCGGCGAAGGCCCCGATCACCGATCGGGGCCTTCGTCGTTCCTCAGGTCCAGCTCTGGCCGGTGAGCCGCTCGTAGGCCTCGATGTACTTGGCGCGGGTCCGGTCGATGACGTCCTGCGGCAGTGCGGGCGGCGGGAGTTCGCCCTTGTGGTCCCAGCCGGAGGCCGGGGACTTCAGCCAGTCGCGGACGAACTGCTTGTCGAAGGACGGCTGCGCGCGGCCCGGCTCCCACTGGTCGGCGGGCCAGAAGCGGGAGGAGTCCGGGGTGAGGACCTCGTCGGCCGCCACCAGGGTGCCGTCGGCGTCGAAGCCGAACTCGAACTTGGTGTCCGCGAGGAGGATGCCGCGCTCGCGGGCGATGTCCCGGGCGCGCCCGTAGACGTCCAGGGTGGTCCGGCGCAGCAGCGCTGCGGTCTCGGGGCCGGTGGTGCGGGCGACCTCCTCGTAGGAGACGTTCTCGTCGTGCTCGCCGACCGCGGCCTTGGCGGCCGGGGTGAAGATCGGGGCGGGCAGCTCGGAGCCGTCGACGAGGCCCTCGGGGAGCGCGAGGCCGCAGACGGTGCGGGTCTGCTCGTACTCGACCAGGCCGGATCCGGTGAGGTAGCCGCGGGCCACGCACTCGACGGGGACCATGTCCAGGTTCTTGCAGATCAGGGTGCGGCCGGCCCAGTCGGCGGGGGCGCCCGCGGGCAGCTCGGTGCTGAGGACGTGGTTCGGGACGATGTCCGCGAGCCGGTCGAACCACCAGAGGGAGAGCCGGGTCAGGACGCGGCCCTTGTCCGGGATCTCGGTGGGCAGCACCCAGTCGAAGGCGGACATGCGGTCGCTGGCGACCATGACGAGCCGACCGTCCTCGTCGCGGTAGAGGTCGCGGACCTTGCCGGTGTGGAGGTGGACGAGGCCGGGCACCTGGACCGGCTCGGGCTTTTCGACGAATCCGGACACGGGGTCTCCCTGTGGTTCTGTACGAGCGCGTGGCCATTCTCCCGTACGGAGCCCCGTGCCCGGCCCCTGGGGGTGCGGCGGCCGGGTCAGTCGCGCTTGCAGATCCGGTCGAGGAGGTTGGCGGTGGCCCGCTGGACGCGCTCGTCGACGTGGCCGGGACGGTCCAGGGCCGGTGACCAGGCGAAGGTGCCGGAGGCGAAGACCAGGGCCCCGCTGGGCGCCCGGTAGAGGGAGGTCTCCTGATGGCGCTTGGCGCCTTCGGTGTCGAGGTAGGGGGAGTGCGCGAGCAGGATGCGGTCCCGGTGCTCGGGCAGTTGCGTGCGCGGGAAGTACCGGTCGGCCTCGCCCGCGACGAGGCCGTCGAGCTCGTCGTTCTCGGCGGCTCCCGTGGAGTCCCACAGCCAGTGCGTGGAGTTGCGGACGATCAGCGGCGCCGGCTCGGGCACGCGGCCCGCGTACTGGATGCCGAGCAGTTGCTGTTCGGGGCGGTCCACCTCGCGCCAGAGGCTGGGCCTGCCGGGACCCCGGCGCTTTCGGCAGGTGAGGAGCCGGTCGGCCACGCCGGAGGGGGAGGGGCCCAGCTCGACCTGCCAGTACATGGTGTTGGCGGAGAGGAAGACGAGGGAGGTGCCGTGGTCGCGGGCCCGCTCGACGGTGCGGCGCATGGGGGCCGACCAGTACTCGTCGTGGCCGGGGAAGACCAGGCCGCGGTAGCGGGTCGGGTCGATGCGGCCGGCGTGCAGGTCGCGGGTGTCGGCGTAGGCGAGGTCGTAGCCGTAGCGCTCGGCCCAGCGGATGAAGTCGTAGGCGTGGCCCACGTGCAGGGGCAGGCCGGCGCCCGCGTAGGGGCGGTCGAAGGAGACGGTGACGGCGGCGTCGCGCTCGCCGAGGAGCCTGCCCTCCTCGTCCCAGGCGTGGTAGAGGCTGGCGCCGGTGTGGCCGTCCTCGGGATAGAGGTTGTAGGCCTGCCAGGTGATGTCGGGCAGCAGGAGCAGGAGGTCGGCGGGGTGGTCGTCGCGGACCGTGAAGGGGATGTGCGAGCGGTAGCCGTCGGCGGTGGTGAGGACGGCGACGTAGGCCCCGACGGTCCAGTAGGACGGGACCTGCAGCCGCCACGACAGCCACCAGTGGTGGCAGGAGACCGTGCGGTCGGCGGTGAGCGGGGCCGGCTGGACGATGCCGGACAACCGCGGGCTCGTGGTGATCTTGAAGGCGCCGTCGCCGCCGTAGTGGCCGATCCGGTAGACGTCGACCGAGAACTGCTGGGGCGGGTCGACGGTGATGTGGAAGTCGATCGCCTCGCCGGGGGAGACGGCTCCGGTGGAGGCGAAGCCCTTGATCTGGCGGTGGACGTCATCGGCGGTACGGGGGCCGCCGGTGCGGGCGCGCGGGATCTGACCGGCGGCGACCGCCGGGTCGACGTACCAGGGGACGACCTGGCCGGTGTCGTCGTAGTAGAGCTCGCTGCCCCGGAACCAGGGCAGGGGGCCCTGTCCGAAGGGGTCGTTCACCGCGTGCGCGAGCGCACCTGACTCCCAACGCCGGATCTGGTCCGCACCCATTCCGCTCCCCTCCCTCGCTCCCCCGAACGCGTCTTCCTTCGCTTCGGTGCACGACAGCTTTCGGACACCTACCGCCACCGATCCCAGCACATCACATTACGCACGCACTCCGTCACCGTTCGTCGCGAATTGACGTGCCCGGAGCGGGAGTGGAAGGCCGGCCCCCGCTTCGGCCGGTCGGATTGCGGTGGTCGGGGCCACTTTCGGGGGGCCGTGGGGAGGGCCCCGGTCCAGTGGCGCGCGGCCCGTCGTGGCGGGATCCGGCCCGTGGCTGGAGGCGCGGGTCGGGTGTCGTCCCCCGGGCTTCAGACCAGGCGGACCGGCTTGTCCGGGCGGACGCCGAGTTCGGCGAGCCAATCCCGCAGGGGGCCGGGGTCGCCGTCCTCCACGAGGGACAGCACCCGGGGGGCGAGGTCGGAGCGGCGTTCACCGCCGACAAGCAGGACCGGGCCGTCCAGCCAGTCCATGCCCGGGCCGGCGCCGGCCGAGTCCACCGCGGCGCAGCACACCAATGCCGTGACGTGGTCGGCCAGCAGGTCCCGGCCGCTGCGCGGCGGCTGGAGCGGGAACAGCGGCACCGTGTCCGCGCCCCTGGCCTTGGCGGAGCCCTCGCGGCTGCCCGCCGCGTGCTCCTCGCGCGCGAGGTCGCCGCTGAGTCGCCCGGCGAGGGCTTCCGCGGCCAGGCAGTCGCCGCCGGGATCGGTCAGGTGCCCCAGGACCCGTTCGAGGGTGGGGCCGTCGAAGGCGTCCCCGGTCGGGGGCGGGGCGGCGGACGTGGTGGTGGGCCCCGACGGGACCGGGCCCTGCGCGCCGGGCGCCTGGGCGGATCCGGCCTGGGCCGAGGCCGAGGCGTACGCGGGCGGGGCTGCCGCCCCCGCGGCCACGCCCACGGAGCCGGTGGGGCTCATGGGGGCGCGGGAGACGTTCGGGCCGCGTGCCGGCAGCGGTTCGGCGGGCAGCGGTTCGGCGGAGTCCGGCGAGGGCGTGGCCGTCGGCGGGCCCGCGGGGACGGCCACGGCGTCCAGAGCGGTGTGCAGCCGCGCCGCCTCGGTACGCCACTTGCGGTCCACGACCTCCTCCGGGTACGCCGTCCAGTCCACCGGTGACCAGTCCGGACCGGCTTCGGCGGGGCCGCCGTGGAACAGTCGGGCGGCCAGCAGCGAGGTGGCCTCGTCGATCGCGCCGGGCTGCTCCAGCAGGTCGCACGCCGGCCGCTCGCCGAGGCGCGAGGTGAAGCCGTCGGCCAGCCGGTCCCGGCGGGACAGCTCGGTCAGGGCGGAGACCACCCCGGCGTCGAGGTGCGCCGGCCAGCGGCCCATCCGCCAGGCGGGCAGGGCGACACGGGTCAGCAGCCGGTCCCAGCCCGCGTAGGCGAGGCCGACCTGCTCCTGGGCGACGATGCGCAGCCCGTAGTCCACACCCTGGGCACGGTCGGAGGCGGCCGCGGCCACGCCGCGTTCCATCTCGGCGGCGTCCGTGCCGCACAGCCGCAGCAGCAGCCGGGCCGGAGCGGCGATCCAGCCCAGGCCGCGCCGACCGCCCACGTCCACGGCGGCGTCGAGCCCGCGGACGAAGCCGCGCGCGTCGGCTATGTCCGGGTGCGCGGAGGGACCCGTACCGGCGACGACCGGGGCGAGGACGGCGCGGAGTTCGGCAACGCGCATCCACCACAGGAACGGGGAGCCGATCACCAGCACGGGGGCCGCGCCCGGCTCCGACTCGGGCCCGGCGGATATGGCGCTCCGGCGGTGGGCCGGGTGCGTCCGGTCCTCCAGCCAGCTGTCGCAGTCCGGGGTGAGGGCTATGGCCGAGGGTGCGGGAACGTCCATCCGGTCGGCCAGATCGCGCACGAGCCGGTAGAGGTCGGGTGCGGCGGCCTCCGACAGGGGCACCGTCGGCGTCACGGCGGGGCCGGCGCGCAGCACCACCGCGGCGAAGGCCCCGCCCGCCAGCAGCACCAGCGCGGCGACCGCGCAGACGACCAGGGTCACCACGGGCCAGGGATCCCCGGCCAGCCGGCCCGTCATCCGGGCGCTCACCAGCACCACCGCGAGGGCGGCGGGCAGCAGCACGGCGGCCAGCGCCCTGCTGCGGACCCGCAGCACGGCGAGGGCCCGTGAACGCGCGGAGGGCGCGCCCACTTCTGCGATCGAACCGGTTCCGGACACGGCCGGACCTCACCCCCTTTGCCCTGCGGCGGCGTAGCTCACTCCCCCACTGTGACACCCGCCACCGACATCGCAATGCCGGTGGGCCATGTGCCGGAATGCTTGCGCCGCACCCTAGTTGGGGCACGGGCGAACGTCAGGCGGTCCGGGTGACGATCACCCGATGGAATGGCTTTGGGTAAAGGTGGGTGCGTTCGAACGCGGCTGGATGCAGTCGTACGCGGACATGCGCGCGGGCCCGCTGCGCACCACCTGCGCACCGGGCCCGCCTTGCCGCTCTCGTGCTGGTCAGCGGCCTTCGGCCGCCTTCGCGGCGATGTCCGTGCGGTGCTGTGATCCGTCGAGCCGGATGCGGGCGACGGCCTTATACGCCTTCTCCCGGGCCTGCGCCAGATCCGATCCGGTCGCCGTCACCGAGAGCACGCGACCGCCCGCGCTGACGACCGCGTCGCCCTGGCTCCGGGTACCGGCGTGCAGCACGTAGGCGTCGGGGCCGTCCTGCTCCGCCACCTCGGCCAGGCCCTCGATCGGGTCGCCGGTGCGCGGCGTCTCCGGGTAGTTGTGCGAGGCGATGACGACCGTGACGGCCGCCTCGTCGCTCCAGCTGAGGGGTTCCCCGGCGGCCAGGGTGCCGTTGGCGGCGTTCAGCAGGACGCCCGCCAGCGGGGTGCGGAGCCGGGCGAGCACCACCTGGGTCTCCGGGTCGCCGAAGCGCGCGTTGAACTCGATGACACGGGTGCCGCGGCCGGTGAGGGCGAGACCCGCGTAGAGCAGTCCGGAGAAGGGGGTGCCGCGGCGGCGGAGTTCGTCGACGGTGGGCTGGAGCACCAGCTCCATGACCTCGTCGACGAGCTTCGGGTCGGCCCACGGGAGCGGCGAGTACGCGCCCATGCCGCCGGTGTTGGGGCCCTCGTCGCCGTCGAGCGCGCGCTTGAAGTCCTGCGCGGGCTGGAGCGGCAGCACGGTGACGCCGTCGGTGATGGCGAACAGGGACACCTCGGGGCCGTCGAGGTACTCCTCGATGACGACGCGGTCGCAGGCCAGCGCGTGGGCGCGGGCGGCGGCCAGGTCGTCGGTGACGACGACGCCCTTGCCGGCGGCGAGGCCGTCGTCCTTGACGACGTACGGGGGACCGAAGGCGTCGAGGGCCTCGTCCACCTCCTCGGGGGTGGCGCAGACGTAGCTGCGCGCGGTCGGGACCCCGGCGGCGGCCATGACGTCCTTGGCGAAGGCCTTGGACCCCTCCAGCCGGGCCGCTGCCGCGGACGGGCCGAAGACGGGGATGCCGGCCCCGCGGACTGCGTCGCCGACGCCGGCGACCAGGGGGGCCTCCGGGCCGACGACGACCAGGTCGGCGCCGAGTTCGGTGGCGAGGAGGGCGACGGCGTCGCCGTCGAGGGCGTCGACCGGGCGCAGCTCCGCCACCTCGGCGATGCCGGCGTTGCCGGGAGCGCAGTACAGCGCGTTGACGTCGGGGTCGAGGGACAGAGAGCGGCACAGGGCATGTTCGCGGGCGCCGCCGCCGATGACGAGGACCTTCACGCCGCCCAGGGTAGCCCGGACGGCGCGGCCGGTTTCGTGCGGCCACCCAACTACGGGGCGCTACTCATTCGTGTATTCCTCCACAACGGTGGCCCCGAGCTCGCGCACGATCAGGTCGTGCCCGGACAGCGCGCTCTCCACGAGGTCGGGATCGTCGGCCTCCGCGACGTCGTCCTCGGGGGCCACCGGCGGCGGGGCCTGCTGCACGGGGGGCTGCTGCGCGGGAGCCGGCCGCTGGGCCTGCTCGTAGGACTGCTGCGGCGCGGCGGGGGCCTGCGGCTGCTGGTACTGCGCGGGCGGCGGGTTGTGGGCGGGGGCGGGCGGCGCGTACGAACCCTGGGCCACGGGGGCGGGGCCGCCACCCTGGCCGACGACCGCCTCGATCCTCCAATTGACCTGGAACTGCTCGGCCAGGACCGCCTTCAGGACTTCCTCGCTGCCACTGCTCGCGAAGTTGTCGCGGGCTCCGGGGTTGGGGAAACCGAGCTGGAGGGTCGTCCCGTCGAAGCCGGTGACCTGGGCGTTCTGGCTGAGCAGGATCCAGGTGAAGCGACGCCGGTTCTTGACGGCCTCCAGGACCCCGGGCCACATCGCCTGGACCTGGCCCGCCCCGGCGGCCATGCCGGGGGAGGGCGCGGCCGCGGCGGGCGCGGCGGCGGACGGGGACGAGGGTGCCGACGGGGCCGGGGCGGGCGCCGGGGCCCCGCTTCCGGGGGCGGCGGCGCTGGGCCAGGCACCGGCGGCGGGGGCCGCCGCAGGGGGCGCGGCCGGGGCGGAGGCCGCTCCGGGCCAGGCACCGGGAGCCCCGCTGCCGGGCTGGGCGGCGCCGGGCCAGGCACCGGGCGCCGGGGCGGCCGGGGCCGGTGCCGCCGGTGCGGGGGCCGCGACGGGCGGTGCGGCAGCAGGGGCAGCGACGGGCGCCGCGGGGGCGGGCTGCGCGGGCGCCGGGGCGGGCGCCTCCTCGGCGCGCACGGCGGCGCGCGCGGCGGCCGCGCCGCCGCCCGGGCCGGCCGGGGCCATCCCGTGGGCCTCGGGGGACGGTACGTAGGCCATCGCGGGCGGAGCCGCGAAGGCGGCGGCCGCGGCCGGGGGTCCGCTGCGCTCCAGCCGGTCGAGGCGGGCCTGGAAGGAGCGTTCGTCGTCGAAGGCGGCGGGCAGCAGCACCCGGGCGCAGATCAGCTCCAGCTGGAGTCGGGGGGAGGTCGCCCCGCGCATCTCGGTGAGGCCGGTGTTGACCAGATCGGCGGCGCGCGACAGCTCGGCGGCCCCGAACACGGAGGCCTGGGCCTGCATCCGCTCCACGACATCGGCCGGGGCGTCGATGAGCCCCTTCTCCCCGGCGTCGGGCACGGCGGCCAGGATCACCAGGTCGCGCAGGCGCTCCAGCAGGTCGGCGACGAATCGCCGCGGGTCGTTCCCGCCCTCGACGACGCGGTCCACGACCTCGAAGGCGGCGGCCCCGTCCCCGGCTGCGAAGGCGTCGATGACGGAGTCGAGCAGTGAGGCCTCGGTGTAACCCAGCAGGGAGGTCGCCATGGCGTACGTCACACCGTCATCGGCGGCGCCGGCGAGGAGTTGGTCCATCACGGACATCGAGTCGCGCACCGATCCGGCGCCGGCGCGCACCACGAGCGGCAGCACGCCGTCCTCGACGGTGGCGCCCTCCCGACCGCAGACCTCGCCGAGGTAGTCCCGCAGGGTGCCGGGCGGGACGAGACGGAAGGGGTAGTGGTGCGTGCGCGACCGGATGGTGCCGATGACCTTCTCGGGCTCGGTCGTGGCGAAGATGAACTTGAGGTGCTCCGGCGGCTCCTCGACCACCTTCAGCAGGGCGTTGAAGCCCGCCGAGGTAACCATGTGCGCCTCATCGATGATGTAGATCTTGTAGCGACTCGACGCGGGGCCGAAGAAGGCCTTCTCGCGCAGGTCACGGGCATCGTCCACACCACCGTGCGAGGCGGCGTCGATCTCGATGACGTCGATCGAACCCGGGCCGTTCCTGGCGAGGTCGCGGCAGGACTGGCACTCCCCGCACGGGTCGGGGGTGGGGCCCTTCTCGCAGTTGAGGCAGCGGGCCAGGATGCGCGCGCTGGTCGTCTTCCCGCAGCCGCGCGGACCGCTGAACAGGTACGCGTGATTGACCCGGTTGTTGCGCAGGGCCTGCATCAGCGGGGCAGTGACATGCTCCTGCCCGATGACCTCGGCGAACGACTCGGGGCGGTAGCGGCGGTACAGCGCAAGGGACGACACGTCTACGAGGTTATCCGGGCCCGCCGACAACGGCGGCCCGCCGACGCCCCCGGACCCGCCGCGGCGACCCCGCCCGGAACGCAAAGCGCCCCCCACGCACCCGCCAGAGCCCACTTACCCTTGCTGCCTTCCGGCCCTGGGGGAGTTGGGTGAGATAGCGCCACGTGAGGGGCTGGGCCCCACAGTAGCGGATACCCCCCCCACAATCGACCCGGACCCCCACCACCCGGATCCCACCACCCCGACCGGCCCCGCGGGGCCCCACCGCAGAGCGATCCCACCACCCGAGCCCGGCGCCGAGCGGGTCACCCCTCGCCCCTCGCCCTCGCTCCTCACCCCTCCCTCCTCGCCCCGACCGCGATCACGACCCCGGTTCGGGATCCGCTTCGGACCCCGCCGGAGCGGATCAAGGACCGATCAGGGAGGACTCCGGGACCCGTGATCCGGATCGTGTTCGCGAGCACCCCTCAACGTCTTGTATTGTTTGCGGCGGAGGATTCGCCTAGTGGCCTAGGGCGCACGCTTGGAAAGCGTGTTGGGGGCAACCCCTCACGAGTTCGAATCTCGTATCCTCCGCCAGTGCCTCACCGGGCACTTGAAGGCCCCGACCGGGAAACCGGCCGGGGCCTTCTGCGTTGTCCCACCACCGCGCACCCGCCGGATCCCGCCCGCGCGGGGACGGCGGGGCCGCCGCGTCGGGCCCCGGCCGACCCGGACCATCCCCAGGAGGCCTCAGGTGGGGTTCGCGCGGAGGCGGCAGAGGTCTATCAGGCGTTCCCACGCCGGGACCGGTCTGCCCGTTCGGGACGCCATGAGGGTGACGGCGACCAGGGCGTCGAGGGGGAGCACCGGCTCGGGGCCGTCAGGGTCCGGCGGGGTGAGGCCGCCGAAGGCGTTCACGGTGTCCGCGAGGGCCTCCAGTCGGGGGTCGTCGCGGTCCCAGGCGGCTGCCCGGTCGCAGGTCAGGTAGAGGCGCTGGAAGGCGGGGTCCTCGAACAGGGTGTGCTTCTGTCGTGCCCACTGCGGGACCCGGTCGGGGTACTGCGCCACCAGCAGGATCCACGTGTCGCGTTCGGTCCTGACGGTCTCGGGGGAGAGGCCGACCTCCCGGAGCCGGTCCAGCAGGAGCACGACGTCGGGCGGGAGGAAGAGGGCGTCGCCCGCGGACAGTTCGGCGATCCGGCCGCGGCGCCGCTTCAGGTCCCGCACCTGGGTTCTGAGCTCGTCGTCGATCTCCTTCACGGCCGCGGCGAACTGTCGGGGCGTGGCGGCCATCAGTTCCTCGATCCGGGCGAGCGGCACGCCGGCGTCCGACAGGGTCCTGATCCGGACCAGGGCCACGACCGCGTCGGCCCCGTAGCGCCGGTAACCGGAGACGTCGCGCTCCGGCTCGGGCAGCAGGCCCCGTTGGTGGTAGTGGCGGATGGCGCGCACGGTCACGCCCAGATGGGTCGCGACCTGGCCGATCGTCAGCATGAGGGTCCCCCGGGAGTCGCGGGCCTGAACGCCGGCCCCGAACCGCCCCTGCGACGGGGTCCGACGCTCTGACCATGAACACGACGACAACGTCGCGACAGGCTACCGAAGCCGTCCGCGCCCGGCGCGGTTCAAGGTGGGTCGCTTGCCGGCCGAAGGAGCGGGTAGCCGATCCTTGGGAAACGGAGTTCCGCATGCGCCCGACCACCCGCCCGATCACGCGCCCGATCCTGCGTCCCGCCCTGCTCGCCGCCTCCCTGCTCGTCGCCCCGCTCGGGGTGGCGCCCGTCGCGTACGCGGCCGGGGCGGTGGGGTCGGTGAGGCCGGCCGACGACAGCCGGACCGAGCCCTACATCGTCACCCTCGCCCCCGACGCCGACCCGGAGCGGGTGATGGACGAGACCGGCGTGACCGAGGTCCGGTACGTGTACCGCAGCGTCGTACGGGGCTTCGCGGCCGATCTGAACGAGGCACAGCTGGCCGCCCTGCGGGCACACCCCGCGGTGGTCGCCGTCGAGCAGGACGGCGAGGCCGTCGGTTCGCCGGCGGAGGAGGGCGGGGCGGCGAGCGGTTGGTGAGCGGCGGCCCGTACCGGTGGAGCCCGTGAGCGCCCGTCCGTGCCCGTGGAGCCCGTGAGCGCCGGCCCGTACCCGTGGAGCCCGTGAGCGCCCGTCCGTACCCGGTGGGCCCGTCGCCGGCCCGGAGCGCGCAGGAGCGGCGGGGGTTTCCCCCGCCGCTCCTGCGTTCCCCCGCCGTTCCTCGCGTTCCCGCCCCCGTGCCGTGCGCCTACGCGGCCACCCGTCCGGCCGGGGTCGGGTCCGACGGTCGGGGTTCGGATCCGGTCGGCGCCGGGGTCGCGGGGGACTTCCGGTCCCGCATCAGGATCAGGGCGAGGCCGGCCGCGGCCAGGACGCCCGCCGCGGCGGCGGTGAAGGTGGCCGACATGGCGGCGGTGAAGGCGTCGCGGGCGGCGGCGGCGAGCGCCGGGTCGGTGAGGGCGACGGTCACGGAGTGCCGGGCGGCGTCCGGCGTGCCGGCCGGCATGGCGCCGGAGTGGACGGAGGTGAGCAGGGCGCCCAGGACGGCCACGCCGAGGGCGGCGCCGGCCTGCTGGACGGTGTCGTTGAGGGCGGAACCGACTCCCGCGTGCTCCGCGGGGACGGCGCCCATGAGGGCCGCGGTGGCCGCCGGCATGGCCAGGCCGCCGCCGATGCCCATGACCGTCATGGCGGCGGCGAGGGGGACGAAGCCGTCGCCGGCCTCCAGCGTGGCGAGGACCGCGAAGCCGGCGGCGATCACGGCGAGGCCGACGGCGGTCATGATCCGGTTGCCGACGCGGTTGCCGAGGGTGGCGCCGAGGCCGTTGAAGAGCAGGGTGGCCACGGCGAGCGGGGTGAACGCGAGGCCGGTTTCGGTGGGGCTGTGGCCGGCGACGAACTGGAGGTACTGGGTCAGTACCAGCATCAGACCGCCGTTGGCGAAGGTCAGCAGGACGAGCGAGAAACTGGCGCCGCTGAACATCCGGTCGCGGAAGAGGGCCATCGGGACCATCGGGTGTTCGGTGCGGACCTCGTGGACGACGAAGGCGGTGAGCGCGCCGACGGCGACGGTGAGACCGACCAGTGTCGAGGGGGCGGTGAGGCCGTCCTTCGGGAGGGCGATGATCGTCCCGATCAGGGCGGTCATTCCGGTGACGGACAGGCCCATGCCGGCGAAGTCGGGCTTGCGCCACGGCCCCTTGGACTCGGGCATCAGGATCAGCGCGGCGGCGATGGCGATCAGCACGATCGGCACGTTCATCAGGAAGACGGCGCCCCACCAGAAGTGGGCGATCAGGATCCCGCCGACCGCCGGGCCCCCGACGAGGCCGACGACGGCGGCGGCGCCCCAGGCGGAGATGGCCTTGCGGCGCTCCTCCTCGTCGAAGACGGTGATCAGGATCGAGAGGGTGCTCGGCATGACGAGGGCGCCGCCGATGCCCATGACCACGCGTCCCGCGATGAGTTGGGCGGGGGATTCGGCGTGGGCGGCGAGGAGGGAGGCGATCCCGAAGAGCGCGAGGCCGATGATCATCACCCGTCGGCGGCCGAACCGGTCGGAGAGGCTGCCCGCGGTGAGCAGGAGGCCGGCGAAGACCAGGATGTACGACTCGATGATCCACTGAATGGCTTCGGCGTCGGCGCCGAGGTCCTGGGCGATCGGCGGGATCGACACGGTGAGCACCATGTTGTCGACGACCAGTACGAGGGTGCTGAGGCAGAGCACGATCAGGATGAGCCAGCGGCGCGGGTCGCGCGCGGCTCCCTCCCCCGTGACGCCCGTTCGGATGTTCCCCGCGGTACCGCTCATGGTGGTCCCTCCCCTTGCCCCGCCTGATGCGTACACCGTTCGCTCGGTGACATGAACAACGTACGCCCATGCGTACAGTGTTCGCAACCGACCAAATGGAAGCCCGCCGCTCCCCGAGCCGGCGGGCTTCGTACGGCTAGCCGCAGCGCAGCGCCGCGTACAGGTCGAGCTTGTGGTCGAGGCGGGACAGGTCCCGGTCGGTCAGCACCTCCACCCGCTCGATCCGGTAGTGCACGGTGTTCACGTGCAGGTGGAGGGCCTCCGCCGTACGGGCCCACGAGCAGTTGTTGGCCAGGAAGACCTCCAGCGTCTCGCGCAGCATCCCGTCGCCCAACGCACCCAACGTCCGCGTCCCGAACACCCCGCGCACCTCCGGCGGCACCCCCGGACAGCAGGTCCGCCAGGGTGTCCAACTGCTCGACCCCGCGCACGGGACCCGCCTCGTCGGCCGCCGTGAGGGCGAAGCGGGCCTGGGTCAGCGAGGAACGCAGCTCCTCGGGGCCCGCGGCCCGGGCGCCCGCGCCCAGGCGCAGGTCCGCGTCGGGGCCGGCGCAGGCCTGGATCAGAGGCCACAGGGCGCGCAGCGCCGCCACGTGGTCCGCCGACGCGCGCGCCTCCTCGGACAGCACCGCGACCGGGCCGCCCACCGCCCACGGAACGCCGTCCAGGTGCTCCAACGCCTCGGCCAGGGCCTCGCCGGAGGTGGCGACGAGCACCCGGTACGGGCCGGTCGGCGGGAGCCCGGCGGCGGTCAACGCCTCCTCCAGCGCGGCCGGTTCCGCCTCGCCCGACAGCACCCGGACCAGCTCGCGGCCCGCCGGACGAGCGGCGACCCCGGCACGGATGAGTCCGTCCCGGTACTGGGCGATGACCTCGGCGATCTCGTGGAGCACGCGGGGCGGCGCCGCGTCCGCGTCGGGCACGTGGAGCTGCCAGGCGTCGTACGGGGAGCTGTCGGCCTCGATCCGCAGCGACAGCCCGCCGCGCGTGGCGACGGCCCGCCGGGCGGACATCGGCGGCGCGGACGGCGTACGGGCCACCGTGCGGCCGCTCGCGGTCAGCAGGTAGCACGCGACCTTGCCCAGGTGCGCGCAGGCCCGGTCCAGGAGCTCGGCGGGCCCCGCGCCGCCCTCCAGCAGCCGACTGAGTTCGGCGCGCACGTTCTCGGGGAGGGCGAAGATGCGGTGGGGGCGGCGGCTGAGGTCGCCCCACTGGCGCAGGTACACGGCCTCGGTGACGGCCCGGAAGCTGGTCCGCGCCGGGACGGCCACGATCGGCACCCGGTGCGTCCGGCAGGACGCCACCAGTTCGTCGGGAACCCGGCCGTGGGTCTCCTCGCCCGCGAACAGGGCGGTGGCCCCCGCCCGGGCGAGGGCCGAGACGAAGTGGTCGGCCTTCGCCAGGTCGCCCTCCGCCCACCACACCAGTCCGCTCAGCACGAGTTCCCCGGGGCCCAGGAACCGGCCCGGGTCCTCCAGGTCGGTGGCGGTGACCCCGCTGACCTCCTGGCCGAGAAGGGACGCCTCGCCCCAGAGCAGGGTGAGGCCGAGATCGTCGGACTGGAGCAGGTCGAGGACGTGCATGGCAGGGACTCCTTGCGGTGGGGTGAGCCACATTCGCCAGGTGAATACGGTGATTCCCATCGTAAATGCAAGGGCAATGGGCACCTAGAGCTCTTGGTTGATCATCCAGGAGGAACCCCCGGAACCCCGTACGTTTCCGTGGCCGGGACCAGTCGTATCGCCCCCGCCCCCCTTGTTTCACTGGCCGGAAGACATTGCCGGAGGACGTTGCCGCAGGGCATGCGGACGGCATGCGGACGACGCGCCGGACGGCTGCCGGAAGACATGCCGGCAGATGTGAACGGCGCGCGGCGGAGAAAGGCTGGTGGCGCGGGATGGACCTCAACACGGTGATCGACGTGCGCGACGCTCGCCGCCGGGAGCCCTGGCGGCCCGGTGACGCCTGGCTCGGCGGCGGGACGTACCTCTTCTCCGAACCCCAGCCGCACATCCGTCGCCTGATCGACCTGTCGCGGATGGGCTGGCCGCCCCTGTCCTGGCAGCCGGACGGCTCGCTCGACATCTCCGCGACCTGCACGATCACCGAGCTGTCCCGCTTCGGCCGGAGCCTGCCGGCCACCGCGGCCCCGCTGATCGAGCAGTGCTGCCGGGCCTTCCTGGCGAGCTTCAAGATCTGGAACATGGCCACCGTCGGCGGGAACCTCTGCAACGGCCTCCCGGCCGGGCCGATCATCTCGCTGGGCGCGGGCCTCGACGCCACCGTCCTCCTCCAGGGCCAGGACGGCGCCACCCGCCGGCTGCCCGTCACCGATTTCATCCGCGGCGCCGGGGTCAAGGACCTGCGCGACGGGGAACTGCTGCGTTCCCTCCGTGTCCCGGCCCGCGCCCTCGGCTCCCGTACGGCCTTCCGACAGGCCTCCCTCTACGGGCTCGGCCGCTCCGGCGTCCTCGTGATCGGCACCTCGGACCCGCAGGACGGCTCGCTCGCCGTGACCGTGTCCGCCGCCACCACCCGCCCCTTCCGCTTCTGGTTCGCGCTGCCGCCCACGGCGGCCGAGCTGCGGGCGGCCGTCGACGACGCCGTCCGTCCCGAGGAGTGGTTCGACGACATCCACGGACTGCCCGACTGGCGGCGGCACATGGCGCTGCTCCTGGCGGAGGAGATCCGCCGCGAACTCACGGCCGAGGAGGTTTCCCGATGAGCTACGGCATCGAGATCAACGAGCAGCGCTTCGAGGAGGAGCCCCGCTCCGGCCAGTGCCTGCGCACCTACCTGCGCGAGCGCGGCTGGTTCGGCGTGAAGAAGGGCTGCGACCAGGGCGACTGCGGGGCCTGCACCGTCCACGTCGACGGGCAGCCCGTGCACAGCTGCCTCTACCCGGCCGTCCGCGCCGAGGGCCGCTCCGTCACCACCGTCGAGGGCCTCGCCAAGCCCGGCGGTGAACTCCACCCGGTCCAGCAGCAGTTCCTCGACGCGCAGGGGTTCCAGTGCGGCTTCTGCACCGCCGGGTTCCTGATGACCACGGCGGCCCTCCGGACCGAGGAGGGCTCCGCCCACGACGACGGCAAGCTCCAGGACCTGCCGCGCGCCCTCAAGGGCAACATCTGCCGCTGTACGGGCTACCGGGCCATCGAGGACGCCGTCCGCGGGGTGAAGCACACCGAGGAACCGGAGGCCGGCCAGGCCGTCGGGAAGTCGCTGGGCGCCCCCGCGGGCCCGCTCGTCGTCACCGGCACCGCCCGCTACACCTTCGACGTGGAGGTGCCCGGCCTGCTCCACATGAAGCTGCTGCGCTCCCCGCACCCGCACGCCCGCATCGTCGACATCGACACCCGCGACGCCCTCCAGGTACCCGGCGTCCACGCCGTCCTCACCCACCACGACGCCCCCGACCGGCTGTACTCGTCCGCCCGGCACGAGCACCCGACCGAGGACCCGATGGACACCCGCGTCCTGGACGACGTGGTGCGCTTCGTCGGCCAGCGCGTGGCGGCCGTCGTCGCCGACAGCGAGCAGGCCGCCGAGGAGGGCTGCCGCCGGGTGGTGGTCACGTACGAGGAACTCCCCTACGTCATCGACCCGGAGGAGGCCATGCTGCCGGGCGCGCCCGTGCTGCACCCCAAGGGGCCCGAGTCGGGGATCTTCCGGGCCGAGAACAACGTGTGCGGCGAGGTCCACAACACGCTCGGCGACATGGAGCGGGGCTACGCGGAGGCGGACGTCGTCCTGGAGGAGACCTTCCGGACGCAGCGCGTGCAACACGCCAGCCTGGAGACCCACGGCAGCGTCGCGTACTTCGAACCCAAGGAGGACGGCGACGGCGAGCGCATCACCGTCCGCTCCTCCACCCAGGCCCCGTTCCTGACCCGACGGGCGCTGTGCGCGCTCTACGACCTCGGCGAGGACGAGGTCCGCGTCGTCGCGGGCCGCGTGGGCGGCGGGTTCGGTGGCAAGCAGGAGATGTTGACCGAGGACATCGTGGTCCTCGCCGCCCTGCGGCTGCGCCGCCCGGTGAAGCTCGAATTCACCCGGGCCGAGCAGTTCTACGGCGCCACCACCCGGCACCCCTTCAAGATCACCATCAAGGTGGGCGCCAAGGCCGACGGCACCCTCACCGCGCTGCGCATCCGCGTCGTCTCCAACACCGGCGCCTACGGCAACCACGGCCCGGCCGTCATGTTCCACAGCGTCGGCGAGTCCTTCGCGGTCTACAAGGCGCCGAACAAGGAGGTGGAGGCCTACTCCGTCTACACCAACGGCGTGCCGGCGGGCGCCTTCCGGGGCTACGGCCTCGGGCAGGTCCTCTTCGCCGTCGAGTCGATGATGGACGAGCTCGCGATCCGGCTCGGCATGGATCCGCTGGTCCTGCGCGAGAAGAACGTCATCGGCCCCGGCGACCACCTGGTGACGCCGATCGGCCACGAGGAGGACCTGTTCATCGCCTCGTACGGGATGAAGCAGTGCATGGACGTGGTGCGCCGGGCCATCGCCGAGGACCGCAGCCACGAGGACGTCCCCGAAGGCTGGCTCACCGGCCAGGGCGCGGCGGTCGCGATGATCGCGACCGGCCCGCCGGGCGGCCACTTCGCCGACGCGCGGATCAGCCTGATGCGCGACGGGACGTACGACATCGCGGTCGGCACGGCCGAGTTCGGCAACGGCACGACCACCGTCCACAAGCAGATCACCGCCGGAGCGCTGAACACGACCGTCGACCGGATCACGGTGCGCCAGTCCGACACCGACGTCGTCCGGCACGACACCGGCGCGTTCGGCTCGGCCGGCACGGTGGTGGCGGGCAAGGCGGTCATGTTGGCGGCCGATTCGCTCGCCGAGCGCCTGCGGACCTTCGCGGCCCGGCACACGGGCGTGGCCCGGCACCTGTGCGAGCCGGGCAGGGAGGCCTTCGACTGCGCGGGCCGCGTCGTCACCCTGAAGGAGTTGTACGAGGCCGCGCACGTCACGGGCAGGACGGACGAGATCGCGGCGGACGGCCACTGGAGCGGTTCGCCCCGGTCGGTGGCCTTCAACGCCCAGTGGTTCCGGCTGGCGGTGGACCCGAACACCGGCGAGATGAGGATCCTGCGGAGCGTGCACGCGGCGGACGCGGGCAAGGTCATGAACCCGATGCAGTGCCGGGGGCAGGTCGAGGGCGGCGTGGCCCAGGCCCTGGGCGCCACCCTCTTCGAGACGGTGCGGGTCGACGAGCGCGGGGAGGTCACCACGGCCGCCTTCCGCCGCTACCGGCTGCCGCAGTACGCGGACGTCCCGCGCACGGAGGTCCACTTCATGGAGACCTCGGACGCGATTGGACCGCTCGGCGCCAAGTCCATGTCCGAGAGCCCGTTCAACCCGGTGGGCCCGGCCTTCGCCAACGCGCTGCGGGACGCGACGGGCATCCGGTTCACCGAGATGCCTGTGACACGTGATGTGGTCTGGCAGAAAATCAACCGGAATCTGCAAGGTGGAAAGCACCAATGACATCCGGTCTGCGGCTCATACGGACCTCCGAACCTCGCAGATGAGGTTCCGCGTCGGGCCGTGGCGGGCATCATGCCCGCATGTCCGGACTCACGCTGCACGGAGACCTTGACCATCCGGCGACCCTCACCGTCGCCGATCTGCGGCAATGGCCCGGCCACCGGGCCGAGGTCACCTTCGACTGCGCGACGAACGGCCCGCAGCACCACGTCTTCGAGGGCGCGCTGCTGCGGGACGTCGTCACCCGCGCCTGTCCCGCACTCGACGGCCGCCGCCGCAAGGACCGCAGTCGGTTCCTGCTGGCGGTGAGCGGCGGGGACGGCCACCACACAGTGCTGTCCTGGGCGGAGTTGGACACCGACTTCTGCGGCAGTCCCGTCCTGCTGGCCACCCGCCTGGACGGTGAGGACCTCGACGAGGCGGGCTGCCAGCTGGTCGTCCCGTCCGACCGCTGCGGTGCGCGGTACGTCAGCGCCGTCACCCACATCTGGTTCGGCGCCCTGTCGGCGCCGCCCCCGGCCGTGGCGCTCGCGCCACTGGCCGTGGGGGTCTGACGGCGGCTCCGGGGCCCTACGCGGACTGGAGGGAGACCTCGGTCGCCTTGATCAGCGCGACGACGGAGGTGCCGGCGGCCAGGCCGAGCGCCTCGACGGCGTCGGCGGTGATGGCGGCGGTCAGGCCGCCACCGTTCACGTCGACCTTCACGGAGGCCATGGCCGGACCCGTGGCGACGTCGACGACGGTCCCGGGGATCCGGTTGCGGGTGGACAGGCCCTCGACGGGCCCGGTGGCGAGCGCCACCTCGGTGGCCTTGACCAGGGCCTTCACGGCGGAGCCCGCGGTCAGGCCGAGGTCCTTGACGGCGTCGGCGGTGATGGCGGCGGTGATGTCCTGGCCGCCGTCGAGGCGCACCTTCACCGTCGCCATGGCCTCGCCGATGGTGACGGCGGTGACGGTTCCGGCGATCTGGTTGCGGATGCTCAGGCTCATGGTGCTTCGACCTCTACGTCTTCGGTTTCTTCGTCCGCGCGGATCGGGGGATCCGCACGGGATCGACCGTACGAGCCGGCGCCCCGCCCCGCTCGCCGCCCCTCGCATCCGCGACCCGGAACCACCCGCCCGGCTCGCCGCTGCGCGAAAGGTCGCACGACGGGCCGACGCGCACGCACCGAACCCGCCCCGCGCGCCGCACCGGGGGACCGGCGGACCGGCTCCGAGCAGGGCGGTGCGTTACGGTGCGGTGCGTTGCGGTGCGTTGCGGGCCCAACTGCCCTTACGCGCGCGACAGATCGGCCCTGACCCCGGCTCGGGGGCACCTCAGGGGCGGGCCGGGGGTTTCCCCGGCGCGGCCGACCGGCGCCCGGCGGCACCGTGGGGGCCATGAAGACCACCACCGCCGGGCTCGCCCTCGCCGCCGCACTCGCCCTCACGATCACCGGCACGGCCGGCGCCTCGGCGGCCACCGGACCCGCCTCTCCCGCCTCCCCCACCTACGACTTCTCCGATTGCCCCGCCCTCCCCGCCGGGGTCGACGCGGCGCGCTGGAAGTGCGAGCTGCACACCGCCTCCGGCTCGCTCCGCCTCGGCAACCGCGACATCCCCGCACTGGCCCCGATGACCCTCACGTTCGCCGAGGGGCCGATGCCCGACGGCAGCAACGGCCAGGCCTGGGGATCCCTGCGCGGCGGGCCCTCCACCGTCCCCGGTGGACTGCTCGGCATCGACGGCGCCTCCGCCGACCGGTCACCGCTGCTCGGCCTGTCACTGCGGCCGGAGTACGGCGGCCGTTCCGACTTCTACTCCGTGGGCGACAGCATGGGCTTCTTCACCCTGCGCTACCGCGCCGTGAGCCCGCTCCTGCCCGACGGTTGCACCATCGGCGCCGGCGACACCCCGATCGAGATCCGCCTGAAGCGGGTGGGCGATTCCGAGCGGGTGTCCAAGAACCCCCCGGTGATCAAGTACGCGGCGACCGACACCGCGTTCGCCGTGCCGGCCGCCACCGGCTGCGGCCCGATGACCCGGCTCGTGAACGACCGTCTCGGCCTCCCGGCGACCACCGGGAACAGGATCACCCTGTCCGGCGAGTACACCTACAAGACGTACGACCAACTCACCGTCCGCTGAGGTGGGACCGGGTCCCGGTCGGGCAGGTCCCGGGTTCGCGGTACGTTTCTTGCTTCGCAAAAACCGGGGAAAGAACCCCTTCCCAACCCCACCAGCCTCCCCCGGCGGTGCCATCACTCACACGGGTGAACAAGTCCAACTCGGTTGGATTTCGGACCGGTTGCGGGGCATATGCTCGGCCCGACCGCTTCACCGACGAAGACGGCCCCCGCCGGGACGGCAATCCCGGGCGAGGGCCTGACCAAGCAGGAAGTCACTAGCTTCCCCCTGGCTCCTCAGCAGGCTATCGCGCCCTCCCCTGCGCCGTACGGCGTTCGCCACGTGAACGTCCGACACACGACCCGGTTCACCGTGATCGGGAACCACCTCATCCAGCACCCGAAGCTGACGCTGACCGCCCGCGGCCTCGGCGCGTACATCCAGTCCCTCCCGCCCGGCACCGCCATCGGCATCAAAGACCTGGTCAGGCAGGTCCCCGAGGGGACGACCCGGATCGCGACGGCCCTGCGCGAGCTGGAGGCCCACGGCTACCTCAAGCGGACCGTGGAACAGCTGCCCGACGGGCGGTTCGTCACCCGGACGGTGTCCTACAACCACCCCGCGGCGATGACGCGGCCGACACCCGTGCCGCCACCCGCACCCGTGCCGGCACCACCACCGCCACCGGCACCGGAAGGCCCCGAACCGACGCCGGTACCGCGGGACTTGACCCCCGAGCCGGAGCCCGAGCCGGAACCCGGGCCGCAGCCGGAGCCGGAGCCCGCGCCGGAACCCGACCCCGGGCCCGACCCGCGTCCCGTCCCCGGGCCGCCCTCGCCCCACCGCCCGGCGGCCATGGCCGTGCTCGCGAAGCTGCGCCACGTCGACCACCGGCTGCTCCTCGGAGGGCGCGACATCGAGCGCCTCGCGGAATGGGCCCAGGTCTGGGTCGAACGCGGCGGGAGCGCGGACGCGATCATCACCGTGCTGACCGCCGACCTCCCCGACGTACTGACCAACCCGGCCGGGCTCATCGCCCACCGGCTCAGGGACCAGGTCCCGCCCGCCCTGGAGGCCGAGTTCAGAAGACCCGCACGCGTCGCGCCGGCCCCCTTGCAGAACTGCCCGAGCTGCGACCGCGCCTTCCGCAGCCATGAACCCGGCCGGTGTCGGGGCTGCGCGGACCCCCCGTAGGATTCGGGCCGCACGTCCGGTTCTGACATGGCGCGGGCAAACAGACGGTCGGGTCTCGGGATCGCGAGGGTCTCCCACACCGCCGGCGCGACCACGCTGACCCTCAACGGTGAACCGCTCGTCGAGCCCTACCTGCGGGAGGCCGGCCGACCGTCGGCCTTCGCGTTCGACGTGACCGTGCCGGAGGGCCGGATCTTCGTGATGGGCGACCACCGGCTCAACTCCCGCGACTCGGCGATGGATCCCGTGGGCGAACAGCAGGGCACCGTCCCCGCGGCGAGCGTCCGCGCCAAGGTCGCCGACTCCTCCGACGGCTTCCTCCTGGTCTCCGCCGCCGGCCTGCTCGGCGTCCTCGGACTCGTCGCGTCGCTCGGGCTCGGATGCGCGGCCCTCGTGGCGCGCGGCGAGGCCCGCCGCGCGGAGCTCCCCCTGCCACGCGCGGCCTGACCGCACGGACCGGGTCGAGCCGAGGTTCGGCGACCCCCGACGGCTCCGGCCGGCCCCGGGGGTCGGCCCGTACCCGCCGCTACCCGAACGAGGGCATCTCCCCGACCGTCGTCGTGACGTCGATCACCGCGAACGCCGCGCCCTGCGGGTCCGCGACCGCCGCGAAGCGGCCGAAGGGGCTGTCCATCGGCCCGAAGTGCAGCTTCCCGCCGTGCTTCTTCGTCTTCGCCACGGCCTCGTCGCAGTCGGGGACCGCGAAGTAGACCTGGATGTACGACGGGACCTCGGGCGGGAACTCGTCGCCCATGGCCATCCGGCCGAGGACCGGGTTGCTCCTGCCGCCCAGGCTGAAGACCTTGAAGTCCATCCCGGCCATCTCGGGATCGTCGCCCGTCTCCATCTGCTCGGCCTCGTAGGGGAACACCGCCGGCAGGAACGCGTCCGGTCGGGCGACGTCCCGGCTGAAGACCTCCGCCCAGCAGTACGCGCCGGCCTCGCCCATCTTCTCGAAGCCCTTGTGCTCGCCGGGCTGCCAGACGCCGAAGATCGCGCCGCTCGGCTCCTTCGCGATCAGCATCGTGCCGAAGGTGCCGACCTGCATCGGCTCCATGACCAGTTCGCCACCGGCCGCCCTGATCTTCTCCGCCGTCGCCGCCGCGTCCGGCGAGGCGAAGTACAGACACCACTGCGAGGGAGCGTCCGCGCCCGGCATCGGCGGGACCACGGCCGCGACGGCCTTCCCGTCGGAGTAGGCCTGGGTGTAGTTGCCGTACTCGCTGCTGGACTCCCCGAAGGTCCAGCCGAGGACGTCCGCGTAGAACGCCTTGGCGCCCTCCACATCGGTGAACATCGCGTCCACCCAGCAGGGCGCGCCTTCCTGGAACTCAGCCATGGTCGATCTACTCCCGTGTCCGCGTGCGGGTGTTTCGTTCCCACGCTAGGCGGGGGGTGCGGCAACCGCGCGCCGACCGCGCGCCGAGCCCGCGCGCGGGGGAGGCTGGAGCCATGGACATCACCATCCGGCTGGCCCAGCAGCCCGAGGCCGACGCCCTGCTCGGCCGCAGCCCGCTCGCCGCGCTCACCGGCATGCTGCTCGACCAGCAGGTACCGATGGAGTGGGCGTTCTCCGGCCCGTGGACGATCGCGCAGCGGCTCGGCACCGACGACCTCGACGCGCACGCCATCGCCGCCCACGACCCGGACGCCTTCGCGGCGCTGCTCTCGCAGAAGCCCGCCGTGCACCGCTACCCCGGATCCATGGCGAAGCGGATCCAGCAGCTGTGCGCGTACCTGGTCGAGCACTACGACGGTGACGCCGCCGCCGTCTGGGCCGACGCCACGACGGGCCCGGAACTGTTGGAGCGGCTCAAGGCACTGCCCGGGTTCGGGGAGCAGAAGGCGCAGATCTTCCTGGCGCTGCTCGGCAAGCGGTACGGGGTGCGCCCCAAGGGCTGGCGGGAGGCCGCGGGGGGCTACGGCCCGGCGAACATCCACCGCTCCGCCGCCGACATCACCGGCCCGGAGTCCCTGGCCAAGGTCCGGGCGTACAAGCAGGAGATGAAGGCCGCGGCGAAGGCGAAGGGGTAGGGGTAGGGGGCGGGCCCGGTCCGGGTCGCGGACCGAGGCGGCCTCAGCCCCGCCGCCAACCGGACCTGAGGATTCCTGCGGTCACGGCACTAGGGTCGGATTCATGATCGAAAATCTCACGCGCGGCGCGACCGCCGAGCGCGTCAGCGACGGCCCCGGCAGCGTCATCACCCTGCTCACCGACACCGACGAGCTGACCTGCAACACCGCGAGCTTCGAGGTGGGAGCGGCCGGCGCCCCCGTGCACTTCCACACGAAGGCGACCGAGTTCTTCCACGTCACCGACGGCCGCCTCGACGTCCTGGTCGGCGACGAGGTCCACACCCTCGGCAAGGGCGACTTCATCACCGTCCCGCCCGGTGTGAAGCACGCCTTCGCCCCGGCCGCGGGCCACACGGCCGAGGTCCTCGTCGGCTTCACGCCGGGCATGGCCCGCTTCGACTACTACCGGCTCCTCGGCCGCGTCCGCGCCGGCGAGGCGACCGTCCAGGACATCAAGGACAGCTCACCGGTGTACGACAACCACTACGCGGAGAGCGAGGCCTGGGCGGATCGGCCGCGCAGCGCCGAGGCGTAGACGACGTCGGCGTCCAGGCGCCGCAGTTCCTCCGCGAGCAGCTCCGCCGTGCTGCGGATCTTGAGGGCCACCTTGCGGTCGGGCCAGCCGGGCAGCAACAGGGTGGCCAGCACCCCTGCGGGCCGGTCCACCCGTATCTCCCCGGCGCTGGTCTCCAGCCGGACCCGGGTGATGACCGGTCCGTCGGTGGCCACCCGGTCCACGCGCACCTCCAGCCGGTGCTCCAGCCAGCGCGCCAGCAGCTCGGCGCTCGCGTTGTCCGGCTCGCTCTCCACCGCCGCGCCCGTGACCGGAAGCGGCTTGTGGTCGAAGGCGGCGGCCAGCAGGGAGCGCCACGGCGTCAGCCGGGTCCAGGCCAGATCGGTGTCACCGGGGGCGTACGAGGCCGCCCGCCGGTCCAGCACGCCGACCGGGTCGGGCGCCGCCTGCGAGTCGGTGATGCGGCGCTGGGCCAACGCGCCCAGCTGGTCACGGGCCGGATCCGCCGGGGCCTCGGACGGCCACCAGGCCACCACCGGCGCGTCGGGCACCAGCAGCGGGAGCACGACGGAGCCCGCCTGGTCGGTGAGTTCGCCGTGCAGGCGCAGCAGCACGATCTCGCCGGAGCCGGCGTCCGTGCCGACCCGCAGTTCGGCGTCGAGCCGGGTCTGGCGGAGCCGCTGCGGACCCCGCGCCGTCCGCTTGATCACGGCGATGATGCGGCACGGATGCTCGCGGGAGGCCTCGGAGGCGGCGCGTACGGCGTCGTAGGCGTTCTCCTCGTCGGTGACCACGACGAGGGTCAGCACCAGCCCCATGGCCGGGCTGCCGACTGCTCGGCGCGCTTCGAGCAAGGCCCGGACGACCTTGCTGGACGTGGTGTCGGTGAGTTCGGTCCGCATACCCCCGAGTCTGTCAGCGTCGACGGGGCCGGCGGCACCCGGTGCACTTGATTCCGGCTGGACCTGCAGGCCCGGGGCGTGCGGGATCGACCGACGCCCCGTCAGGTCATCTTCTGCGACGGGCCGTTCCGAAGAGGGAGCGGGAGATCTCCCGGCCCAGGGAGGTGCCGACCGAGCGGGCCAACGAGCGGAAGATGCCGCTGCCCACCACCTGTTCGGCCAACGAGGGCTCCGGCTTCGGCGCCCTCCGGGCGGCCTTCTCCGCCTCCTTGGCCTCCTTCTCCGCCCGCTTCTCCGCCTCCGCGGCCGCCGCCGCCTCCTCCGCGGCGGCCTCGGCCGCCGCCTGTTCGGCGCTGATCCTCTCGTACGCCGACTCGCGGTCCACGGGCTCGGCATAGCGCGAGTACAGCAGCGACGCCTTCACCGCCCGGTCCAGTTCCGCCGCGTCGACCGGTCCCATCAGCGACTGCGGGGCCCGCAGCCGGGTCGCGGCCACTGGCGTCGGGGCGCCCTTCTCGCTGAGCACCGTGATCACCGCCTCGCCCGTGCCGAGACCGGTGAGCAACTCCTCCAGGTCGTAAGCGGAATTGGGGAAGGTCTTCACGGTGGCCTTCAGGGCCTTCGCGTCGTCCGGGGTGAAGGCGCGCAGCGCGTGCTGCACGCGGTTGCCGAGCTGCGCCAGCACGTCCGCCGGGACGTCCTTCGGGGTCTGGGTCACGAAGAAGACGCCGATTCCCTTGGAACGGATCAGCCGGACCGTCTGGGTGATGGAATCCAGGAAGGCCTTCGACGCCCCGTTGAACAGCAGGTGCGCCTCGTCGAAGAAGAAGACCAGCTTCGGCCGGTCCGGATCGCCGACTTCCGGGAGATCGGCGTAGAGATCGGCGAGCAGCCACATCAGGAAAGTGGAGAAGAGTTGGGGTTTGTCCTGAACCGCCGGGAGTTCCAGCACGGATACCGTTCCGCGGCCGTCCGCTGCCGTCCTGAGGAATTCGCTCGTGTCGAATTCGGGCTCCCCGAAGAATTCCGACGCGCCCTGCTGCTCGAATGCGGTGAGGGCCCGCAGGATCACCCCGGCGGTGACCGTCGAGAGCCCGCCGATCCCCTTGAGTTCCGCCTTGCCCCGGTCCGAGACGAGGAAGGCCACGACCGCGCGCAGGTCCTTGAGGTCGAACAGCTCCAGGCCCTTGGAGTCGGCGTAGTGGAAGATCAGCCCGAGGGACTGCTCCTGGGTCTGGTTCAGCTGGAGCACCTTCGACAGCAGCACCGGACCGAACGAGGTCACCGTCGCCCGCAGCGGAATGCCCGGGCCGATCCCGCCCAGGGAGTAGAACTCGCTGGGGCAGCCGGTGGCCCGCCACTCCTGGCCGACCTCCGCGGCCCGTTCCCGCACCTTCTCGTTGTCCGCGCCGGGTGCCGAGATCCCCGAGACGTCCCCCTTGATGTCGGCGAGGAAGACGGGCACGCCGTTCGCGGACAGTTGCTCGGCGATGAGCTGGAGGGTCTTCGTCTTCCCCGTGCCGGTCGCGCCCGCGACGAGCCCGTGCCGGTTGAGCATCCCCAGCGGGATGCGGATCTGCCGGTCCGGCAGGCAGGCGCCGTCCCAGATCAAGGCCCCCAGATCGAGCGCGGGTCCGGTGAAGGCGTACCCCGCGGCAATCGCTCCGGCCGGGTCCGCGGGGTCCGCAGGAACGGCCTGGTCGGTGCTCTGGCTCATGCATCACTCCCGGAATAGCCCTGTCCGTCACCTTTGCACCCATGACACGAGGCTGCGCCCGGAGGCGCGGGCCCGGTAGGCTTTCCGTGTGATCTTCAAGCGCATCGGAAGCGGGCGGCCGTACCCCGACCACGGCAGGGAAACCACCCGGCAGTGGGCGGACGTAGCCCCGCGCCCGGTCCGGCTCGACCAGCTCGTCACCACCAAAGGACAGCTGGACCTCGAAACGCTGCTCGCCGAGGACTCCACCTTCTACGGCGATCTCTTCGCGCACGTCGTGAAGTGGCAGGGCGATCTGTACCTGGAGGACGGGCTGCACCGCGCGGTGCGCGCCGCGCTCCAGCAGCGACAGGTGCTGCACGCACGCGTCCTGGAAATGGACTGATTGCGCCTTTCGGGTCAGCCTTGCCCGATCAATAGATCATTTAGTAGGCATCGTCACGGCGCGGCATTACGCTGCGCCCATGAGCATGCTCACTCCCCCCGGCATGGGCGGAAAGTACCGCGTCACGGGAGCTGCCTACCCCCGCATGAGCCGCCGGCCCCGACGCCGGAAGGTCGTCCTCGCCCTGCTCGGCTCGCTCCTCGCGCTGTCCCTGCTCGGCTACGGGGCGCTCCAGCTCATCGGGGTGTTCCGGGGCGACGGCGGCGGTAAGCGGAACGCGGCGGCGGCCGGCAAGGACTGCCCCACGGCGTCCGCCACACCCGCCAAGGCCGCGAAACCCGCCTCCGCTCCCCAACCGGGACCCGCCACCTCCGCATCACCCGCGGTCGTGCTTCCCCAGCCCGGACAGATCACGGTCAACGTCTACAACGCGACCCCGCGCGCGGGGCTCGCCAAGGCGGTCCGCGACGAGCTGGAGAAACGCGGCTTCGTCATCGGTCAGGTGGGCAACGCCCCGCCCACCTTCGACAAGAAGGTCCCGGGCGCCGGGATACTGCTCGGCGCGCCCACCACGGACAAGGCGGCCTACGCCGTCCTCGGCACCCAGGTCGACGGGCTCACCCAGCAGCACGACACGCGCGAGGGCGCCGACATCGACCTGATCATCGGCGACGCCTTCAAGGAACTGAAGCCCAAGGAGGAGGCCGACCGGGCCGTGGCGCTCCTCGCCAATCCCGCGCCCGCACCCGCCGGAAAGTGCTGATCCCGGTCCCGTCCCGGTCCCCCGGACCGGGACCGGGACCGGTCACGGCTGATACCGATCGGCTCCC
>NZ_JBVIVP010000011.1:0-153316 GCF_055595445.1 Streptomyces sp. NPDC040432 | reverse complement strand
CACTCCGCCGAGCCGACGTGACTCCCGGGCTCCACTCCGCCGAGCCGACGTGACTCCCGGGCTCCACTCCGCCGAGCCGACGTGACTCCCGGGCTCCACTCCGCCGAGCCGACGTGACTCCCGGGCTCTACTCCGCCGAGCCGTACATGCGGTCGCCGGCGTCGCCGAGGCCCGGCACGATGTAGCCGTTCTCGTTGAGCCGCTCGTCCACGGCGGCCGTCACCACCGTCACCGGCGTGCCCGCCAGCTCGCGCTCCATGACCTCGACGCCCTCCGGGGCGGCCAGCAGCACCACGGCGGTCACGTCGTCGGCGCCGCGCTTGATGAGCTCCTGGATCGCGGCGACCAGCGTGCCGCCGGTGGCCAGCATCGGGTCCACGACGTAGACCTGGCGGCCCGAGAGGTCCTCCGGCATGCGCGTCGCGTACGTGGAGGCCTCCAGGGTCTCCTCGTTGCGGACCATGCCCAGGAAGCCCACCTCCGCGGTCGGCAGCAGCCGCACCATGCCGTCCAGCATGCCGAGACCGGCGCGCAGGATCGGGACGACCAGCGGGCGGGGGTGCGACAGCTTCACGCCGGTCGTGGGGCCGACCGGGGTCTCGATGTCGGCCTGCTCGGTGCGGACGTCACGGGTGGCCTCGTACGCGAGGAGCGTCACCAGTTCGTCGGCGAGGCGCCGGAACGTGGGGGAGTCGGTGCGCCTGTCGCGCAGCGTGGTGAGTTTGTGCGCCACCAAGGGGTGATCGACTACCTGCAAACGCACAACATCCTCCAAGACTCAGCCGGGTTTCGACCTGCGACCTGCGACCCTGCTACCTGCGACAACGGCCGCTGTTCGCGACCCACACCCAAAAGGCTACGCGGTGCGACGACCGCCCGGTGTCCACGGTGGCGACCGCCGCCCTCCGGGCGCGGAGATGCGGCCCGCCCGGATGCCCAGCACCCTTGACGGGTGAGCAATGGACTGGTGATCGCCGCGGTCGACGGATCCGAGCACAGCCTCCGGGCACTGGAGTGGGCCCGGAGGGCCGCCCTGCGCCACGGAGCCGCGCTGATGGTCGCCCACGTACTGCCCGACGCCTCCCAGTTGTACGCGGGGCGCCGCTCCGCGCTGCGCCATCCGAACGAACCCGACGAGTACGCCGATCCCATCGGCGACCACGTCCGCAGGGTGCTGGAAGCCTCGCCCGAGCTGCCGCGCGACGTCCGCCACGAGGCCCTGGAAGGTTCCGTACCCGAGGCGCTGCGGGTGGTCGCCGACGAGAACCGGCCGCTGATGCTGGTGATGGGCTCCCGGGGGCGCGGCGGGTTCGCCACCCTGTTGCTCGGCTCGAACAGCCGCGCCGTGTCCACCACCGCCACCTGCCCGGTGGTCGTGGTCCCGCACGCCGACCGCGACGCCATCGCTGCCGCCTCCGAGGCCTCGGCCGGCCGGGTGGTCCTCGGACTGCACGCCGCCGAGACTCCCGACGACGTACTGAGCTTCGCGTTCGCGGAGGCAGCCGCGCGGGGGACCACCGTCCAGGTGGTCTCGGCGTACGACCTGCCGCCCTCGCCGACGCTGCTGATCGACAGCCCCTTCGCGGTGATCCCGCCCGAGGCACTCGCCGACGACGGCGACGCGATCCCCGCCGAACGGGAGATGCTGCGCTCGCAGACGCGCCGGCTGGAACCGTTGCGGGCCCGCTGGCCCGACGTGCCCGTGGAACAGGCGGCCGTGCCCGGGGACCCGGCGGGACGCCTGGTGACGGCCTCCCGGTCGGCCGCGCTGGTCGTCGTGGGGCGCCACCATCCGCGCCGCAGGTCCCTGCTGATGGGCTCCGTCGCCAACGCCGTGCTCCAGCACGCGCACGGGCCGGTGGCCGTCGTACCGGACCTCACCGACGACTCCGGTGACACCGCCGAAACCGACGGCGCCGGACGCGCGGGCGGCTGAGGTCCCACGCGCGGCTGCCGGAAGGGGCTCCTCCGCCGTGGCCCTGACCTGGAACGATTTGGGAAGCACTGGCATCAATCGCGCCACCCGGGGGAAGGTGGGAGCCGGGGGGTCTGCTTCGCGCCGGCGGAGGAGGACGACCGGACCGGGGTGGTTGCCGATGCCCGAGACGCAGTCGAGCCGAACCAGTGACCAGAGTGACGGGAGCGATAGCGGGAGCGGGCCGCCCGAGGCGCCCGAGAGCGCCGCGCAGCGCCGGGCCCGGCGTGCCCAGTTCCTCCGCGACCTGAACGAGGCCCGCGAACTGCGCGACCGCGTACAGCCCCGGCGCGCCCGTGCGGCCCGCATGCGTCAGCAAATGCGGATGCGTACGTTCCGTTGGTGAGCGGCCGCGCGACCGGCGTGGCGGCGGACGCCGCGACACGGCCGCCGCGCGGAAGACCTCTCGCAAAGCCGCTGTTTCTGCCACGATGCCGATTGGGCGGGGTAAGGAACGGCCTGCGTCATGGCCGATCCCACCCCAACCTCCGGCCGGGGGGACCTCCAACCGGCACGCCTATGACCAGTGGGAGAGTCACGGTGTACTTCGCCGCACTGCTCGCGCGCACCGAAGACGGGTGGGAAGCGAGCGACCTGGAACTCGACGACGTCGAGTCCCTCAGTGATCTGATCGATCTCGCCCGTTCCGCCGCTGTCGACGACGACACGGTGGTCGCTCTCATCGAGCAGGAGGACGCCTGGTTCGGCGTCGTCCGCGTGGACGGCGAGGAGGACCCCCGGTACTACGTATCGAACGCCTCCGCAGCCGACCGCAGCTCCTACGGATCGATGCTGACCAAAGAGCTGCTGGGCAGCGACGAGGAGGACGACGAACTCGACGAACTGGACCTGGACGGGACCGAGGACGGCGAGGACGAAGCGGTCGCCGCGTTCACGGACGAGGACGACGACGCGGAGGACAGGGTGGTGACGGGTTCCGAGCCCGTCCCGGCCGGTCCGCTCGGCGACCCCCGGCTGCTGGACGACCTCGGAGTCAGCAACAAGCAACTGATGACCCTCGACGGGGACGCCCTCTCGGAGATCGCCGACTCGCTCGGCGCCACCGAGGTCCTGGAGGCCGTCCGCTAGTGGCCACCGCGCACGACACCTCGTACGGACCCGATCCCGTACGGGACCCCTGGCGGGACTCCATGCGCCTGGCGCTGGAGGAGGCGGCCCTCGCGGTCCCGGCCGGCGACGTGCCGGTCGGTGCCGTCGTGCTCGGCCCGGGCGGGGAACTCCTCGCCACGGGCCACAACGAGCGCGAGGCCACCGGCGACCCCACGGCGCACGCCGAGGTACTGGCGCTGCGCCGGGCGGCCGCCCGGCTCGGGGAGTGGCGGCTCACGGGGTGCACCCTCGTGGTGACCCTGGAGCCGTGCGTGATGTGCGCGGGCGCCCTCGTGCAGTCCCGGGTGACGCGGGTGGTCTTCGGGGCGGGTGACGAGAAGGCGGGCGCGGCGGGGTCCCTGTGGGACCTCGTCCGGGACCGCCGGCTCAACCACCGGCCGGAGGTGATCCGCGGGGTGCTCGAAGCCGAGTGCGCGCGGCAGCTGACGGACTTCTTCCGGGACCTGTGAACGGGCTCCGACGGCCCGCCCGGGCCGTCGGAGGGGCCGGCCGACACGGATTTCAGCTCTGCGTGCTCTTTGGGCTAAGCTCTCTCTCGGTAGCGTGTCCGAGCGGCCGAAGGAGCACGCCTCGAAAGCGTGTGATGGTGCAAGCT
Organism: Streptomyces sp. NPDC040432; assembly: GCF_055595445.1. Classification (NCBI taxonomy): domain Bacteria; kingdom Bacillati; phylum Actinomycetota; class Actinomycetes; order Kitasatosporales; family Streptomycetaceae; genus Streptomyces; species Streptomyces sp. NPDC040432. The sequence continues at coordinate 149,615 of NZ_JBVIVP010000011.1, read as the reverse complement.
ATCCGTGGGTTCAAATCCCACCGCTACCGCTCTGATCGAGAGCCCCGCCCCGCAAGGGTCGGGGCTCTCGGCGTTTCCGAGGGTCGGGCCGGAGCCCGGGCGAGAGCCCGGCCGAGGGCCCTCCGGGGGACACCCGCGTGACCGGCCGCCCGCTCGGCCGTTGTCACGGCATGACCAAGACCCAGCGCATGCTCGCCGCCATCGCCCTCGCGGGGGCCGCCGCGGGCCTCGCCGCACCCGCGGCCACCGCCGCACCGCTCGCCCCGCTCACCCTCCCGGACCTGCCGACGGCCACCCCGGGCATGCCGCAGGACGCCCAGCCGCGCTCCGTCCAGGAGATCGGCGGAAAGCTCAGCGAGGGCGCCAACCAGCTCAACCAGCTGATGGAGCTGCCGAACCAGCTCGCCCCCGTCATCGCCCCCGTCCAGCCCCTCACCGACCTCGCCGGCGGCCTGGAGTAACCCGGCGGCGCCCCCGGCACGCGAAGAAGGCCCCGACCGGGGTCGGGGCCTTCGACGTGATGGACGGGGGAAGTGGCATCGGGGGGACAAGCCACTTCCCCCGGTGAGGACGGAACCTGCCAGTCAGAGCCGCAGTCAGGGGGGAAGCTTGCGGCTCGGACCCCGCAGTGAGGTCCTGTCCCTCACCCACCGATTTCCTGCCAGAACCGGTGGGCTCGTGTTCAATCCTGCGCCTTCCACGACCGGAAACAGTCCGGCAAAGGGCCCGTACGAGCGGGTCATTGGTCCTTAAAGGGCAGGTGAGTGTCCAAACCTGACCGGTTAGACTCACCCGACTTTGCAGGACCGGTTGGGGAGGCCGTCACCGCTCATGGACACCAAGAAGATCATCGTGGGCGCGCTCGTCGTCTTCGTGCTCTACGTGATCATCACCGAGCCGGTCAAAGCAGCAGATTTCGTCCAAATAGGCTTCCAGGGAATCTCGGATGCCGCCTCCGGTATCGGCGAGTTCATGACCGAACTGGTGAGCTGAGCCCGTACGCTGAAGCGGTTTCCGGACTTCCCGGCCCCCCACTCCGACGGGTGGGGGGTCTTTTGCATTCCCACGACTCCAAGAGATTGTCACGATATGCCCAACTTGCCCTCAACACGGCGATATACGGTGCTTGCGTATAGTGCACATCTCTTGTGATGCTATGACCGCTTTTGACAGATGAGTTGACTGAAGGGGTGGCGTGACCGTGCCGGCCAGTACTGCGCCTCAGGTGCCACCCCAGCAGGACGTCCAGCAGGAGCCCCCGGCCGCCCCGAGGCCGCAGAGCCGGGGCGCCGACACCCGGGCCCTCACCCAGGTGCTCTTCGGGCAGCTGAAGGGCCTTCAGCCGGGCACCAGCGAGCACGGGAGGGTGCGCGGGGCCCTGATCGAGGCGAACCTTCCCCTCGTCCGCTACGCGGCGGCCCGCTTCCGCAGCCGCAACGAGCCGATGGAGGACGTCGTCCAGGTCGGCACGATCGGGCTCATCAACGCGATCGACCGCTTCGACCCCGAGCGCGGGGTGCAGTTCCCGACCTTCGCCATGCCGACCGTCGTGGGCGAGATCAAGCGGTACTTCCGCGACAACGTGCGCACCGTCCACGTCCCCCGCCGGCTCCACGAGCTGTGGGTCCAGGTCAACGCCGCCACCGAGGACCTCACCACCCTCCACGGCCGCACCCCGACCACACCCGAGATCGCCGAACGGCTGCGGATCGGCGAGGACGAGGTGCTCTCCTGCATCGAGGCCGGCCGGAGCTACCACGCAACCTCGCTGGAGGCCGCCCAGGAGGGCGACGGCATGCCCGGCCTGCTCGACCGCCTCGGCTACGAGGACCCGGAGCTGGCCGGCGTCGAGCACCGCGACCTCGTCCGCCACCTGCTCGTCCAACTGCCCGAACGCGAGCAACGCATCCTGCTCCTGCGGTACTACAACAATCTGACCCAGTCGCAGATCAGCGCCGAGCTCGGCGTCTCCCAGATGCACGTGTCCCGGCTGCTCGCCCGGAGCTTCGCCCGACTGAGATCCGCAAACAGGATCGAGGCTTAACCGGATCGGGTGGAGGCATTACCGCGTTTCCCTACAGAAACGGCTCATTCCGGTCGGTGCGCGCTCTGTCGCTGGAGATACTTGTCGACATGACGCTACAGCGTGTTGCCGACATGTGACATTCTGCTGGAACCGCGTTTGCCGCAGCCCCGCCTCCGGTATTCAGGTGGAGGCTGCGTTCCTCCGACGGGCGCGCAGAACACGCGACCGTCCGCGACCTCAAGGGGGTGGCATGTCCGTAGACCAGGGCAGCTCCAAAGTCCTCACGCTCGTCAAGCGTGAGCAGCCGGCTGTGTCCGAACGCTCGGAAGCCATCGACACCCGCACCCTCTCCCGCTCCCTCTTCCGGCGACTTGCCGCCCTGGACGCGGACAGCCCCGAACGGACCTACGTACGTGACACCCTGATCGAGCTGAACCTGCCGCTCGTGCGCTACGCGGCGGCCCGCTTCCGCAGCCGCAACGAGCCGATGGAAGACATCGTCCAGGTCGGCACGATCGGCCTGATCAAGGCGATCGACCGCTTCGACTGCGAACGCGGGGTCGAGTTCCCGACGTTCGCCATGCCGACCGTCGTGGGCGAGATCAAGCGGTTCTTCCGGGACACCTCCTGGTCGGTCCGCGTCCCGCGCCGACTCCAGGAACTGCGCCTCGCGCTGACCAAGGCCAGCGACGAGCTCGCCCAGAAGCTCGACCGGTCGCCGACCGTCCCCGAGCTCGCGGCCGTGCTCGGGGTCACCGAGGAGGAGGTCGTCGACGGTCTCGCCGTCGGCAACGCCTACACCGCCTCCTCGCTCGACTCGCCCTCCCCGGAGGACGAGGGCGGCGAGGGCTCCCTCGCGGACCGGCTGGGGTACGAGGACACCGCGCTCGAAGGTGTCGAGTACCGCGAGTCCCTGAAGCCGCTGCTGGCCAAACTCCCGCCCCGGGAACGGCAGATCATCATGTTGCGGTTCTTCGCGAACATGACCCAGTCGCAGATCGGCGAGGAGGTCGGCATCTCCCAGATGCACGTCTCCCGACTGCTGACGCGCACGCTCGCGCAGCTCCGCGTGGGTCTGATCGGCGAGTAGGGGGTCCGGCCCTCCCCTGCGGAGGGCCGACCTTTCGCACGGGGTTCCTATTTGACGTTGCGTCAGGAAAACTGGCGCGATGCGAACGGGATCCCGCGCGGCGCTCGCCCTGACCCTGTGCTGCACGGCCGCCGCCGCCCTCACCGGCTGCGGGGGCACGGCACGGGACGGCTACCTCGCCGTGGGCGCGGCCGCCCCCGGGCCCGAGAGGGGCGCGGGGGAGAACGTCGCACCCCGCGCCGGGGTGGAGTTCCAGCCGCTCGCGGCGCCACCGCCCGGGGCCCCGGCGGGATCCTCCCTCCCGGCGTCCACCGCCGCGACGGGCACCCCCTCCGACACCGGCCCCGCGATGCCCGGCACCCAGGGGCCGCAGCCCCCCGGGAGCTCCGGCGGGGGCGGCGGGACGGCCACCGCTCCGGGCGGCTCCGCCCCGATGCCCGGCACCCCGCCGGCGCCGGGCCGACCCGCCACGCCCGGCGGCACCCCGCCCGGGCAACCGGGTACCGGCGGCGGCGCCGGAACACCCGGCACCCCCGGAACACCGGGCACGCCCGCCCCTCCGGCACCGAAGCCGGGGACCGGGACGCCCAAACCTCCGACCCCGACACCGCCGCCGGCGACCGCGGCGAAGCTGTCGTTGAGCGCGCCGACCCGCGCGGCGGCGTCGGAACGCCGGTGCGAGCGGGTCACGGTCACGTTCACCAACACCGGCGGCACAGAAGCCCGTTCGGGCACGGTCGACTTCGAGACGCACGTCATCGGCGCGCTCGGCATCGACTGGGCCACGATCCACACCTCCCAGCCGCTGCCCGGCCCCATCGCGGCCGGCGCCGCGAGGACGCAGACGTACACGGTGTGCGTGGAGGCCTGGCGGGTGCCGCTGGGCATGCGGGTGGAGACCCGCAGGGTCACCGCGACCTGGAGCTAGCCCCCGAGTCGGGACACCGGTGCCGTGGCCGGACGGGCCCACCGGATCCTGCCGGTCGGGCCCCCGTCGTCCGGCGCCGTGCCGTGGGGATGTCCTCGCTCGCTACGCCCGTGCGCATCAACGCACGTGCGGCGGCTCGGGGCCCCGGATCAGCGCAGGACCAGCCAGAGGGCCGCGCCGATCACCAGGAGCAGGGCGACGGCCAGGGCGACCTTGACCCCGTTCCCGCCGCCCGCGGCCTTCTGTCGTCGGCGGGCGCCCGGAACCGACGGGGTACGGGCCGGTGCGGCCTCCTCGACGAACGCGCGGAACATCTGCGTGCTGCCCGCGGGGTCGTAGCCGCCCTCGGGTCCGGGAGAGTCGTGGTTCGCAGCCATGGCCCAGGACCCTAGCGGGTTCCGGTACCCGTTTTCCGTTGCCGGCGGGTTTTCCGATTCCTTTACCGCCGGACCCCCGGATTCATTTGCCTGTAGCAACCATCGGCTTCTATGGTTGCCCTAAGCAACAAGATGGGGGGCATTCCGGTGACCACGCGAACAGCGCCGAGCGGCACCCGGTACGAGGAGCTGGCCCGCCAGCTCACCGCTATCGGAGCGGTCAAGCGCGACCTGGCCCGGATCCTGCCCCACGACTGCCCGCCCGGCTCCGCCGCCGTCCTGACCGTGCTCGACCGGCACGGGGAGATGCGGCTGAGCCGACTGTCCGAGTTCATGGCCGTCGACATCTCGGTGACCAGCCGCCACGTGGCCCACGTGGCCCGGCTCGGCTGGATCGAGCGGGAGACCGACCCGGTCGACGGCCGCTGCCGGATCCTGCGCCTCACCCCGTCGGGACGCGCGCTGCTCGCCGAGCTCGGCGCCCGCTACACCGGCGCGCTGGAAACGGCCCTGGCCGACTGGTCGGCCGCGGACATCGACGTACTCAACACCCTGCTGGCCCGACTCCGATCGAGCTTCTAGTACTAAGGAAACGCATGGCTACGACCACACCCCACGGTGTGCGGGAAGGCGGCCGGTCGGAGACCACGTCCGACGGCGCGCCGATGACCCACCCGCAGATCATGAAGGCACTGTCCGGGCTGATGCTCGGCATGTTCGTGGCGATCCTGTCCTCCACGATCGTCTCCAACGCACTGCCGCAGATCATCAGCGACCTCGGCGGCACGCAGTCCTCCTACACCTGGGTCGTGACCGCGGCCCTGCTGTCGATGACGGCCGCCACCCCGCTCTGGGGCAAGCTGTCCGACCTCTTCAGCAAGAAGCTGCTCGTCCAGATATCCCTCGTCATCTACGTCCTGGGCTCCGTCGTCGCCGGGCTGTCCCAGAACACCGGCATGCTCATCGCCTGCCGCGTGGTCCAGGGCATCGGCGTCGGCGGCCTCTCCGCCCTCGCCCAGATCGTGATGGCCGCGATGATCTCCCCGCGCGAGCGCGGCCGTTACAGCGGCTACCTCGGCGCGGTCTTCGCCGTCGCGACCGTCGGCGGCCCGCTGCTCGGCGGCGTCATCACCGACACCGACTGGCTGGGCTGGCGCTGGTGCTTCTACGTCGGCGTGCCCTTCGCGATCATCGCGCTGATCGTCCTCCAGCGGACCCTGCACCTCCCGGTCGTACGCCGGGACGTCAAGGTCGACTGGCTCGGTGCCTTCCTCATCAGCGGCTCGGTCTCGCTGCTGCTGATCTGGGTCACGCAGGCCGGTGACTCCTACGCGTGGATCTCCTGGCAGACCTGGGCGATGACCGGCGGCGCCGTGGCGCTCGGCCTGCTCTTCGTCCTCGTCGAATCCCGCGCGAGCGACCCGATCATCCCGCTACGACTGTTCCGCAACAAGACCATCACCCTGGCCTCGGCGGCCTCGCTCTTCGTCGGCATCGCCATGTTCTCCGGCACGGTCTTCTTCAGCCAGTACTTCCAGCTGGCCCGCAACGAGTCCCCCACGATGTCCGGCGTGCTCACCATCCCGATGATCGGCGGCCTGTTCGTCTCCTCCACCGTCTCCGGCCAGGTCATCACCAAGACCGGCCGCTGGAAGGCGTGGCTCGTCTCCGGCGCCGTCCTGCTCACCGTCGGCCTCGGCCTGCTGGGCACCCTGCGCTACGACACCCCGTACTGGCACATCGCCGTCTACATGGCGCTGACCGGCCTCGGGCTCGGCATGATGATGCAGAACCTGGTCCTCGCGACGCAGAACCAGGTGGCCCCCGAGGACCTCGGCGCGGCCAGCTCCGTCGTCACCTTCTTCCGCTCCCTCGGCGGCGCCATGGGCGTCTCGGCGCTCGGCGCGGTCATGGCCACCCGGGTCACCCACTACGTCCAGGACGGCCTCACCGCCCTCGGCCCGAAGGCCGCGGCGATGGGACACGGCGGGACCGCCGGCGGCGGGATCCCCGATCTCGACAAGCTGCCCGCGCCGTTCCGGACCGTCATCGAGTCCGCGTACGGCCACGGGGTCGGCGACGTCTTCCTCTACGCCGCCCCGTTCGCGCTGCTCTCCCTGGTACTGGTGCTGTTCATCAAGGAGGTCGCGCTCAAGTCGAAGCCGGCCGCGCACACCCCGGCGGCCGAGGGCTCCACGACCCCGGTCGGGGTGGGAACGCCCAGCGACGCGGCGGCGCGAGCCGCTGTCGACGCCGACGCCCTGAGCAAGGCCGGCAAGGGGTCGGCCGGGTACTAGGGACTAGCCCCGGGATCCGCCGGTGGTGGTGGCCCCGGCCTTGGCCGCGATGCCTGCGATGCCTGCGATGCCTGCGATCAGGACGTCGAGCGCCAGGCCGAAGTCCCCGTCGTGATCCCGGCGGTCGGACCCTTCTTCGGGAGTCCGGCCGTCGGACCCGTCGCAGCCGATCGGCCCGCCGCCGGTCAGGAACCGGCAGACGGCGAGGTGGGCGCCGGTACGATCGGCGCCCACCAGTCCCGCGTCGTCCCACAGCCGGTGCAGGGCCGCGTCGAAGGCCCGCGCGTGCGGGCCGATGTTCGGGTGGACGACGTTGAGCGGGACCACCCACGGATGCTCGGCCAGCACCTCGCGGTAACCGCGCGCCAGCTCACGCAACCGGTCCGGCCAGGCCTCCCGCGCGGCCGGGCCGACCGGGAGCCGTTGACCGCCGAGGGCACTGTCCAGGGCGAGTTCGAGCAGATCGTGCTTGGTGTCGACGTACCAGTACAGGGACATCGCGGTCACCCCGAGCTCGGTCGCCAGCCGGCGCATCGAGAAGCGGGCCAGGCCCTCCGCGTCGAGCAAACGTACGGTGGCCGCGGTGATCCGGTCCCGGTCCAGCCCCGAGGGGGCCTCGCTCCTGCGCCGGACGGGGGCGGCGGGCCCGACGACCCGCCACACACTGCTCCCGACCTCGTCCGGATCGGCCTCGCTCACCATGGAGGCACCCTCCTCACCACAGGGGGATCAGCCCGGAATGCCCGGTCCGCCCTCTTGATGCTAGGGGGTGCCTCCGCTCCTCCGCCCGGATCGGGGTGGGATCAGGACGCACCGGTCAGGTCGTAGAAGGTGGTCCCGCCGATGGTGGTGGCCTCGAAGTTGGCCTTCACCCAGCTCTCGATGGCGGACCCGGCCGCCCCGCCGGGCCGGCCGGCTCCCGCACCGCCACCGCCACCGTCACCGCCGCCGCCCGGACCTGCGGCGGTCCCGTCGGCGGCGCCGGGCGGGTTCCCGGCTTGACTTCCCCCCTGGTTCCCGGCCAGGCCCTCGGTGGCCTGGCTTCCGGTGGTCCGGCTTCCGGCCTGGGCGATGAACCAGTGGATGCGGCCCGCCCTCACATAGGCCTGGAACTGCTCCAGGGTCGGGGAGGGGTCACTGCCGTTGAAGCCGCCGATGGCCATCACCGGCTCCTCGGACGCCAGTTGGTAGCTCGCCGCGTTCTGCGATCCGATGGCCGCCGCCGCCCACGTGTACCGGTCGGCATCCTTGCGCAGGGCCGCCTCGGCCTCGGCCCCGACCCGGGTGCCACCGAGCAGCCCTCCCATGCCGCCCGCGCCTGCGCCGGGACCGCCGCCCGCGCCACCGGGTCCCCGGCCGGCGCCGTCGTCCGCACCCGGTACGCCCCGGCCGGCTCGTCCGTCCGCGGCGCCCGTGCCGTCCGTGCCGTTCATGCCGCCCCCGCGCCCGTCGGGGACCGGTGCACCCCCCGGGATGCCCCCGGGCGGGGCCTCGCCGCCGGGGCCCTGCCGCATTCCGCCGGGACCGCCCCGGCCACCCGCCACGGCCGGACCGGCCGTCACGATGGAGCCCGTGTGGCCGGCGCTCACCGTGGTCAGGCAGTACGCGAGCGGGCCCGCCAGAGCGGCCGCCAACCCCAGGGCGGCCGTCGCCCGCAGCAGTCGCGGGTCGAGGCGGGCGCCGAGGGCCAGCGCCACCGCGGCGAGCCCGCCCGCCACCAGGACCGCCCACCGCAGCCACGGCAGGTACCCGGCGGACCGGCCGAGCAGGACGAAGGACCAGTACGCGGTCAGCGCGAGGGTCCCGGAGAGGGTGAACGCCGCCGCCCCGGAGCCCCGTTCCTCCCACAGCAGGGCCACCCCCATCCCGGTCAGGGCGGCCGCGAACGGCGCCAGCGCGACGGTGTAGTACTCGTGGAAGATCCCCTGCATCCAGCTGAAGACCACGGCCGTGATCAGCAGGCAGCCGCCCCAGGCGAGGAAGGCCGCACGGGCCATTCCCTCCAGGGAATCGGTGGCCCGACGGGCCCGCCAGGTGATCACCAGACCGGCGACCAGCAGGATCAGGGCGGCGGGCAGCAGCCAGGAGATCTGCCCTCCCACATTGGCCGAGAAGAGCCGGTCGATACCGGTCTCGCCCCAGCCGCCACCGCCTCCACCACCGCCCGGGCGTTCGCCACCACCGCCGCCGACGCTGCCGGTCTCGTTCCCGTTGATCCGGCCCAGGCCGTTGTAGCCGAGGGTCAGTTCCAGGAAGGAGTTGTTCTGGGAGCCGCCGATGTACGGGCGGGAGGCCGCGGGCCACAGCTCGACCACGGCGACCCACCAGCCGCCCGCCACCACCGCGGCCAGCCCCGCCGCCAGCAGCTGGCCCAGGCGCCGGCGCAGCCGGGTCGGCGCGCAGAACGCGTACAGCAGGGCGAGGGGCGGCAGGATGACGAAGGCCTGGAGGGTCTTGGTGAGGAAGGCGAAGCCGACGGCGACACCGGCCCAGAGCAGCCAGCGGGTGTGGGCCCCCTCCAGGGCGCGCAGCACGCAGTACACGGTGACGGTCAACAGGAGGGTGAGCAGCGCGTCCGGGTTGTTGAAGCGGAACATGAGCGCGGCGACCGGCGTGAGCGCGAAGGCGCTGCCGCTCAGCAGGGCCGCGCCGGGCCCGAACTGGCGGCGTACGGAGGCGTGGAGCACCGCCGTGGTGCCCACTCCCATCAGGGCCTGCGGGACGAGGATCTGCCAGGAGCCGAGCCCGAAGAGCCGTACGGACAGCGCCATGGGCCACAGGGCGGCCGGCGGCTTGTCGACGGTGATGGAGTTCCCGGCGTCGGAGGAGCCGAAGAAGAAGGCCTTCCAGCTCTCCGAACCGGCCTGGACGGCCGCGGAGTAGAAGGAGTTGGCGTAGCCGGACGCGCCCAGGTTCCACAGGAGCAGCAGGGCCGTGCACAGGAGCAGGGCGGCGTACGCGGGGCGTTCCCAGCGCGGCCGTACGGCCGCCGCCGGGAGGGTGACGGCCGCGGGTTCGGGTGCGGCCGGCGGGAAGAGCGGTGGTGCGGCCGTGGTCACGGGCCCTCCTGGGTCGTGGGGACGGCGGTGGGGTCCGTCCGGGTCATGGGGTCGATCGGGGTCGTGGGCCGCGGGGCCGGGTCGGGGAAGACCCAGGACCGCAGGAGCAGGAAGCGGAGCACGGTGGCGGCGAGGTTCGCGGTGATCAGGACGGCGAGCTCGGTGGCGTGCGACGGCTCGGTGGTGGCGGCGCCGAGCGCGGCCAGGGATCCGCTGGTCAGGGCCAGCCCGATGCCGAACACGACGAGTCCCTGGGCCTGGTGGCGGATCGCCCGGGCCCGGCCGCGCACGCCGAAGGTGAGCCGCCGGTTGGCGGCGGTGTTGGCGACGGCGCAGAGCAGCAGGGCGGTCGCGTTGGCGCCCTGCGGTCCGGCCGCCCCCCGCAGGGCGGAGTAGAGCATCAGGTAGAGGAGGGTGCTCAGGGCCCCGACGGCGCAGAAGCCCAGGAGCTGGCGGGCCAGTCCCCGGGGGACGCCGGGCAGGGCGGTCCGGTCGCGGGGGTCGTCACCGAAGGGTCGGGCGAGCCGGTCGAGGGGGAGCGCTCCGACGGCCAGGGCCCGGCCCACCCGCCACATCCCCTTGAGGTCCTCGGCAGCGGTGCGCGCGATGTGGACCGAGGAGTCGGGGTCGTCGACCCAGTCCACGGGCACCTCGTGGATGCGCAGACCGGCCCGCTCGGCGAGCACCAGCAGTTCGGTGTCGAAGAACCAGCCGGAATCCTCCACCAGGGGCAGCAGCCGCTCGGCGACCTCACCACGGATGGCCTTGAACCCGCACTGGGCGTCGCTGAAGCGGGCGGCGAGCGACGAACGCAGCAGCAGGTTGTAGGCCCGCGAGACGAACTCCCTCTTCGCGCCCCGCACCACCCGCGAGGAACGGGCGAGCCGGGTGCCGATCGCGAGGTCGGAATGACCGGAGATCAGCGGGGCGACCAGCGGCAGGAGGGCGTTCAGATCGGTGGAGAGGTCCACGTCCATGTACGCGAGGACGGGCGCCTCCGAGCGGGACCAGACGGTGCGCAGGGCCCGGCCCCGGCCCTTCTCCTCCAGCCGGACGCTGCGTACCTCCGCGCACCCGACGGCGAGGGAGGCCGCGACCTGCGGGGTGCGGTCGGTGCTGGCGTTGTCCGCGATGGTGATGCGGAAGGGATAGGGGAAGGTGCGCGTCAGGTGGGCGTGCAGCCGGCGGACGCAGGGGCCGAGGTCCTGCTCCTCGTTGAAGACCGGGATCACCACGTCGAGCACGGGCACACCGGGCGGGGCCGCGAGGGGCATCCGTGCCGGAAGGGCCCCGGGAGAGGCGTCGGTTGACATGGAACGACCCTCGCGGGGCGGCCTGTCACCGCTGTGTGCCGAGCCTGTGCCCCGTCTGTGAGTCCGCGCCGTCGCCGAGGTCCTCGGCGGGGGCGAGCGGCAGGCGCACCTCGAAGGAGGTCCGGCCGGGTGCGCTGCGTACGCCGACCCGTCCGCCGTGGGCGGAGACGACGGCGTGGACGATGGCGAGCCCGAGGCCGGTGGATCCGGCCGCCCGGGACCTTGAGGCGTCTCCCCGGGCGAAGCGTTCGAAGACGTGGGGCAGCAACTCGGGCGGGATGCCGGGCCCGTCGTCCTCGATCAGCAGCCGGACGGCGCGTGTTTCACGTGAAACACGCGCCGTGACCGTCGTGCCGGGCGGGGTGTGGGTACGGGCGTTGGCCAGGAGGTTCACCAGCACCTGCTGGATCCTGGCCGGGTCGGCGCGTACGGGTGCGGGCTCGTCGGGGAGGTCGAGCCGCCAGTGGTGCCCCGGGCCGGCGGCCCGGGCATCGCTGACGGCGTCCACGACCAGTGGTGCCAGGTCGGTGTCGGTGGCGTCGGCGGACAGCGGGCGGCCGGCGTCGAGCCGGGCCAGGAGCAGGAGGTCCTCGACGAGGCCCGTCATCCGGGTGGCCTCGGACTCGATCCGGCCCAGGGCGTGCCGGGTGTCCGGGCCGGGCTCCTCCCGTCCCCGGCGGGTGAGTTCGGCGTACCCCCGGATGGAGGCGAGCGGGGTGCGCAGCTCGTGGCTGGCGTCGGCGACGAACTGGCGGACCCGGGTTTCGCTCTCCTGGCGGGCGGTGAGCGCGGAGGAGACGTGGCCCAGCATCCGGTTCAGTGCCGCGCCGACCTGGCCCACCTCGGTACGGGGGTCGGCCTCGGCGTCGGGCACCCGTTCGTGCAGGGCGGGTTCTCCGCTGTGCAGGGGTAGTTCGGAGACCCGGGTGGCGGTGGCGGCGACGCGGCGCAGCGGCCGCAGGGCGACCCCGACCAGGGCCTGTCCGGCAAGGGAGGCGGCGATCAGTCCGGCCAGGGTGACGGATACCTCGACCCCGATCAGGGTGTGCACCGTACGGTCGACGTCGCGGAGCGGGATCGCGAGGACCAGGCTGCCGCCGGGCGCGGTCTGCGCCCGGTAGCTCCCGAGGCCGGGCAGCTCCAGTTCCACGGGGGCGCCGCCGCCCTCGCCGCCCTGCGCCGACTTGCGCGCGACACCGGCCAGGGCCTCGGTCTGGGCCTCGGTGAGGGCGCGCAGGTGGTCGGGCGCCGATCCGTCGGCGGGTGTGCTGCGGGCGGTACCGAGGACCTTGCCGGTGGGGTCGAGGCGGATCCCGGCGGTGTTCTGCGGGTTGCCGGGGGCCAGGACGAAGCCGAGGGCGTTGTCCCGGGCCGCCTTGCCCGCGCCGGGGCCCCGGACCGCGATGCCCAGGGAGACGTTCAGTTGCTCGTCGAGTCGGTCGACCAGGTAGGACCTCAGCGCGAGGGTGGTGACGGTGCCGATGGCCGCGCCGACGACCGCGATGAGCACCACGGCCGAAACCACCAGCCGGGTCCTCAGGGACCACGGCCGACGACCGGAGCGGCGACCGGAACCGGAACCGGAGGCGGAACGGGGGGCGGATCGACGGGCCGGCAGGGGGAGGCGTACGGGCACTACTCGGCCGGCTTGATCAGGTAGCCCGCGCCGCGCCGGGTGTGGATCATCGGGGGCAGACCGGTGCCCGCTTCCAGCTTGCGGCGCAGGTAGGAGATGTAGAGCTCCACCACGTTGGCCTGGCCGCCGAAGTCGTAGGACCAGACACGGTCCAGGATCTGCGCCTTGCTGAGCACGCGGCGCGGGTTGCGCATGAGGTAGCGCAGCAGCTCGAACTCGGTGGCGGTCAGGTGGACCTCCTGGTCGCCCCGGACCACCTCGTGGCTGTCCTCGTCGAGCCGCAGGTCCCCGACGGACAGGACGGAGCCGCCGCGCGCGGCCTGAGCGGCGCCGGAACGGCGGACCAGGCCGCGCAGCCGGGCCACGACCTCCTCCAGGCTGAACGGCTTGGTCACGTAGTCGTCGCCGCCGGCCGTCAGGCCCGCGATCCGGTCCTCGACGGAGTCCCTGGCCGTCAGGAACAGCACCGGCACCTGCGGGATCTCCCGCCGCAGTCGGCCGAGCACCGCCAGGCCGTCCATGTCCGGGAGCATGATGTCCAGCACGACCACGTCCGGCCGGAACTCCCGCGCCGCCCGAACGGCGCCCGCCCCGTCGCCCGCGCTGCGGACCTCGCAGCCCTCGTAGCGCAGGGCCATGGACAGCAGCTCGGAGAGGGAGGCCTCGTCGTCGACGACGAGGACCCGGCAGGGTCCCCCGTCGGGGCGCACGAGGGCCGTCGGGTTGCCGGTGGACGTGGACGCGTGGGAGGTGGTCGTCGCAGTCATGGGTTCACGCTGGCCGTCGCCTCTGAGAGCGTTCTTGCCCCTTCCTGTGAATCTCCTGAGAATCGCCGGAGGGGTCGGCGGGCCGCCCGCCCGGGATCCCGGGCTCGGAACGCCGGGCTCGGAACGCCGGGCTCGGAACGCCGGGCTTCAGCCGTCGAGGCGGAACAGCCGGGCACCGTTGTCGTGGCAGACGGCCCGCAGCCAGTCGTCGCCGAGGCCGAGGCGCTCCAGGGCCTCCAGCTGGTGCTCGTAGGGGTAGGGGATGTTCGGGAAGTCGGTGCCGAGCAGGATCCGGTCGCCGAGGTCCGCGAGCCGTCCGAGGTCCCCGGGCGGAAAGCCGCTGAACTGCTCGGAGAAGTCGGTGAAGGCCATGGTGGTGTCGAGACGGACCTCCGGGTACCGGTCGGCGAGATCCAGGAAGTCCGCGTACTCGGGCATGCCCATGTGCGCGACGACCAGGGGCAGCCGGGGGTGGCGGGCCAGCAGCCGGGCGATCGGTTCGGGGCCGGTGTGCTTGCCCGGGACGGGGCCCGAACCGCAGTGGATCACGATGGGGGTCCCGGCCTCGGCGAGGAGGCCCCAGACCGGTTCGAGCCGGTCGTCGTTCGGGTCGTAGCCGCCGACCTGGAGGTGCGCCTTGAAGATGCGGGCCCCGGCATCGAGGGCACGGCGCACGTACCCGGCGACGCCCTCCTCGGGGAAGAAGGTCGCGGTGTGCAGGCAGTCGGGCGTGCGGGCGGCGAAGCCGACGGCCCAGGAGTTGAGCCAGGCGGCCATCTCCGGCTTGTGCGGGTAGAGCATGGCGGTGAAGGACCGGACGCCGAACTCCCGGAGCAGGGCGATGCGCTGCTCCTCCTCGTGCCGGTAGGTGATGGGCCATTCGACCCCGGTCAGCGGGCCGGCCGCGTCGAAGTACTCCCACACCTTGTCCAGGACCCGCTCGGGCATGAAGTGGGTGTGGACGTCGACCAGTCCCGGCAGCCCGAGCCGCTCCCGGAAGGCCCGGACCGTCTCAGCCGTTGCGGGCAAAGCCGTGGCTCCGTTCGACCGTCGCGACGTGCAGGGTGTAGCTGTCGTACCAGTGGGCACGGCCCTGTTTCATCGCCGCCTGGTGCTCCATGTCCTCTCTCCAGACGGTGAGGGACTCGTGGTCGCGGAAGTAGGCGACGGTGATTCCGAGGCCGCCGGGGGTGCGCGCGGACTCGTATCCGAGGAAGCCGGGGTTCTCCGCGACGATCTCGTTCATCCGGGCGTTGGTCTCGGGGTATCCGCTCTCGTCGGGGGTGCGGACATTGCTGAAGACGGCCATGACGTAAGGCGGTTCGAACGCCGGCACGGGCTGGATGCTCATGCCCACCACCCTCGGTCGGCGGCTCCGGCATGTCCACCGCAATCGGCCCCGGAAGGCCAAAGGGATCCAAGTTTTGACCTTGCCCACCGCGTGCGGCCGACCCTCCCCGACCGATCGAGGGCGTCCACACCGACCGATCGGGGGGGCGCCCCCGACCGGTCAGAACAGACCGTCCTGCGCGGTCTCCGGAGCCGGCGGGGCGATCTCCGCGAGCGGCACGTCGGTGACGGCCTCCACCTGCGCGGGCACGGCGACCAGTTCCCACCCGGCCAGGAGCCGCCCGTCCAGCACGAGCCCGTCGGCGAAGTGCAGGTCCGGCCCGGCCGCGCCCACCGGCACGCCCACCACCGTCCCGCCCGGCACCAGCTCCGTGACCACCCGGACGGGCGCCGGTAGCCCGGCCGGCGCGAAGGTCACGGCGTGATCGGTGACGTCGCAGGGCAGCCGCTCCAGGGATTCCGGCCATCCGGGAAGGGCGGCCGACCGGGCGTGCAGCTCGGCGACCTGACGGGCCCGCTCGGGCTCGGGGGGCAGCATGCCGCGCAGGACGCGCTTGCGCGCGTAGGCGATCCGGTCCGGTACCCCGAGGGCGGCGCGCAGCAGTTCCTCGGTGCGGCGCGCGGCCATCAAAGGGCCCCGTCCCAGCCAGGTCCACGTCACCGCGCCCTGTTCCAGGAGACGGGCCGGGCCGCGTTCCTCGGCCGTGATGCCGACCTTGACCGTGTCGGGGCCGAACCACGCCAGGTAGACCCGGTAGGGGCGCGGGTCGGCGGCGTTGGTGTCGGCGGCCACCGAGAAGGACCGGTCCAGTCGGGCGCACTCGGGGCACTGGGCGTTCCCGACGCGGCCCGGTACGGCCTGTCCGGTGGGGCAGGGGGTGCGCTTGCCGGCCCGCCGCACGCCCAGGCAGCGGCGTTCGCCCCGGGTGGTGAAGGCCAGCCGCTGCCCGAGGACGAGCGGGCTGTCGCGGTCCGCGCGGCCGGTCCAGCCGATGGCCGGGTGCCCGGCCACCCAGCGGATCCCGGTGCACCTCCAGGTCACAGCGGGAGCGGCCGTTCGAAGAAGGTGTCGAGGACGACGGTGGCGTGGGTGCCGCTGACCCCGTCGATCGCGTACAGCCGGCGGAGTACGTCCTGCAGTTGCTCGGTGGAGGCGGTGCGGACCTTGACCAGCACGGAGGCGCTTCCCGCGATGACGTGGGCCTCCTGGATCTCCGGAATCGCCTCGAACGCGGGCCCGGACTCGCCCATCCACGTACGGGAGTCGACCATCACGTAGGCGAGCACCCCACTGCCCACGGCGGCCGGGTCGACGTCGACGGTGGTCCGCCGGATGACCCCGCGCTCGCGGAGCTTGCGCACCCGTTCGTGGGTCGCCCCGGCCGAGAGCCCGACGGCGGCGCCGAGGGCTGCGTACGACTGACCCGCGTCCTGCTGGAGACACAGGACGAGCGCCCGGTCGATGTCGTCCACGCGATCTTCCTCTCATGAGCCGGCAGCTCTTGCGAAGACGGTACCTGATCCTGCAATCTCACCATCACACCGAACACTGTTCGGCAAACCGGAAGTCAGGGGGAAGAATGTCAGCCATAGCCGACCCCGGCTTGTACGAGATCCTGGACGAACGTTTCCGTACCGGCCGCTGCGCCAACGGCGACGCCCGCCTGGAGCGGCTGTACGACGACTGCCGCTGGGCCGAGGGCCCCCTGTACCTACCGGCCTGGCGCCAGCTGGTGTGGAGCGACATCCCGAACGACCGGATGCTGCGCTGGGACGAGACCACGGGCGCGGTCTCGGCGTTCCGCTCCCCCGCGGGCCACTCCAACGGCAATACCCTCGACCGCGAAGGCCGCCTGATCACCTGCGAGCAGGGCAACCGGCGCGTCACCCGGACCGAACACGACGGGCGGATCACGGTCATCGCCGACCGCTGGAACGGCAGGCGCCTCAACAGCCCGAACGACGCGGTGGTGCGCTCGGACGGCTCCGTCTGGTTCTCCGACCCGGACTTCGGCATCACCAGCGACTACGAGGGCCACCGGGCGCCGAGCGAGATCGGCGCCTGCAACCTCTACCGCGCCGACCCGACCAGCGGTGAGGTCCGGATCGTCGCGGACGACTTCCTCGGCCCGAACGGACTGGTCTTCTCCGCGGACGAGAGGGAGCTGTACGCCGCGGACACCCGCGCCGGCCACATCCGCGCCTTCGAGGTCGCCGCGGACGGCACCCTCGACGGTGACCGCGTCTTCGCGACCTGTCCCGGGGTCGACAACATCCGCTTCGACGACGAGGGCCGGCTGTGGGCGGCCGCGATGGATTCGGGCGTGCACTGCTACGCGGCGGACGGCGACCTCATCGGCCGCGTGCACGTCCCGGAACCCGTCTCGAACATCGCCTTCGGCGGCCCGAAGAACAACCGTCTCTTCATCACCGCCACCACCTCGCTCTACTCGCTGGTGATGTCCGTGACGGGGCTGCCGCGCGTCCGGACGTGACCACCGACCGACGGCGGGGTCGTGTTTCACGTGAAACACGACCCCCGACGGGGCCCGAGTCGGCAGGGGCCCCGGAGGGCCGGCGCCGACACCGGTCCCGGCTACCGGGCGACGAACTGGGTCAGGATCGCCTGCACCTCGTAGATGTCGACGCCCTTGGTGAAGGTCTTCTCGATCGGTGCCGGGGCACCCGATATCCAGATCTTGAGCTCGGCGTCCATGTCGAAGTGCCCGGCCGTCTCCACGGAGAAGTGCGTGATGCTCCGGTAGGGGATCGAGTGGTACTCCACCTTCTTCCCCGTGAGCCCCTGCTTGTCGACGAGCACCAGCCGTCGGTCGGTGAACAGGATCGTGTCCCGGATCAGCAGGAAGGCGGCGTGGACCTGCTCGCCGTTCCCCAGCAACCGGGCGTAGTCCCGCTGCGCCGAAACCGGATCGACGGTGTGCGCGTTCCCGAACAGACCCATGGGTCCCCCCTCGAAGGATCGAAACGATCAACAGCCTCTCGAAGGCTAGCGACGACGATGTGAAGACAACGCAAAAGGCCCCCCGGTGAACCGGGGGGCCTTTTCGGCTGTGCACTCGGCAGGATTCGAACCTGCAACCTTCTGATCCGTAGTCAGATGCTCTATCCGTTAAGCTACGAGTGCTTGGGCTTCCCGGGGTTTTGCGCCCCGTTGGCCTTGCGAGAACAACAATACATGGACCTCGGCGGGACGCGAAATCCATTAGCCCCACCCCTTCTGACCTGCGAAAACACCTCAGAAGAAGATCGATTGGCAGCTCTCGGGGGAGTCCGGCACGCCTTCGCGCGGACCCTTCCCCGCACGGGTGACCGATGGCGGGCGGCCCGAGTCAACACCCCGAACGCACCGAAGCCCCGGTCCGTGTGGACCGGGGCTTCGTCAGGTGCGGAGGCGGAGGGATTTGAACCCTCGATGGGGGGTAAGCCCCAAACCGCATTAGCAGTGCGGCGCCATAGACCGGACTAGGCGACGCCTCCAGCACACCCCCGCGTACGAAGGTGCGTGCAGATGATGACACAGCCGTAGGGCCGCTCACCAATCCGCTCCCACGGTACAAGGAGCCGGGGGCGCAGGGCAAAGCCTTAAGCCACTCCCTCGAAAGCCGTGTGGCGGCCGGGTGCCGCACGGCGAACCCGCCGTTCCCGGGGCGGCCCACCCCCCTGTCCGCCGAGCCGTCCGGGGGCCCGACGGAAGCCGCCACGGTCCCGGGGCCCACCCCGGTCCGGCCGATCACGGCACACACGTGCGGCACACGTACGGCACACATCCCCGCCCTCGTACGCAACATCGGGGCCGGCTCGTCGTTGGTGGGGCGTACGACGTACGGACGACCTGGAGTGCCCCATGCTGCGTCTCGCCGCCTTCGCCGTCACCTCAGCCCTGGCCGCAGCGGCCGTCGGCCCCCTGCCGCCGCTGCCGTCCCTACCGGTGGCGCGGCTGCTGTCCGCCCCCGAACCCGACCACCTCACCATCGCCGTCTCAGAGACCGGCAACCGGTTCCTCGACGGCGAGTACCGGTTGGAGTGCGACCCCGTCGCCGGCAACCACCCCGAGGCGAAGAAGGCCTGCGCGCGTCTCGACGAGCTCGCCCGGCAGGGCAAGAACCCCTTCGCGCCCGAGCCGAAGCGGCAGATCTGCACCTTCCAGGACGGCGGTCCCGCGACCGCCCGTGTCACCGGAACGTGGCGTGGCGAGAAGGTGGACAGCACCTTCCGGCGACAGAACGGATGCGACATCGCCCGGTGGAACGACCTGGAACCTGTGCTTCCGAGTGCGCGTTCCTGACCTGGGAGTATGCGCGGGATGCGCGGTTTCCCCCGTACATCCGCCACCTCCCCGCGGGGCCGTGCCCTTAGACTCCTCCCGTGACATGCCGGTAGTCGTGGTCAGGGAGGAAGCTCGTCGTGAGCAGCAGGCCATCCCGAGGCGCTGCTCGCCTCGCAGCAATACTCGACGCGCTCCCGGACGCGTTGTTGCTCGTCAACGCCAACGGCACGGTCGTCAACGCGAATTCGATCGCCCTCGCGGTCATGGAGAGCCCCGGCACGGGGCTCGTCGGACGCGGTGTACTGGACCTGCTGCCGGAGTTCGACTCCAAGCTGATCCCCGGTTCGATGCGCCGGCCCGGCGATGACGAAGAGGGTCGCTCCAAGCCCAAGCGGATGACCGCGCGTCGTACCGACGGCTCCGAGTTCCCCGTCGAGGTCACCAGCGCCCACCTCGACGGCCGGGACGCCTACCGCGAGCCCCAGCCCGCCTACACCGGTGACGAGCTGCTGATGCTCGTCGTGCGCGACCTCTCCGAAACCGTCGACACCGAGGCCGAGCTGGCCCGCTCGCAGCGGCAGACCGAGATGATCCTGCGGGCAGCCGCCGAGGGCGTGGTGGGCACCGACACCGACGGCCGGGTCGTCCTGGTGAATCCCGCCGCCGCGCAGATCCTCGGCTACCGCGCCACCGACCTCGGCAACCGCGAGCTGCACGGCCTGGTCCAGCACTCGCGCGCCGACGGCTCGCCGTTCCCCTTCGACGAGTCCCCCCTCGCCGACACCTTGCGCAGCGGCCGCAAGCACCGGGTCCGCGGGCAGGTGCTCTGGAACAAGTCCGGACAGCCCGTCGCCGTGGACCTGACGACGTCGCCCGTGCGGGACGGGGAGTTGCTCGTCGGCGCCGTCATGACGTTCACCGACCGGCGGGCCTACGACGCCCTCGCCGCACGCCACGCCCAGTTGCTGGCCGTCCTCGGCGATTCGCTGCGCGGCCCCCTCGACGAACTGCGCGGGGAACTGGCCACCCTGGCCGCCGACGACGCGGGCCAGCTGTGGCCCGAGGCCAACCAGCTGCTGCACCACCTGGCCGCCGGGTACTCCCGGATGACCGCGCTGGTGGACAACGTGCTCGCCTTCCAGCGGCTCGACGCGGGCGCCGAGAAGCTCAAGAAGAAGAACGTCCTGATCAACACGGTCGTCTCGGCCGGCATCGACGGCGCGGTCGAACTGATCGGCCCCGGCCGGGTGCAGTTCGCCGTGCACGCCCCGACCATCGAGGCCGAGGTGGACGCGGACCGCATCGCGACCGCCCTCGCCCACCTGGTCGCCGACGTCGCCGGAGTGGACGCCACCGGCAAGACGGCCCAGGGCAGCGGGTACGGGGACTCGACGATCGTGGTCGCCGCCGCCCAGCGCGGCGAGGTCGTACGCATCGAGGTGCGCGGCCCCCACGAGGGCGGCACCCCCGTGCACGAGCCGGTCGTCCGGGGCATCGTCGCCGCGCACGGCGGGGTCCTGCAGACGGTGGAGGTGCCGGGCGCGCCCGGCGGCGCGTACGTACTGGAACTGCCGTTGGGATCGGGTGCCGGGACGGTGACCCTGCCGGAGCCGCCCGAGGATCCCGCGGCGCCCGAGGACGGCCAGGACGCCGGGTCCGCGTCCGGCGGCAACGGCCCCGGTGGGCGCCGGGCACGGCGCGGAGTGGACGCCTTCCTGGAGGACGGCGGCGACGAGGCGAAGGCCCCTGCGGCCCGTGAGGGCGGCGCGCTCGCGCTGCCGTCCGGGCGGCGCCGGGCGGACGGCAGCCACGCCGACTCCGGTCCCGCGGAACTCGCGCAGTCCCCGGTCAACCCCGCCGGGCTGGGCACCGGACGCCGGCGCGGCCGGGACGGTGACGGAAGCTCCGACGCCGAGCCGGGCGGAGCCGACCGGCCCGTGCCCCCGCAGGGCACCGGCATGCCCGCGCTGCCACCCGTACCGGCGGTGCCCCCGGTTCCCGTCACCGAACATCCGGCCGGACGCCGCCGGGCGCTGGGCCCCGTCGCTCCGGCGGCGCAGCCCGGTGGTCCCGTTCCGGCGGCCGGGCTCGCCGCGCCCCGGCCCATCGCTCCCGAGGGCGGCTTCGCGCTGCCCTCCGGTCCGGCTCCGGCCGCTCCGCAGGCTCCCGCCATGGCGGGTTCGGCCCCCGCTCCCGCCGAGGCCGACGCGGACCCGTCGGCCGGGCGCCGGGCCCGCAGGGTGCTCGGCGCACCCGCGGGCGCCGAGCCCGAGGCGCCCGAGGCCTCCACCGAGGACCCCGAGGACCCCGCGCACCCGACCGGTAGGCGCCGCGGGGTGCCCGCCGCGCCGGCCTGGCCCGTGCCGTCGGCCCGTACCGCCGCCGAGGACGACGCGGCGGACGCCCCGGCCGCCGTCCCGGGCGCGCGCCGCCCCGGTGGCGCCCCGGCGACCTCCGGGCAGCCGATCAGCGTGCGCACGCTCGGCACCATCGGCCAGGGGATCTCCGTGGACCCCGGCGCCGGCGACACGAACGGCGCGGGACAGGGCGGTTCCGGCTCGGGCCGGCGTCGCCGGCTCTCCGAACCGGCGCCCCAGGGGCGCGCCTTCGCCATAGGGGCACCCGAGGCGGGTTCCGACGAGGGGCCCGAGCCGCTGGACGGCCCCGGTGGCGCCGTCGAGGTGGTCAACCGGCCCGTACCGCGGCCCGTGGACGACGAGCTGCCCCCGGAGCCCCTGGACAACCCGCGCCGGCTGCTGGTGTGGCCCGCGCCCGACGCGCAGACCCAGCAGGCGCTCAGCGACCGGGGCTACCGCCCGGTGATCGTGCACTCCCGTGAGGAGGTCGACGCCCAGATCGCGGCGTTCCCCGCGGCGCTGTTCGTCGACCCGCTGACCGGTCCGATCACCCGGACCGCCCTGCAGTCGCTGCGTCAGGCCGCGGTGGCCGCCGAGGTGCCCGTTCTGGTCACGGCCGGGCTGGGCCACGCCACGCGGGAGGCGGCGTACGGCGCGGATCCCGCCGTGCTGCTGAAGGCGCTGGCGCCGCGCGACAGCGAGCAGCACCCCTCCCGGGTCCTGCTGATCGAGGAGCACACGGAGATCGCCACCGCCCTGACCGCGGCTCTGGAGCGGCGCGGCCTCCAGGTCGCGCGGGCCGGCGCCGACACCGACGCCGTGGAACTGGCGAGCCGGATGCGGCCCAACCTGGTCGTCATGGACCTGATGCAGGTCCGGCGCCGACGGGCCGGGATCGTGGACTGGCTGCGCGCGAACGGGCAGCTGAACCGCACCCCGCTGGTCGTCTACACGACCGCCGGCATCGAGCCGTCCGAACTGCCCCGACTGGCCTCGGGGGAGAGCGTGCTGTTCCTCGCCGAGCGGGCGACCACCACGGACGTGCAGGGCCGCATCGTGGACCTGCTGGCCAAGATCGGCACCAACTAGTCATCCTGGGCCGATGGCCATCACCGACACGTCCGAGCAGACCGTCCCCGCCGACAACGGCGAAGTGAGCCTCCTGATAGCCCGGCAGGTGGAGCCGGGCCACGAGGAGACGTTCGAGGCGTGGGCGCACGGCATCCTGGAGACGGCCGCGGGTTTCCCCGACCACCTCGGGTACGGACTGTTCCGGCCCGCGGTGGAGGGCGGGCCGTGGTTCCTCGTGCACCGTTTCCGCAACCAGGACGCGTTGGCGCGCTGGCAGGACTCGCCCGAGCGGGCGCAGTGGTTCTCGAACTGCCTCGGTCACCACCACACGGAGATAGCCCGGCGCGAACTCCACGGCATGGAGACCTGGTTCGCCAAGCCGGGCACGACCCGGCCCGCGCCGCCGCGCTGGAAGATGGTGATCAGCTCGGGGCTGGCCATCTTCCCGATCTCGCTGGCGGGCAACGCGGTGCTCGGGCCGTACCTGGTGGACCTCCACTTCGTGCTGCGGACGGCCGCGTTCGCCGTCGTCTTCAGCACCTTGATGACCTATGTGGCCATGCCCGCCGTGAGCAGGCTGCTACGACCGTGGCTCACGCGCGGCTGACCGCCCCGGCCTCCGGTCAGCCGAGGGTGGTGACGTCCAGGGCACCCTCCGCGTACTGCTTGCGGATCACCTTCTTGTCGAACTTGCCGACGCTGGTCTTCGGTACGGCGGCGATCAGGCTCCAGCGTTCCGGCAGCTGCCACTTGGCGATCGACGCGGCGAGGAAGTCGCGCAGCCCCGCGTAGTCGACGGTGGCACCCTCCTTGAGGACGACGGTGGCCAGCGGACGCTCGCCCCACTTGTCGTCCGGGACGGCGACGACGGCGGCCTCGGCCACCTCGGGGTGGGCCATGAGGGCGTTCTCCAGCTCGACGCTGGAGATCCACTCGCCGCCCGACTTGATGACGTCCTTGGCGCGGTCGGTCAGGGTGAGGAAGCCGTCGGGGCTGATCACTCCGACGTCCCCGGTCTTGAGCCAACCGTCGGCGCTGAACTTGTCCGCGGGACGCTCGGGTTCACCCGCCGCGCCCCCGTAGTAGGCGCCCGCGATCCAGGTGCCGCGCACCTCCAGCTCGCCCGCGGACTCTCCGTCCCAGGGCAGGTGGTCGCCGCCGGGGCCGACGAGACGGGCCTCGACGCCCGCCGGGAAACGCCCCTGGGTGACCCGGTAGGGCCATTCCTCCTCGGCACTCAGGCCGGCCGGGGGGTGCGCCATGGTGCCCAGCGGGGAGGTCTCGGTCATGCCCCAGGCGTGGCACAGCCGGACGCCGAGCCGGTCGTAGGCCTCCATCAGGGAGGGCGGACAGGCCGAGCCCCCGATGGTGACCTGCTTCATCGAGGTCAGGTCCCGGGGATGGGCGGTGACCTCGGCCAGCAGACCCTGCCAAATGGTCGGGACGGCCGCGGCGTGGGAGGGCTTCTCCCGCTCGATCATCTCGGCGAGCGGGGCGGGCTGCAGGAACCGGTCGGGCATCAGCATGTTGATGCCGGTCATGAACGTGGCGTGCGGCAGGCCCCAGGCGTTCACGTGGAACTGCGGGACGACGACGAGCGTGGTGTCCTTGTCGCTCAGCCCCATCGACTCGGCCATGTTGACCTGCATGGAGTGCAGGTAGATGGACCGGTGGGAGTAGACGACGCCCTTGGGGTCGCCGGTGGTGCCGGAGGTGTAGCACATGGCCGCTGCCTGGCGTTCGTCCAGCTCGGGCCAGTCGTAGTGGTCGGAGCGGCCCGCGATGAGTTCCTCGTACTCGTGCACGCGCACGTCGAGACCGTCGAGGGCGGAGCGGTCACCGATGCCCGCGACGACGACGTGCTCGACGGTCGGCAGGTGCGGCAGCAGCGGCGCGAGGAGCGGCAGCAGGGTGCCGTTGACCAGGACGACCCGGTCCACGGCGTGGTTCACGATGAAGACCAGCTGCTCGGGGGGCAGACGCAGGTTGAGCGTGTGCAGGACCGCGCCCATGGACGGGATCGCGAAGTACGCCTCGACGTGCTCGGCGTTGTTCCACATGAGGGTCGCCACGCGGTCGTCCTGCTGGACACCGAGCTCGTCGCGCAGGGCGGTGGCCAGACGGTTGGCGCGGGTACCGATCTCGGCGAAGCTGCGTCGGTGCGGCTCGGCCTCCCCGGTCCAGGTCGTGACCTGGGACTTTCCGTGGATCGTCATCCCGTGTCGAAGTATGCGGGTGACGAGGAGCGGTACGTCCTGCATGGTGCTCAGCAAAGCGTCCTCCCGGTGAGCGCTGCGGCGCTGCGGCGGCTTTCGGATGCTGCCGATTCTGCGCACATACCGGTCGGTCTGTCACTACCCGGGAGTACAAACAGCGACGACGATCACCCTACGGAGTCGCGGGTGGCGATGTTTCACGTGAAACGCCCGGCCGGGAAGGCTCGTGTTTCACGTGGAACGAGCGGGTGCGGAGTTTCGTGTTTCACGTGAAACGAGCGGAGGCCCACGTGGAACGAGCGGGTGCGGTCAGCGGACCGGGGTCAGTTCCGGGTCCTCGCGGAGCTTGACCAGTGCCCGGGAGACGGCGCTCTTCACGGTTCCGACCGAGACCCCGAGCACCTCGGCGGTCTGCACCTCGCTCAGGTCCTCGTAGTAGCGCAGGACCACCATGGCCCGCTGGCGGTCGGGCAGCCGCGTCACGGCGCGCCACATCGCGTCCCGCAGGGCCTGCGCCTCCGCGGGGTCGGTGGCCGGCGGCTCCTCCACCTCCGGGAGCTCGTCGCAGACGAACTCGTCGACCTTGCGCTTGCGCCACTGGGAGGTGCGGGTGTTGACGAGGGCCCGCCGGACGTAGCCGTCCAGGGCGCGATGGTCCTCGATGCGGTCCCAGGCGACGTACGTCTTGGCGAGTGCCGTCTGGAGCAGGTCCTCGGCATCGCAGGGGTTGGCGGTGAGCGAGCGCGCGGTGCGCATCAGGACCGTGCCACGGGTCCGTACGTACGCCGAGAACGACGGGTACGGCGTCGGGTTCGAGGCGAGCGTGCACACAGGCGTGGTCATGTCTCCACGCTAGGAGCGGCCCGCGCCCACCGGATCGGCCCCAGGTGCCGAAGACGGGTCCATCTCAGGTTGTAGGACCGGGCCGTGCCCCACCTCCTTCAGGTGGAGGGGCACGACCCGGCTCCCGTGGGCGGACGCCGCGCCCGCGACACCCGCACGTCAGTGGTCGGCGCCGAGGATCAGGCCCGAGGTCGGCACCCCGGTACCCGCCGTGACCAGGGTGTGCACCGCTCCCGCGACCTGGTTGACGGAGGTGCCGCGCAACTGACGGACGGCCTCGGCGATGCCGTTCATACCGTGCAGGTAGGCCTCACCCAGCTGACCGCCGTGGGTGTTGAGCGGCAGCGCGTCGGCGGCGACGAAGTCGGCGGCCTCACCGGGCCGACAGAAACCGAACTCCTCCAACTGCATCAGCACGAACGGGGTGAAGTGGTCGTAGAGGATGCCGACGTCGATGTCGGAGGGGCGGAGCCCGCTGGTGCGCCACAGCTGGCGGGCGACCACGTCCATCTCCGGAAGCCCGGCGAGGTCGTCACGGTAGAAGGACGTCATCGCCTCCTGGCGGCGCCCGGCACCCTGCGCGGCGGCCGTGATCACGGCGGGAGCCTGCCGCAGGTCCCGCGCCCGCTCGGTGGTGGTGACGACGAGGGCTTGGCCGCCGTCCGTCTCCTGGCAGCAGTCCAGCAATCGAAGCGGCTCCACGATCCACCGCGAGGCCGCATGGTCGGCGAGGGTGATGGGCTTGCCGTGGAAGTAGGCGGCGGGGTTGTTGGCGGCGTGCCGCCGGTCGGTGACGGCGACGTGGCCGAACGCCTCGGGGGTGAGGTCGTACGCGTGCAGGTAGCGCTGGGCGGCCATCGCCACCCAGGAGGCCGGGGTGAGCAGGCCCCAGGGCAGGGACCAGCCGAGGGCCGCCCCCTCCGCCGAGGCTTCCCGCTGCTGGACACCGGAGCCGAAGCGCCGGCCCGAACGCTCGTTGAAGGCCCGGTAACAGACGACCACCTCCGCCACCCCGGTGGCGACGGCCAGAGCGGCCTGCTGGACGGTCGCGCAGGCCGCGCCGCCGCCGTAGTGGATCCGGGAGAAGAAGGACAGGTCCCCGATGCCGGCCGCCTGGGCGACGGTGATCTCGGGGCTGGTGTCCATCGTGAAGGTGACCATGCCGTCCACGTCGGCGGGGGTCAGCCCGGCGTCGTCGAGGGCCGCGTGCACGGCCTCGACGGCGAGCTTGAGCTCGCTGCGGCCCGAGTCCTTGGAGAACTCCGTCGCGCCGATGCCGGCGATGGCGGCCCGGCCGCCGAGGTCGTCGCGGGTGCGGACGCTCATGCGGCGCCCCCCGGGCGCATGGACACGGTGACCGTGCCGGTGACGTGTCGGCCGAGGCCGTTGGCGCCGACGATCCCGATCTCGGCGGTGGCACCGTCGAGGGCGGTCACCGTCCCGGTGAGGGTCATGGTGTCGCCCGGGTGGTTGGGGGCTCCCAGCCGGATGGCGACCTTGCGCAGGACGGTCTGCGGGCCCAGCCGGTCGGTCACGTACCGGCCGACGAGGCCGTTGGTGGTCAGGATGTTCATGAAGATGTCGGGGGAGCCCTTCTCCCGGGCCAGTACGGCGTCGTGGTGCACGTCCTGGTAGTCGCGGGAGGCGATGGCGCCCGCGACGATCAACGTGCGGGTCACCGGTATCTCCAGGGGCGGCAGCGTGTCGCCGACCTTCAGCGGTGTGTCGCCGGCGTTCATGCGAAGTCCCCTTCGGTGGCCGGGGTCGCGGCGGTCGCCGCGCCGTCTTCGGACAGGAGCGTGCCCAGCTCGGCCAGCAACTCGCTGCCGCACCCCAGGTACGCGTCCAGCTGGCGCCCCCACAGGAAGTGCCGGTGCACCGGGTGGTCCAGGTCCGCGCCCATGCCGCCGTGCAGGTGCTGGCCGGCGTGCACGACCCGCTTGCCGGCCTCCGAGGCCCACCAGCCGGCCGTCAGGGCGTGGGTGTCCGCCGTCAGCCCCGCGTCGATCCGCCAGGCCGCCTCGTACGCGGTGACCCGGATCGCCTCCGTGTCCATGTACGCGTCGGCGGCACGCAGCATGACGCCCTGGTTCGTGGACAGCGGCCGGCCGAACTGCTCGCGGGTGGAGGTGTACTCCACGGCCCGGGCCAGCGAGCCGGCGCAGACGCCCGCCTGCAGCCCGGCGAAGGCGGTACGGGCAACGGCGAGCGTGTCCTCGTACGCCCCGGGGCCGTCACCGAGGCGCTCCCCGTCGACACCGGTCAGGTCCAGCCGTCCGGCAGCCCAGGGCGCGGTGGTCTCCACGGGCGTGGTCCGCACTCCGGGCGCGTCGGTCCGTACGAGCCACAGGGCACGGTCCACGTCCGGGACCAGGACGTGCGTGGCGTCCCGCAGCCAGGGCACGAACGGCGCGGTGCCGGTGAGCCGACCGTCCGGCGAGGTCGTGATCCGGCCCCGGGCGGGGAAGGCCCCGCAGACCACGGCCTCGCCCGTGCCGAGGGCGGGCAGCAGGCGGGCGCGCTGCGCGTCACTGCCGTGCCGCGTCAGGGGCAGGATCCCGTACGCGCAGGTCGCGGCGTACGGCACCTGGGCGGTGGTGCGGCCCTGCTCCTCCAGGAGCAGGACGAGGCCGAGCAGGCCGATGTCCTCGACCGCGGCGGTGAGCCCGGCGGCGGTGAGGGCCTTCCACAGCTCGGCGTCGCTGCCGGTGCCCGCGGCGGCGAGGCGCTCGTGTGTGGCGAGGTCCCCGAAGATCGTGGCGGCGAGCCCGGCCGCGGCGGCCTGTTCCTCGGTGGGGTGGAAGTCCATCAGCCCTCGCTCCCACGGAAGACGGGCAGTTCCAGTTCCTCGTCGACCCGTAGGAACTCCAACCGGACGGGCATCCCGATGCGCACCTTGTCGTGCGGGACGCCGGTGATGTTGCTGACCATCCGTACGCCTTCGGCGAGTTCGACGAGCGCGACCGCGTAGGGGGGATCGAAGGCCGGGAACGGGGGATGGTGCATCACGACGTACGAGAAGACCGTGCCGGCGCCGGAGGCCTCGACGGTGTCCCACTCCGTGCCGGCGCAGGCGTTGCAGCCGGGCAGCCAGGGGAAGCGGAGGGTGGCGCAGCCGGTGCAGCGTTGGATGAGCAGCCGCTGCCGTGCGATTCCGTCCCAGAAGCCTCGGTTGTCACGGTTGATCACCGGGCGGGGGCGACGGGCGGCGGGCTCGCGGCCGGTGGGCTTCCGGTCTGCGGGTCCCCGGTCTGCGACCGCTGCTGCGACCGGGGCGGCGGAGTCGCTCGGGGTCGCGGAGGCGTGAGGAGCCGCGGAGGCGTGAGGAGCCGCGGAGGCGTTCGAGGAGACGGCGGGGGTGGGCTCGGCGGCGGGGGTGGGCCTGGCGGCCGGGGCGTACTTGAGGATGCGGAAGCGGTGCGTTCCGGCGAGCTCACCGTCCGCGTGGACGTTCATCCGGGTCGTCACGAAGTACCCGCTGCCCAGCTTGGTCGTCTTGCGCGCCGAGACCGACTCGATCACCGCGTCGAAGGTCACCGTGTCCCCCGGGCGCAGCGGCCTCAGGTACTCCTGCTCGCAGTCGGTGGCGACCACGGAGGTGCAGCCCGCGGCGTCGAGGAGGCCGAACAGCTCGTCGTGTGCGGAGGACCGGTCGGTGTGGCCGGACAGTCCGCCCATCGTCCACGCCTGGAGCATGGTGGGCGGTGCGATGGCCCCGGGTCCCGCGTAGGACGGGTTCGTGTCGCCCATCGCCTCGCACCAATGCCGGATCATCGGCTCGTTGACCGCGTCCTTGGCGCGCCCCGCGGTGGCGGCCGGCCGCCCCTCGAAGGCCTTCAGCCGCTCGTGGAACGGGTCCGCCTCCTCGGCGCCCTGTGCCCCGGTCATCGCTTCCTCCCCTTCATGCCGAGCCGCATCATCGCGACGATCTCCCGCTGGACCTCGCTGACCCCGCCGCCGAAGGTGTTGATCTGCGCGGCCCGGTTCATCCGCTCCAGCTCGCCCGCGGCAAAGGCATCGGGCCCCCTGACCAGTGCCTCCTCGCCGACCACCTCCTGGCACATCCGGTACACCTCGACCGTGGACTCCGTGCCGAGGAACTTCACCCCGCTGGCGTCGCCGGGGGCGAGCGAGCCCGCGCCCACGTCCTGGACGAGGCGCCAGTTGAGGAGGCGTACGGCGGCCAGCCGGGCGTGCGCCTCGGCCAGCCGGGACCGCACCCAGGGCCGGTCGGCCGGACGCTCACCGGTGACCGGGTCGGGGGTACGGGCATGGCGCAGCGCCGCCCCGTAGAAGTCCTCGGCCTGCATGCCGATGGCGGCCAGGGCGACGCGTTCGTGGTTCAGCTGGTTGGTGATCAGGCCCCAGCCGCCGTGCTCGGGTCCGACGAGGTGACCGGCCGGCACGCGCACGGAGTCGTAGTAGGTGGCCGTGGTGGTGAGACCGCCGACCGTGTCGATCGGAGTCCAGGCGAAGCCCGGGCTGTCCGTCGGTACCAGGACGATCGATATGCCCTTGTGCTTCGGGGCCTCGGGGTCGGTGCGGCAGGCGAGCCAGATCCAGTCCGCGTTCTGGGCGTTGGACGTGAAGATCTTCTGGCCGTCGATCACCCACGCGTCGTCCTCCCGGACGGCCCGGGTACGCAGCGAGGCGAGGTCGGTACCCGCCTCGGGCTCCGAATAGCCGATGGCGAAGACGATCTCGCCCTTGAGGATCCGGGGCAGGAAGTAGTCCTTCTGCTGCTCGGTCCCGTACTTCATGAGCGTGGGGCCGACGGTGTTGAGCGTGACCATGGAAACGGGAGCGCCGGCCCGGTAGGCCTCGTCGAAGAACACGAACTGCTCGTCGGCCCCGCGCCCTTGGCCCCCGTACTCCACGGGCCAGCCGAGGCCGAGCAGTCCGTCGGCGCCGATCCGGCGCAGGACCGCGCGCTGTGCGGCGGGGTCCTCGGGCACCCCGTCCGGCAGCAGGTTCCGGAAGTACGCGCGCAGCTCGGCGCGCAGTCGCAACTGACCTTCGGTCGGGGCGAGGTGCACGGCGCGGGCCTCCCGGCGGGACATCAGAAGAGTGAACCTGACTGTCCGTCAGATTCAATGCCGATGTCAAGGTCGGGAGCCGAGGGACGCCGGCGCCGGACGTGCGGGAGCGCCCGTACCACCGGACCCCAGCCGGTCCGGTGGTACGGGCGCCCTCAGAGGTTCACCACCGCTCGCGCGGCCGGGGGGACCGCTGTCACCAGGGGAAGAAGTTCACCGCGATGGTCGAGTTGGCCTGGTGGATCGCCGTGAAGGCCGAACCGTTGACCTGTGCGGTGTTGTTCTGGTTCGACGCACCGGAGCCGGTGGCCACCTGCTGCGAGGTGGAGGAGTTGCCGTTGTTGTTGCCGCCCACACCGCTGCCGACGATGCTCGCGACGCTCGCATTCGATCCGTCGTTCGCGAAGGAGCCGTTGTCGGCCGAGGCCACCCCGCCGCAGAGGGCGACGGCGAGGGGCAGAGCGGCGACGGCGGCGATGACGCGGGCGGTACGGATGCTTGCCATGTCTGAATCCTCCAGAAACCGAAGTCGGGTGTACTACGGGGAAGTTGGCCGACCGCCCCGTTCGTTCCGTGTGCTGACGACGTCGCGAGACCAGAGTTGCCCACCGAATCCCCGGCGAACCACCCCGCAGCCCCCGATTCCCCCGCAAGCATGAGCAACACCGGATAAACCCCATGCACTCCGCCGACGCCCCAGCTCAGCGGCTCGAACCCCGGCGAAACCCGTGCCGCGCACCAGGCGAAGCGTTACGCCAAACCCACCCACCCCGGACATGCCGAAGAGGACCGCTTCATCCGGGAAACCCACCGTCTCCCGGGCATGCGGCCCTGCGATACCAAGCTTCACGCCCCCTGCGCGCCCCCGGCGCCCGCCGGAGCGAACCACCCGTGCCCCACCACCGGGGCACTTCGCGACGCGATCCACGGCCACCTCGACCGGGCTCAAGCGCCCCGCGTTCCCACGCCGTACGGTGCCGCACCTCGTGTCGCCACGACCTGCCTCGCCACGGCTTACGCCCCTGAACCTCGCGTCCTGGCCGCGCACCTTCGCGCTTCGCCGTTCACAAGTCCGTCCGCCTTCATCACCCTTCGCCCTACGGCCTACGCCTCACCCACGTCACCTCACGCACGCCTGATCACGCACGTCTGATCACGCGCGTCTGATCGCGCACGCCTGATCACGCACGTCCGACAACGAACTCCGCCTTGCGCACTTCGCCGCGCGCGCACGTCGTCCTGCGTGCGTCGTGCCGCGTACGTCGTGCTGCCCGCGTAGTCCGTGTGCTTCGCCCTGCACGCCGTCACGTCGGCCACACCTGCCGGTTCCGGGCCACGACGTGCGGCCCCGCCGGCGGCCATCCGCCTGACAGCGTCCCTACTGCTGAAAGTCCTGCTCGTGCACCTGCCGCGTACGGTTCCTCTGGTTCCGGATCCGCTGCTCCAGGCCGTACCGCTTCGGGTCCCGGCACTCCGGGCCCCTGGTTCGGGCCCCACTCGCTCGGGTCCCACGACTTCACATCCCACTGCTGCGGGTCCCACCACTTCAAGCCCTGCCGCTTCCGGCCCTACGACCATCGGTCGTCCGGTTCCGGTACCACGTCCATCGTTCGTGCCACTTCGGTGAGCCTTTTCCGCGGCGCCTGCTCCCACGGCCGCTCTCACGCATCCGCTCCCACGCCCGGGACCGTTCCCGAGCTGACTGCGACCAACGGACTTTCCTACGCCGCCAGCCCCAGCCGGCCCCGACCCGCGGCGCGACGCGGCGTCACGGCGACCGGACCGGAGGGCACCGTCGCGGCCGGCTCGGTTTCGACAGCGGTACCGGCGTTCCCGGCGAGTGCGGCAGCAGTGGTGGAGCGGCGGACGGACGGGGTCTTGCCGTGGGCCTCGGCCCGGATCCGCTGCTTGATGGTCGGCGGGAGCGAACCTCCCCGCATCATCGCCCGCCACGTCCGCCGCGCCACCACCGCCGGCCGGCGCACGGCGGGGGCCGCGGGAGCGGCGGCAACCGCGGCGGCGGCCACGGGGGCCGTCTTCGAGGCGAGGCCGAGGAGGCCGAGGAACGCCACCAGAGCGGCGAGGACGGTGGTCCAGATCGACGTGACGGTGCTGCGGTTGTTCATGACGAGCGCCTCATTTCGCGATGTTCCGACGGGCGGATCTGAATACATTCGTCATGATGTGGTCGCAACCGGACGGCCCCCACACCGCGCGCCGATCTTCCGACAAACACCACTCGAAAGGCCCAAAGGTGCCAATCCGAGTCTGACAAGATCATGGAACGACCGGCGCCGGATGCCCGACAGGACAGGGGAATCGCATGATCATCAAACAGGAAACCTCTTTCGAGGCAGAGGAGTTGCTCGCCCTCTACGGCTCGGTCGAGTGGGTGGGCTACACCTCGGACCCGGAGCGTCTGTGCCGCGGCGTGGCCAACTCGCACCTCGTCCTGACGGCCCGGGACGAGTCGGGACGCCTCATGGGCCTGACCCGGACGATCTCCGACGACGAACACGTCTGCTACGTCCAGGACCTGCTCGTCGACCCCGCCCACCACCGCAAGGGCATAGGCCGCGCGCTGCTCGAAGCACTGAAGGAGCGGTACCGGCACTGCCGCTTCTTCCTCCTCTCCACCGACCACGCGTCATCCCCCGAGGGCAAGGTCAGCCACGCGTTCTACCGCGACCTGGGATTCCTCTCCTACGAAGAGAAGGAGATGGCCGGCTTCGGCCTCCCCGCGACCGCTGACGCACCACCCGCCCGACCCACCGCCACCAGCACGAGGACGTCGCCCGTGTCCCTCACCCACCTCCACCTCACGTCCGGGCGAACGGTCGCGATCGCCGACATACGCCTCACGTCGACGTACGGCGACATGCTGGAGGGCTACCCGTTCTCCCGCCTGAACGACATGAAGCTCAGCGCCCTGCTCCACCAGGCCACGCTCGCCTTCCCCGACCACCCGGTCCACGTCGTTCCGCCCCGCCGGGACCTCCCGGGCGTCCCTGCGGGCTCCTTCGGACCGGTCGAGACCCTGCCCCCGGTCGCCGTCGTCGCCCTGCTCACCTCGGCCCCCGTCGATCCGGCCCACAGCGGCGTCTCCTTCTACTCGGCGCTCACCGTGGTCTGGCTGCAGGACGAGCCCGTGATCCCCTCCGGGAACACGGCCGACCCTGCCCTCCTCGCCCTGCCCTGGACCGACCTCGCCCAGGACTACGAGCGCTAGCCCGTCTCCTTCGCCCCTTGGGCACCGCATGCCCGAGCCCGCCCGGCAACCCGAAGAACTCCGCGCACGCGTTGACCCGACCCGGTGACCGGGCCACCATCCAGCCGACCTCGGCGCGCACCCCACCCGACCGTTCACCGGAACGGCCTCCGAACGGGCACCCGGTCCGCCCCCGCGCGCCCTTCTCGGTGGCGCCGAGGAGCTGATCGGCACGCAGCGCGATCCGAAGGCCGGTGTGGGTCCCGGCCACGACCTTCGATCACGTCAAAAGGAACGACCCCCGACCAGGAGCCCCGGTCGGGGGTCGTTCACATGCGGTGGGTGTGGGATTTGAACCCACGGTGACATCGCTGCCACGACGGTTTTCAAGACCGTTCCCTTAGGCCGCTCGGGCAACCCACCTGGCCGGTACAGAGTACCGGGATGTGGGGGTGGGTGGGGTGGGTGTTCCGGGCGGGGTGGGGAGCCGGTCGGGTCAGGCCGTCTGGGCCTTGTCGTAGGCGGCCTTGACCTCGTTGCCGAAGTAGGGGCCGAACATGCGGTTCGGGAAGAAGACGTAGCCGAAGCTGTTCACCGACACCTGGGTGCCGAGGCCGGTCGCCTCGTTGAAGTCCTGGAACCAGGGGCCTCCGCTGGAGCCGCCGGTCATGTTGCAGCCCAGGCCGTGGTCCTTGGTGAGCAGGAAGTCCTTGTTGCTGTTCCCGCTGCAGTGGACGAGCTTGGAGCCGTCGTAGGGCGCGGCCGCGGGGAAGCCGAAGGAGTACATCTTCTTGTTGTAGCCACCGTTGAAGAGGATGCCCTGGGCTCCGACGACCTGGCTGAGCTTCTGGCCGTTCAGCGGGGCGACGACGGCCAGACCGACGTCCATGTTCATGTCCTCGCTCGCCGCCCACTGGTCCGTGGCGAAGGTCTTGGTCGCGGACCACTGGCCGTAGGGCGCGTTGCCGTTGTCGTAGGCGGGGACGAAGACCCAGTTGGTGTGCCAGGCGCCCTGGTACTTCACGCAGTGGCCGGCGGTGATGACCGTGCTGCCGTTGGCGCTGGTGATCGAGTCGCCGGAGCAGGACGCGGTCCGGCCGCCCATGGTGAAGAAGACCCGCCCGGAGGTCTTCACGACCGCCCCGCCACCCGTCCAGGGACCGCCCGGCTGCGGGAACGCCGCGGGAGCTGCGGTGACGGAGGTCGAGGCGGCCGTCGGGGCGGAGGCTGTCGTCGGTGCCACGAGGGTGGGCCGGCCGGAGGTCGAGGGCGTCGTCCGGACGGAGCCGGGAGCGGCGGTGACGTCGAGCGGGACGGCCTGCCGCATCCGTTCCGCGGTCCAGAACCCCTGGCTGTGCTGCTGCCGGAACGAGGTGGGCGACGGTTCCGCGGCGGCCGAGGGGGTGGCCGCCGTCAGGGCTCCCGCGAGCAGGGTGCCCGCGGCGAGGAGGACGGACGCCGCTGTGCGATGACGATTCACGCAGGACTCCTTCTGCCGTGCCCGGACCGGTGCGGCCCGGGCAGGGTGGGGGTGAAGAGCTCTGTCTGTGCGGATCTGTCGGTGCGGTCTGTCGGTGCGGGATCTGTCGGGTGATCTGTCGTGCCGATCGGCTGTGCTGCCGTGCGATGGCCGGGGCAGAGTCGCACGGGGGCCGTGAGAAGTCAGCGGGCAGTCTGAACGTTCGGTCGGTTCCGGCCACGAAATGGCCAACTCCACTTGTTCCGCGGCCTCATACGGTGAGCAGGACCCCCACGTACGAGACCCCCGCCACCATCACCCACGCCCCCAGCCCCAGCACCGCCGCGCGCCCGCCCGTCCTGGCCAGTGTCGGCAGGTGCACGGCGCTTCCGAGGCCGAACAGCGCGGCGGCCAGGAGCGCCTCCTGGGCCGTGTGCGCCCACTCCAGGGCCACGTCGGGCAGCAGGCCCGTGGCGCGCACCGCGGCTGCGGCCAGGAACCCGGCCACGAACAGCGGTACCGGGGCGGGCTTGCGTCCCGAGGGCGTGCGTACCCCGTGTCGGCGGGCCCGTAGGGAGAGCGCCACGGCGGCCACCAGCGGGGCCAGCAGGGCCACCCGCATCAGCTTGACCAGAACGGCCTCGCCGAGCGCGCCGGGGCTCGCCGTCTGCGCGGTCGCCACGACCTGCCCGACGTCGTGGACGCTGGCGCCCACCCAGCGCCCGAAAGCCGGGTCGGAGAGTCCCAACGGGCCCTGAAGCAGCGGGAGAACGGCGATGGCGAGGGTTCCGCAGAGGGTGACGAGGGCCACCGAGGAGGCGACGTCCTCCTCGTCGCTGCCGGAGACCTGGCTCACCGCACCGATCGCCGAGGCGCCGCAGATCGAGTAGCCGGTGGCGATCAACAGGGGCTGATCGCCGGGTAGTCCGAGGCGACGGCCCAGCCAGAGCGTGCCGAAGAAGGTGGCCGCGACGACGCCGGTCACCATCAGCACGGTCGCCCAGCCCAGCCTGACCACCTGGTCGAGGCCCAGGCCCAGGCCAAGCAGGACGATGCCGATCCGCATCAGCCGCCGGCCCGCCAGGGACAGGCCGGGGCGGGCGGGGCCCCGGACGACGGTCCGCAGACGGGGAAGGTGGGCGACGGCGATACCGAGGACGACGGCGGCGGTGAGCATCGGCACCGCCGGGACCAGCAGGTGCGCGACCCAGGCCACCAGGGCGCCGGACGCGGCCAGGATCAACCCCGGCCAGGAGCTCGGTGTTTCACGTGAAACACCGAGCAGTCGCACCCGCTCCGGCCGGTGCGGGGTGCGGTTCAGCAGTGCCATCAGTCCACCGGCTCCGGGTAGACGCGGCGGACGCTGCTGCCCAGGCGGGCCACGTCGGCGCCGTAGACGTGAAGGGAGATCGCCGTCGTACGACAGGAGTTGCGCACCTTGTGGATGTCGCCGGGCGGGGCGAAGCCGCACACATCGCCCTGGCCGTTGACCACCTGCTCGGTCGCCACCAGGCGTGCGGGCTCCGTCGGGGACGCCGCCGGGGCGAGCCGGTAGCGGATCTCGCTCTCCGCGCCCTCGTGGACCCCGGCGACGCACCAGGAGACGTGGTCGTGGATCGAGGTCTCCTGGCCGGGCAGCCACACCAGGGCGACCACCGAGAAGCTGCCGTCCGGTTCGGTGTGCAGGATGTGCTGCCGGTACCGGTCGGGGTGGCCCTCGCGCTGCCCCTCGGTGAGCAGGTCGGGGGTGCCCAGGTGCGGGGCGAGCCGTTCTCCGACCAGGTAGGCGGTCAGGTCGGGGGCCAGGCCCCGGTCCACGACCTTGCGTATCTCACTGACGAGGGCGGCCATCCTCGCTGTCGTTCGGGCCGGCGTGGTGGTGGTCATACGAGCAGCGTCCGCCCGGCCGTCCATCACGTCCAACGCCAGTTCCGCCCTGAAAACCCAAGCTCCGCTTATGGGTTGGGCAGGGTCGGTTCCGCCGGGTCAGCAACCGACGCGGTTCGACGCCGCCTGCTTCAGGGCGTCCAGCACCACGGCCGTCGCCGGGATCCTCAGGTGGTCGCGGTACACGTACGCGGCGATGTGTCGGCGGGCCGCAGGCTGGAGCACGCGCCCGCAGACGCGGTTGAGCGAGAGCGACGGCAGCACCAGCGCGGGCATCATGGCCACGCCCAGGCCCTGTGCGACGAGGCTCTGGACCACGAGGTTGTCATCGGTCGCGAACCGGATGTCGGGCACGAACCCCAGCTCCGCGCATTCGTGCAGCAGGTTCGCCTGGCAGCGCGGGCAACCGGCGATCCAGCGCTCCTCGGCGAGGTCGCCGAGGTGGACGGCCCGGCGGCGGGCCAGCGGGTGCCCGGTCGGAAGCAGGACCGTCAGCTGGTCCTCCAGCAGCCTGACCTCGGCGACGTCCTCGGGGATCTCCTCGTGCAGGCCCGGATAGGTGAAGGCCAGCGTGATGTCGCACTCTCCGCGCTGGAGCCGGCGCAGCGACTCGGGCGGTTCCCCTTCGAGCAGTTCGACCTGTACGCCGGGGTGGTCCTTGGCGAGTTGGCTGAGGGCTTCCGGGACGAGGGTGGCGTTGGCGCTGGGGAATCCGCAGACGCGTACGCGGCCGGTGCGCAGGCGGGTGTAGGCCTTCAGCTGGGCCTCGGCGGCCGAGAGGCTGCCCAGGATGGACTCGGCGTGGCGGGCCAGGGACTCACCGGCCTCGGTGAGTTTCATCTTCCGGCCGACCCGGGTGAACAGCGGTGTGCCCACGGCGCGTTCGAGCGCCTTCATCTGCTGGGTGATCGCCGGCTGGGTGTACCCGAGGACGCGCGCAGCCGCCGAGTAGGACCCGGCGGCGACCACTTCATGGAATGTCCGTATGTGCCGTGAATCGAACACGACCGAAGCATAAGCGGATGTTGGGAGGGGCCGTAAGCGGAATCCCGCCCACGGCCCCTGCCATCAAGCCTGTTTCATCGCCCCGTCGACCGGAGGTCCACCGGCGCGATCCGCCCGCTACTTGTCGCCGACGCGCGAGCCGAGGGTGATGTCGACCGTGGTCGGCTTGCCGTCGCGCTGGTAGGTGAGCTTCACGGTGTCGCCGGGCTTGTACGTCCAGATCATGCTGATCAGGGTCGGTCCGCTGTCGACCGGCTTGCCGCCGAACTCGGTGATGAGGTCGCCGGGCTTGAGGCCCGCCTTGCCGGCCGGGCCGTTCGGGTCGACCAGCTCGTTGGCGGGGGCGCCCTGCTCGGAGACCTTCGCACCGTCGGCCTTGGCCTGGAGGTCGACGGAGACCGAGATCACCGGGTAGACCGGCTTGCCCGTCTTGATGAGCGACTCGGCGACGTTCTTGGCCTGGTTGATCGGGATGGCGAAGCCGAGGCCGATCGAACCGGCCTGGCCGCCGCCGAAGCCGCCGTTGCCCGCGGACTGGATCGCCGAGTTGATGCCGATCACGGCGCCTCGGCCGTCGAGCAGCGGACCGCCGGAGTTGCCGGGGTTGATCGAGGCGTCCGTCTGCAGGGCGCTCATGTACGAGTTCTTGCTGCCGGAACCGTCACCGGAGGCCACCGGACGGTTCTTGGCGCTGACGATGCCGGTGGTGACCGTGTTCGACAGGCCGAACGGTGCGCCGATCGCGATGGTCGAATCGCCGACGGCCACCTTGTCGGAGTCCCCCAGCGCCAGCGGCTTGAGGCCGGCGGGCGGGTTCTTCAGCTTGAGGACGGCGACGTCGTAGCCCTGTGCCCGGCCGATCACCTCGGCCTCGTACTTCTTGCCGTCGGAGAAGATCGCGGAGACCTTGCCGCCGTTCGCGGCGGAGGCGACCACGTGGTTGTTCGTGAGGATGTGGCCCTGCTGGTCGTAGACGAAGCCGGTGCCGGTGCCGCCCTCACCGTCCCCCGCCGAGGACGAGGACGAGGCCTCGATGGTGACGACGCTGGGCAGCGACGCGGCCGCGAGGCCGGCGATCGAGCCGGAGTCCCGCTTGAGGTCCTTGGGGGTGCTCGCGCTGATCGTCGTCGAACCGGAGCCGCTTTCGTTCCGCTCCGCCGCCCAGTACCCGATGCCGCCGCCGACGCCGCCGGCGAGCAGGGCCGCGACGAGCACGCCCGCGATCAGGCCGCCCTTGCCCTTGGGCTTGGGGGGAGGGGTGCCGTCGGTGCCGAGCGGCGCGCCCCAACCACCGCCGCCGTGACCTCCGGCCCCGTACGCGGGAACCGCGGGCGGGGGAGGCGGCCAGCCCTCGGCGCCGTACGCGGCCGTGGGGGCGGGCTGCCCGTAGGGCGGCGCCTGGGCGTAGCCCTGGGCGGGCGCGGCCGGGTCCACGGGAGCGGGCGGCGTGGCCGGCGCGTGGTCCGGGGCATGCGGCGGCGCCGCGGGCACGGTCGGCGGAAGCTGCTGGGTCCGCTCGACGCCCGGGCCCGGATCCGGCGCGGCCGGGGTCCCGGGGACCCCGTCGGCCGGAGCCGCGTCGGGTGTGGAAGCGGCCACCGGCACGGGAGGTGCGGACGGGGCCGCGGGGGGCGTCGGGGCCGCGGTGCCCTCGTTCTCGGTGCTCACAGCGCTCTCTCCTCGTCACACACGGCTTATACGGCTGGCACAGCTGCTGGAAATATCTGGCGATATCGACCCGACTCCGGTCCGACTAAACGTTCGACGCACCGCACAAGTTCCAGGGTGAAGCCTTTCCCATGACCCGTCAGAGCACTGTAAGCCGGACCTGTGCGTCTGCCCCCATCCTTTATCCCCGACATTTCGGGCGCATCCCCAGGACTCGCCCCGACGCGCGGGTGCGCCACGATGGCACCATGACCGGGTGACCCACGCAACGCCGCGCCCCATCCAGGTCGTCGCCCACCGCGGCGCCTCGGAGGATGCCCCCGAGCACACCCTGGCCGCCTACCGGAAGGCCATCGAGGACGGCGCCGACGCCCTCGAATGCGACATCCGGCTGACCGCCGACGGCCATCTGGTCCTGGTCCACGACCGCCGGGTGAACCGTACGTCGAACGGTCGCGGCGCCGTCTCGG
The DNA here is from genome assembly GCF_055595445.1 of Streptomyces sp. NPDC040432. Taxonomy (NCBI): domain Bacteria; kingdom Bacillati; phylum Actinomycetota; class Actinomycetes; order Kitasatosporales; family Streptomycetaceae; genus Streptomyces; species Streptomyces sp. NPDC040432. The sequence goes on along the minus strand of NZ_JBVIVP010000011.1, from coordinate 109,264 downwards.
CCCTGGAGCTGGCCGACCTCACCGCCCTCGACTTCGGCTCCTGGAAGGACCGCGAGGAGTCCCCCGACTGGGACGCCGATCCCGAGCGCACCTCCGTCCTCACCCTGGAAAGGCTGCTGGAGCTGGTGTCCGACGCCGGCCGGCCGGTCCAGCTGGCGATCGAGACGAAGCACCCCACCCGCTGGGCCGGACAGGTGGAGGAGCGCCTCCTCTTCCTGCTCAAGCGCTTCGGCCTGGACGCCCCGCCCGCCGACGGCCCCCACCCGGTCCGGGTCATGAGCTTCTCCGCCCGCTCCCTGCACCGGGTGCGGTCCGCCGCCCCGACGATCCCGACCGTGTACCTGATGCAGTTCATCTCGCCCCGGATGCGGGACGGCCGACTGCCCGCCGGGGTCCGGATCGCCGGACCCGGCATGCGGATCGTGCGCAGCCACCCGGGGTTCATCCGCAAGCTCCAGACCGCCGGGCACTCCGTACACGTATGGACCGTGAACGAGCCCGAAGACGTGCAGCTGTGCGCCGATCTGGGCGTGGAAGCGATCATCACGAACAGACCCCGTCAGGTTCTGTCACAACTGGGGCGCTGACGTACCCATGTGCGCACCCGTCACGGGCGTCCCGCCGGTGACGGGGTGTGCTCCGGCGCATCCGCTCCGCGTTCGGTGGTCATGAATGCGTCGGAGGACCCGGTCGTGGCGGTTTCCGGTCCAGGCCATTGGGGCATCCAGATCATGGCGTGGGGCTAAGGAGGTACCGGGGGTGGCGTTGGTGATGGCACAAGAAGTGCCCACGTCTTCGTGCATGGACGTGTCCCATGGTCCGGCGGGCGTGGGCAAGGCAAGACAGCGCATGCGCGAACAACTTCGCATCAGCGGCCTGTCCGAATCGGTCGTGGACGATGCCGTACTGATCCTTTCCGAACTGCTCAGCAATGCCTGCCGACACGGCCGGCCCCTGGGCTCGCGGGAGATCGGCGACGGGGAGATACGTGCCGCGTGGCGCGTCGACAAGGCGGGACGCCTGACGGTCGAGGTCACGGACGGCGGCGGTCCCACCCGCCCGGTTCCGGCCACCCCCTCGGTCACCGCCCGGGGCGGGCGCGGGCTGAACATCATCAGCGCCCTGGCCCAGGACTGGGGCGTCCGGGACGGGGTCGCGGGCGAGGTCACCGTGTGGGTCATCGTTGCCCGAGGGGCTCGGCACGACGATTTCGCTACGCGCGTCACCGCCCCGGCGATCGGCTTCGCATCGGCCTTCGACGATCTGGATCCGTGACGGGGAACCCGCCGGCGGGAGCGTCCCCACCGACCATCCGCACCGTCCCGCGTCCCGCGCACGATCCGCACGGTTCCCCGCAGTACCGGTCATCCGCGCGGGCGGCCGTCCGGGAGCGCACGCCGACCGTGCTCCCGGCCGCACCCCACCGGTTCCGGCGGTACGAACGGCTAGGCTCGCGACCAGAGAGACCGCCGTACCGCCGCAACCGGGAGACACCCACGATGGCCAAGAAGCGCCCCGCAGCCAAGACCGCGAAGCCGCAGCTCAACAACGGGGAGATCCCGGTGGTGGGCGCGCGCGAGCCCTGTCCCTGCGGATCCGGTCGCCGGTACAAGGCCTGCCACGGCGCGGCCGCCGCGCACGCCGTCACCGAGCACGTGCAGCGTCCCTTCGAGGGGCTGCCGGGCGAATGCGACTGGGTGGCGCTGCGCGAGCTCGTGCCCGCGGCCACCATCCCGCTGACCCTCAAGGGCGGACTGCCCGAGGGCGTCCCGTCCGTCACGCTGGTGACCGTACTGCCCATGGCCTGGCCGGCCCTGCGCCGCGAGGACGGCTCCGTCCTGCTCGGCCTGCAGAACGACTCGACCACCGGTGACCTGGCCCGCGACATGGCCGACACCCTGGAGCGCGCGCTCGTGGCGGACCCGGGAACGCCGGTTCCGGCCCGTCGAGTTCCGGCCGAGGGCACCCGACTGCAGGACCTGCTGGACCTGGACGGCGCTTTCGAGCCGGTTGTGCACAGCGGCTTCGAATTCTGGATTCCGGAGTCGGAGAGCGCCCAGACCTCCTCCCCGGAGATCGCCGCCTCGCTGGAACGCGCCAACGCGGCCGCCATCCCGACGGTGAAGCTGGAGGGCGTCGACGCGGCCTACTGGTGCGAGACGCCGGACAAGAACCACCTGCGCTGGGTCATGCCGCACCCCGAGGAGAAGCTGCTCGACGCGCTGGCGCGACTGCACGCCGCCGGCACCTCCTCGCTCGGTGAGGGCACCAAACTCGTGGGCTCCTTCCGGGCGCACGGCCTCGTCGTCCCCGTCTGGGACCTGCCCACCGGGGTCTCCGCCGACGACGTGGAGAAGCCGGCGGCCGAGTTCGCGGAGCGGCTCGCCGCAGCCCTGTCCGCGGACGCCCCGCTCACCGCCGAGGAGCGCCGCGCACGCGGTGGCCTCACGAACCGCCAGGTGACGCTCAGCTGACGTCCCGGAGCCCGCGGGCGCCGTCGTGGCGACCGCAACTCCCTCTAATCGCCTGCAAATCGGTGTCCGAATATCAGAGATCGAATTTGCGAACAGGCGATCTCTTGTTACCGTTCTTGTAGCCCGGTCGCTGGTGCATCCCCCGTCGCCAGCGACCGGGCCCTTCCATTTCAGGCTACGGTCAACCGTCGCCCGGCTCCGGTGAGTTGCTCCCGGACCGCAGGAGCAGCTGACCTTCCGCATCCGGAACTGCAAATTCCGCTACGGCCGAGTAGTCGATCGGCTTTCCGGCGGACTCCTCCTGCGGCGTCTCGCACAAACCCGGTTCGTCCCCCGCGCCGACGACACAACGGATCCGCACCGTGCGCCCCTCGGGCCCCATGACGGTCAGCACGGCGTCCAGGGTCCGCCCGCTGGTGTTGCGGTAGTAGCTGCGCCCCCAGGTCCGACCACCGCTCTCCAGGACACAGGTCTGCGCCTCCACCCCGTGCGGGGAGGAGAGTTCCGGACCGCACCGGGTGTCCGTGGGGGGCCGCACGTCCGGACCGGGCCGCGACGGGAGGGCCTCGCGCTCGACCGACCGCGCCGCATCCGCGACACGGGTCGCCTCCGGCGTGCGGGAAGGAGCGGAAAGGCCGAGCGAGGAGAGCAACCCCCCGCCTTTTCCGTCATCCTGACCGGCGAAATCCGGCCCGGCGATCGCCCCGGCGAGGGGAAGCGACAAGATGACCAGCACACCGGCGCCGATACCGATCAGGCGGAGATTCATTCGCCGAAGATAGCGACGCCGGAAAGGGCCCCGGAGATCCCCGCGCCCAATTCCCTTGGAAACCGGCCCTGTCGGCACCCGTACGAGTGATGCGGAGGCCACCGGGATCTCCCGGCACCCGCCCGCACGTTCCCTTCTCGGGTCGCCGATCAGTAGGCGAGCCGGCTGCCACCGCCCGGGGCGCCGCTGCTCGCCTCCACGAGCGCGTCCACGACCGCCTCGACGTCCGGCAGCCACGGGCCGCCCCGCCCCGTCGCGGGTTCGCGTTCCCAACAGACCTGCCCACCGCCCGAAGCAGTGGAGGGCGGCAGCAACAGGTAGCCGCCCTCGCCGTGGAAACGCAGCGAGGCGGGCACGTGGTCCTTGGCGTAGAGGAGTTCGCCGAGCCGCTCCAGCGAGTACGGCGCCACCAACAGCGCCCACCGGGTCGGCGTGGCGACGATCGGCCCCAGACGCATGCCCTGCGCGTCCAGCCGTACGACGGCCCGCGCGGCGGCGGCGGCCGGCAGGCTCACCGCGCACGGCGCGGTGCCGCCGGTGGCCATCAACAGCGGCGCACTGGGCCGCTTGGCCCACCACCAGGCCACCATTCGGGGGTCGGTGGTGGCGGCGAGCAGACCGGGGTCGAAGGGATGCGCGCCGGGCACCACGCAATCGGGGTCGGGGCAGGCGCAGCGCGCACTGTCCGCGCCGGCCCGGCCCACGCCCGGGAGCACGGGCCACCGCAGGAGCGTGGCGCACGTGAGCGCCGCATCGAGCGGGGTGGGTCCCGCGACTGCGGCCGCCGAGGCGGCGCGCGGGGTCCTCCACCGGTCGCGGAGCCGCTGGAGACGCCTTCCGAGGATCTCGCGCATGAGCGCTCGTTCCTTTCCGTTGAACGCCGAGGGGCCACATCACACCGCGTGAGCGGTGTTTCACCACACGTACACGTTTCGCGTCACTGTCCGCCGGAAGCAGGTTCACACGGTTCGTGCAGTTTCGTACGGGTCCATCAAACGTCCGGCGGGGGCGGAGAGCGACCCGCACCGGTGTCGAGACCGGCTGCCGCCGCTAAGGACGACGGCACGTGCCGGGCGGTTCCCGGCGGTGCCGGGAGGCGTCAACTGACCCTGGGCACTACCGATTACGTACCCGAAGCCCCTGCGACGCCCGCCCAGTCGATCGCAAAAACCGTCCGCTTGCCGCTTTTTCCGGCCAAGTTTTACCCCTGGCCGGACAGTGAGTTGTCGTCCCTCGGACACCAGGATTCCCGCTGGCGCCATGCTGGACATCGCTCCTCGTGTGCGTGTAGATGTAAATCCATCGATGGCGGCGCAGCACGATCTGGGGGTTTGCGATGCTATATGGCGAATCGCACCAGGTGGAAAGGCGGACGCCATGAGCGCCCCGCATCTGCCGAAAGTGGCTGGAATCGATCCAGCAGTTACAGCGTCAGCGCAGACTCCGGCGCCCACGCCCGCTTCCACGCCCGTACGCACGACCCCCGCCCAGGCCGCACAGCCTGCCGCGAGCAGCGTCATCCAGGACCGGCTGGCGGGCATGGTCTCCGACCTCACCACCCTCCACGAGCTCACCGAGCGCCTCGCCCGGGCCAGTGATCTCGACTCCTCCCTGCAGGAGTTCCTGCGGGCCGGAGCCACTCTGGTCGGCGCGCGTCGCGGCCTGGTCGTCCTGGAGCCCTCCGACGGCCTCGGCCCGACCACCACGATCGGCCTCGGCCTGGGACGCGCGGACCTCGGCCACATCGAGACGGTGCCGCGCAGCGCCACCTCCTACGGCCGCATCCTCGACGGACTCCCCGACGCCCACGGCGGCTCCGAGGTGCTCCCCGAACCCGGCACCGCACCGGCGGGCCCCGGTACCGGTGGGCACGAGCCCCCCGTCGACCCCCGCCACCGCGAGGTCGCGGCCCGGCTCGGCTACGCGGCCAGCTACGCGCTGCCGCTGACCGCCGACGCCACCGGCCGGCTCGGCGCGGCCGTCTGGCTCTACGACGAACAGGCCGAGCCCAACGAGCGTCAGCGCGACCTCGCCGGGCTCTACGTCCGGCACGCCGCCGAGCACCTGGCGCGGATGGTCGAGGTCGACCGCTCCCGCACCCGGTTGGCCACGGTCGCCGAGGAACTGCTGCCCAGCCGGCTGCCCCGGATCGCCGGGGTCCAGCTCGCCGCCCGGCACCACACCGGACCGCGCGGCGGCGGCGACTGGTACGACGCCCTCCCGCTGCCCGAGGGAGCCATGGGACTGGCCGTCGGCTCCGTCACCGGTTCCGGGCCGAGCGCCGTCGCCGCGATGGGGCGCCTGCGGGCCTCGCTGCGCGCGTACGCCGTCATGGAGGGCGAGGACCCCGTCGCCGTCCTGTCCGACCTCGAACTCCTGCTGCGCCTGACCGAGCCCGCCCGCTCGGCGACCGCGCTCTTCGCGTACTGCGAGCCCGCCGCCCGGAAGGTCATCCTGGCCGGGGCCGGGCACACCCCGCCCCTGCTGATCGGCGAGCGGCGCACCGAGTACGTGGAGACCTCGCTCTCCGCGCCGCTGGGGATGCTCGCCTGCTGGGAGGCCCCGAGCGTGGAGATCGAGCCCGCTTCCGGAGAAACGGTGCTGCTCTACACCGACGGGCTGCTGCGGCGCACCGGTGACGCCATGGACCGGGCGTACGCCCGGCTGCACGCGGCGGCCGCGGGGGTTCCCCGTACCGCTCGGGACGACCCGGGGGCCATCTGCGACCACATCCTGCGGACCGTGCTGCCCGGGGAGGACCCGGCCGCGCCCTGCGCGGACCCGGACGAGGACGTGGTGCTGCTCGCCGTCCGGTTCGACTGACCGTCCGGGTCGGGCTCGGGGTCCGGGTCGGGCTCGGGGTCCGGGTCGGCTGAGCCGTGCGGTTCGGCCGGGGCGGGGGAGCGCGCGGCCACGGAAGGCGATCGTCCGGTTTGACTGATATGTCACAGGTCCCGCCGGACGCCTTCTCTTCGCACATACGATGGATGAGGTCCATACCCGGTACCTGCATGTCGTAGCAGCTGAGGAGAAGACGTGGCTGACGAGCTCACCCCGGAGACCCCGGAAGAAGAGCAGCCCCAGAAGAAGCACAAGCAGCGCAAGAACGGGCTGTACCCGGGCGTCAGCGAAGAACTCGCGGAGAGCATGCGCACCGGCTGGGCCGACACCGAACTCCGCGGCCTGGAGCCCATCGCCCAGGCGGCCCACACGGCCGAGCGCCGCGCCGCGCTGTCGGCGCGCTTCCCCGGAGACCGCCTCGTCATCGCGGCCGGCCGGTTGAAGACCCGCTCGAACGACACCGAGTACCCGTTCCGCGCCTCGACCGAGTACGCGTACCTCACCGGTGACCAGACCGAGAACGGCGTCCTGGTCCTGGAGCCCACGGGCGGGACCGGGCACACCGCCACGATCTACCTGCTGCCCCGCTCCAACCGCGAGAACGGCGAGTTCTGGCTCTCCGGCCAGGGCGAGCTCTGGGTCGGCCGCCGCCACTCCCTCACCGAGGCCGAGCAGCTCCTGGGCATCCCGGCCAAGGACGTCCGCGAGCTCGCCGAGGCGCTCGCCGAGGCCGAGGGCCCGGTCCGCAACGTCCGGGGCCACGACTCCGTCGTCGAGACCGCCCTCACCGACAAGGTGACCAAGGAGCGCGACGAGGAACTGCGCGTCTACCTCTCCGAGGCCCGCGCCGTGAAGGACGCCTTCGAGATCGGCGAGCTCCAGAAGGCCGTCGACTCCACCGTCCGCGGCTTCGAGGACGTCGTGAAGGTCCTCGACAAGGCCGAGGCCACGTCCGAGCGCTACATCGAGGGCACCTTCTTCCTGCGCGCCCGCGTCGAGGGCAACGACGTCGGCTACGGCTCCATCTGCGCCGCCGGCCCGCACGCCTGCACCCTGCACTGGGTCCGCAACGACGGCGACGTCCGCTCCGGCGACCTGCTGCTCCTCGACGCCGGTGTGGAGACCCACTCCCTCTACACCGCCGACGTCACGCGCACCCTGCCCATCAGCGGCAGTTACACCGACATCCAGCGCAAGATCTACGACGCGGTGTACGAATCCCAGGAAGCCGGCATCGCCGCCGTCAGGCCGGGTGCCAAGTTCCGCGACTTCCACGACGCCTCGCAGCACGTCCTGGCCGAGAAGCTCGTCGAGTGGGGCCTGCTGGAGGGCCCGGTCGAGCGCGTCCTGGAGCTCGGCCTGCAGCGCCGCTGGACCCTGCACGGCACCGGCCACATGCTCGGCATGGACGTCCACGACTGCGCCGCCGCGCGCACCGAGGCGTACGTCGACGGCACGCTGGAGCCGGGCATGTGCCTGACCGTCGAGCCGGGCCTGTACTTCCAGGCCGACGACCTGACCGTGCCCGAGGAGTACCGGGGCATCGGAGTCCGGATCGAGGACGACATCCTCGTCACCGAGGACGGCAACCGGAACCTGTCGGCCGGCCTGCCGCGCACCTCGGACGACGTCGAGGCGTGGATGGCCCGCCTCAAGGCCTGAGTCCGGAGCCGGGCCCCGCGGGGCGCGGCCGGGCGGGACCCGAGGGTCGGTTTCGCGGCCCTCTGCTGCGCGGCCTTGTTCCGCGGCCCGTGTTTCGCGGTGGGCGGGATCTCCTACGGAGGTCCCGCCCACCGGCACGTCCAAGGCGATTGCCGGGGTCGCGACGGTTGCGTGGTCGCGGCCGTAACGGCGGTCGCGGTGGTAGCTGCGCCGAAGCTGCGGTCAGGACACCTTCAGCAGCGCGTCGTCGCGCCACTTCAGCATCTTGTCGAAGCTCACCACGGCTCCCCGACCCGGCCGGTTGCGGAACCGGACGTGGTCCGCGAGTTCCTCGATCAGGTGCAGGCCCCGGCCGTGTTCGGCCAGGGAGGGTCTGTGACGGGCCACCGTCGCGGCCGGGAACCCCGGGCCGGAATCCGATACTTCGATGCGGCAGCAGTCCCCGTCCAGATAGGCCGTGACGTGGTACGCCCCGGTCCCGTCCGGATCGTCGGCACCATCCCCGTCACCGCCGACGGAACCGCCCGGGGCGTCGACGTCGGAGGAGCCGCAGCGGGGGCCCGCCCCGCGGCCGCCGTGCTCCACCGCGTTCGCACACGCCTCGGTCAGTGCCACCGACAGATCGAAAGAGATGTCCGGGTCCACCCCCGCGGTCTCCATCGTCCCCAGCAACAGTCGCCTGGCGAGCGGCACGCTCGCAGCTTCGCGCCTCAAGTGGAGAGACCACCAGATGCTCATACGGTTACCTATTGCCGCCCCGGGTGGACCGTAAGCCCCTCACGGCCGGCGGAGCCCTCATTCGGCCGATGCGGCACTCCCGGGACGCCGTGTACGCGGGTGCCGGCGTGCCCCAACGGCGCGCCCGTCACCGCCGCCTCCGCCGGCGCTTCCGTCTCCGCCCTCGCGCCGCCCTCGCCGCCACTTCTGTCGTCGCCCCCGCTGACCCCGACCTGACCGGAGGCCGCAACTCAAGGGTCCCTATACCTGCCGTATGCAGGGCCTAAGCGCAGTGCGATGATGGCCCGGCCATGACTGCCCCCCACACGACGCGCACCGGAGCCGGGCTCCGGACCACCCGGGCCGCGGTGTTCGCCGCGGTCTGCGTCGTGCTGTCCGCGGTGGGCCACGTCGTCGCCTCCTGCGCCTCCGTGCCGTGGTGGGCGCCGGTCTCCGCCTTCGTCGCCGTGTTCGCGGTCGCGGCCCCGCTCTCCGGACGTCGGCGTTCGCCGGGCGGCATCGCCGCCGCGCTCGCCCTCGGCCAGGTCGGGTTGCACACCCTCTTCGGCCTCGGCCAGCACGGCGAAGCCGCAGCGCGGGCGACGGCCGCGGACTCCGACACCTCCCTCGCGGCGCTCGCCGCCCAGTTGGTCTGCGGGGGCAACTCCGTACCGCTCGTCCCGGCCGACGCCCGGAGGATTCTGGAGGCCGCCGGCCTCGACCCGGCCACGCTGGCCGGACAGGCCGCCGCACAGGGCCACGCGGCGCACGAACACCTGGCCGACGCCGCCGGGCAGCAGGCGACCGGGCTGTTCAGCCCGGCCATGCTCGCCGGGCACCTGTTGGCCGCACTGGCGGCCGGCTGGCTGTTGGGCCGGGGGGACGCCGCACTGGTCCGTCTCCTCGAACTGTCCCGTCTCTCCGCCGAAGCCGACCCCGTACGTCCGCTGCGCACCGCGCTGGCGTTCGTACGCGCCCTCGCCTCCGGCATCCCGGGCGCGCCCGTCCGTACCCGGCGCGCCGGACGCGGTTCCGCCGCGCCCGCCGCGGCGACCGGCCGCGAAGCGCTCCAGCACACGGTGATCAGGCGCGGACCACCTCCGGCGCTCGCCCTCGCAGCCTGACGCGGCACCCGCCTCCCGGAGCACACAGCCACGGGAACACCGGTGCCGCGACCTCCGCGCGCGCCCGTGTGCGGAGCCCGTCACCCCTGCCTCCGTGGAGTGTTCCCGCCATGAAGACCTCTCGCGTCTCCTTCGCCGCCGCCATCGCCGCCGGCACCGTCCTCGTCCTGTCCGCCCCCGCCTTCGCGCACGTCGGCGTGCAGCCCGGCGAAGCCACCAAGGGCGGCTACGCGACGATCAACTTCAAGGTCCCCAACGAGCGCGACAACGCGTCGACCACGCAGTTGGAGGTCAGCTTCCCGATCGACCAGCCGCTGACGTCCGTCATGCCGCAGGACATCCCCGGCTGGACGGTGAACGTCGAGAAGAGCAAGCTCGACAAGCCGCTCACCGTGCACGGCAAGCAGATCAACGAGGCCGTCACCAAGGTGACCTGGTCCGGCGGCAAGATCGAGCCCGGCAAGTTCCAGCAGTTCCCGGTCTCCGTCGGCAAGCTTCCGGAGAACGCCGACCAGATGGTCTTCAAGGCGATCCAGACGTACGACAACAACGAGGTCGTCCGCTGGATCGAGGAGGCCAAGGAAGGCGCCCCGGAGCCGCAGACCCCCGCGCCCGTGCTGAAGCTGACCGCCGCCAAGGGCGACGACCACCACGACTCCGGTGACAAGAAGGCCGACGAGGCGAAGGCCTCCGGCAAGGACGACAAGGCGGCGGGCGACCACCACGACGAGGCCGCCACGAGCTCCGACACGACCGCCCGGGCGCTCGGCATCGCCGGCATCGTCATCGGCCTCGGTGGCGTCGCCTTCGGGATCGCCTCGCGTCGGCGCGCTTCCTGACCCGTCGCGGACACCGGCCGTGTCATCCGGCCGAGTCATCCGGCCGTGTCATTTCGAGAACATCCGCACCTTCCCCGATCACAGGGACATTCCTCCATGCGCACCACACGTGTGACGGTCGCCGCCCTCGCGGTGGCGACCGCCCTCACCCTCACCGCCTGCGGCGGTGGAAAGACCGAGAACACCGGGTCGGTCACCCAGATCACCGGTGAGAAGAAGGCAGGGGCCGCGACGGTCCTCGACCGCCCCTTCGAGAAGCCCGAGCTCGTCCTGACGGACACCACCGGACAGCCGTGGAACCTGCGCGAGCAGACCAAGGGCAAGCCGACGCTCATCTACTTCGGCTACACCAACTGCCCCGACGTCTGTCCCCTGACGATGAGCAACATCGCCGTCGCCAAAAAGGCACTGCCCAAGGCCGACCAGGACAACCTCCGGGTCGTCTTCGTCACCACGGACCCCGAACGGGACACTCCCGAGTCGCTCGGCTCGTGGCTCAAGGCCCAGGATCCGTCCTTCGTCGGACTGACCGGGGACTTCACCACCATCCAGGCCGCAGCGCGCTCGCTCGGCATCGGCATCGAGGCCGCCAAGAAGGAGGCCGACGGAGACGTCGTCTCCATGCACGGTGCCCAGGTCATCGCGTTCTCGCCCAAGACCGACGAGGGCTACGCCCTCTACGGCGAGGGCACCACCGTCGATGACTACACCAAGGACATGCCGAAGCTCGTCAAGGGACTGAACCCGTGAACCACCGCACCACCCGTACCCTCGCCGCCGCTCTCTCCCTGACGGCCGCGCTCGCCATATCCGGCTGCTCGTCCGACTCCTCCGACTCGGCCGACGGCGCCACGACCGGGATGACGGTCAGCGGGGCCTTCATCCCCGAACCGGTCAACGCCGAGATGGCCGGCGCGTTCATGGTCATCAAGAACGACTCGAAGACCGCCGACAAGCTGACCGGCGTCACCAGCCCCCTCTCGGACGATGTTCAGATCCACGAGACCAAGGACCAGAAGATGCGGCAGGTCCAGTCGATGGACGTGCCCGCCAACGGCGAGCTGAAGCTGGCGCGGGGCGGCAACCACATCATGTTCATGGGTCTCAAGAGCAAGCCGGCCGTCGGGGACAAGGTCACCGTGGAGCTCCGGTTCGAGAAGGCCGGCCCGGTCAAGGTCGAGGTCGACGTGAAAGAGCGAACCTACAACGCACAGAACTCCAACGCCCACTGACGGACCGAGGAACTGACACGCCATGACGGCCACCGCCCCCGCCCCTTCCCCAGCCCGGGTCCGCATCACGGCACTCCTGCCGCGGCTCGCGCTGGTCCTCGCAGCCCTGCTGGCAACCCTGTTCACCGCGGCCGCACCGGCCACGGCACACGCCGCACTCACCGCGAGCGACCCGCAGGACGGGGCGGTGGTCGCCACGGCACCCGCCCAGGTCACCCTCTCCTTCTCGGAGCAGGTCGCCATGGGCGACGACTCCATCCGCGTCATGGACCCCCAGGGCAGGCGCGTGGACACCGGCGAGCTCCGTGACATGTGCAGCGGCTCGATCATCCGGTACGGCACCGCCCTGCACGCAGGCCTGCCCAACGGCACCTACACCGTCGCCTGGCAGGCCGTCTCCGCCGACAGCCATCCGATCTCCGGCGCCTTCACCTTCTCCATCGGCGCCCCCTCGGCCACCAACGTCTCCCTGCCCACCCAGCAGGCGGGTGGCGGACCGGTCGGCATCGCCTACGGGATCGCCCGGTACGCCGCCTACGCCGGGTTCACCGTCCTCGTCGGCGGCGCGGCCTTCATCCTGCTGTGCTGGCGCCGCGGGTCGGCGGAACGGTCGCTGCAGAAGCTCGTCCTGCGCGGCTGGGTCACCCTCACCGCGGCGACCCTTGCGATGCTGGCGCTCCGCAACCCGTACACGAGCTCGGGCACGTTCGCCGACGTCTTCGACCTCGACGGGCTGCAAGCCGTCCTGGAGACCAAGACCGGCGCCGCGTTCGTCTCCCGGCTGCTGCTCCTCGGGGCCGCCGCACTGTTCGTCGCCGTGCTGTTCGGGGCCTACGCGCGCCATCAGCAGGCGTCGGGGGTCGGGACCGACGATCGGGTCGGGACCGACGATCAGGTACGGGACGACGATCAGGTGGGGGACGACACCAAGCAGACGAGCGACCTGGCGTTCGGGCTCGGTATCGGCGGAGCCGTGGTGGCAGCCGGCATCGCCGCGACCTGGGCCCTGTCCGAGCACGCCTCCACCGGCATCCAGCCCGGCATCGCGATGCCGGCCGACATCCTCCACCTGCTGGCCGTCGCCGCCTGGCTCGGCGGTCTCACCGCGCTGCTGGTCGCCCTCCACAAGGTGCCGGACATCGAGCGGGATGCCGTCCGACGCTTCTCGAAGGTCGCCTTCATCAGTGTCGTGGTCCTCGTCGTCACCGGCGTCTACCAGTCCTGGCGCCAGCTCGGCAGTTGGTCGGCCCTCACCGGCACCAGCTACGGGCGCCTCCTGATCATCAAGGTGGGGCTGGTCGCCGTGCTCCTCGGCACCGCCTACTTCTCACGGAAGTGGACCGCCCGACTGGCGGACGGGCAGATCGCGGCAACGGCCGACGAGCCGGCCGGTGTGCTCGCCGGGAAGGACGTTTCACGTGGAACGGCGGCCGGTGTTTCACGTGAAACGGACCGGTCCACCCCGCCCGAGGCGGCCGATGACGGTGCGCGGGAAACGAGCAGCGGTGTTTCACGTGAAACACCGGCCGCTCCCGACGCCGTCGACCCGCGGCGTGCCGCCCAGCTCGCCCGTCAGCACGCCGCCCGCGAGAAGGCCCGCGAGCACCAGGTGCGCGACGCCGACCCCGTGCGGGGCGGCCTGCGCCGGTCCGTTCTCGCCGAGGCGGCGGTGGCCGTGGCGCTGCTTGCCGTCACCACCGTCCTGACCAGCACGGAGCCGGGGCGCGCCGTGGAGCAGGAGGCCGGCCGGGGCTCGGCCTCCACCGCCGTGCCCAACCGACCCATCAAGATCACCCTGCCCTTCGAGACCGGCGGCCGGGACGGCAAGGGCACCGTACGGCTGGAGCTCGACCCGGGTCGGGTCGGCGCCAACACCCTCCACCTGTGGGCGGAGGATCCGGACGGCAAGCCCCTCGACCTGCCCGAGATCAAGGTCTCCTTCACCCTCCCGGCCAAGGAGATCGGCCCGCTGCCGCTCGCCCCGGACCGTTCCGGTCCCGGGCACTGGACCGCGTCCGGGGTGCAGCTACCGCTGACGGGTGAATGGCGCATCGACGTGACCGTCCGCACCTCCGACATCGACCAGACGACCGTCCAGAAGAACGTGAAGATCGGCTGAGCAGCGTGACCGACAGCATCCGGAGCAACCCGGACATCGAGATCTCCCGGCGCAGGCTGCTGGGCACCATGGGCGCCGCCGGCGCCGTCGGAGTCGCCCTCGGTGCCACGGGCGGGGCCCTCGCCCACGCCGCCGTCGTCGACTCCCCGACCGGTGCCCCCGGCGCGGCCGGGACGCTCGGCTCCCTGGGCGCCACCGAGGTGGCGTTCGACGGGGACCACCAAGCCGGGATCACCACCCCGCTCCAGGCCAAGGGCCACGTCCTCGCCTTCGACCTGGCGCCCGGCGCAGGCCGTACCGAGGCCGCCGCGCTGCTGCGCCGGTGGTCGGACACGGCGCGGCGATTGATGGCGGGCGCGGCCGCGCCGACCGCCGATACCGGTATCGCACTCGACGCGGGCCCGTCGTCCCTCACCGTCACCTTCGGGTTCGGGCACTCCTTCTTCGAGCGCACCGGCCTGACCGCACGCCGCCCCGTGGCGCTCGATCCGCTGCCGAACTTCTCCTCGGACCGACTGGACGCCCAACGCAGCAACGGCGACCTGTGGGTCCAGATCGGCGCGGACGACGGACTCGTCGCCTTCCACGCCCTGCGGGCCGTGCAGAAGGACGCCGGGGACGCGGCGCGCGTGCGCTGGCAGATGAACGGCTTCAACCGGTCCCCGGGGGCCACGGCGAAGCCGATGACCGCACGCAACCTGATGGGCCAGGTCGACGGCACCGGGAACCCGAAGCCCGCGGAACCCGATTTCGACAAGCGGATCTTCGTCCCCGGCACCGGGCCGGGACCCGCCGAACACGCCTGGATGGCCGGGGGGTCGTACGCCGTCGTGCGTCGGATCCGAATGCTGCTCGACGACTGGGAGAAGCAGTCGTTGAGCGACCAGGAGCGGGTCATCGGCAGGAGGAAGGCCGACGGCGCGCCGTTGACCGGTGGCACCGAGGCCACGGAGATGGCCCTGGACAAGCTGGGAGACGACGGCAAGCCCGTCATCGCCTCCAATGCCCACGCCCGGATCTCGGCGCCCGAGCAGAACGGCGGGGCCGCCATGCTGCGGCGCCCGTTCTCCTTCCACGACGGCATCGCCCCTGACGGCACTCCGGACGCCGGGCTGCTGTTCATCTGTTGGCAGGCCGATCCGCTGCGCGGCTTCGTCCCCGTGCAGCGCAAGCTCGACCGGGGGGACGCCCTGTCCGAGTTCATCCGGCACGAGTCCAGCGGGCTGTACGCCGTCCCGCCGGGCCCGCGTGCCGGGGAGTACGTCGGGCAGCGCCTGCTCGAAGGGTGAACGGCCCGGCGGCGGCGGCCTTCCCGGCATTAGGCTGACAGCATGTCGGCCACCCGCTTCACCTATCTCGGTCCCGAGGGCACGTTCACCGAAGCCGCCCTTCGTACGCTGCCGGAAGCCGCCACCCGGGAGCTCGTCCCGATGGTGTCGGTCCCCGCGGCCCTCGATGCCGTGCGGAACGGCGAGGCGGCGGCCGCCCTGGTGCCGATCGAGAACTCGGTGGAGGGCGGGGTCACGGCGACCCTCGACGAGCTGGCCTCGGGTGAGCCGCTGATGATCTACCGCGAGGTGCTGCTGCCGATCGCGTTCGCGCTGCTCGTGCGGCCCGGGACCAAGCTGTCGGACGTCAAGACCGTCACCGGGCACCCCGTCGCGCAGCCGCAGGTGCGGAACTGGCTGCGGACCCACCTGCCCGACGCGGTGTGGGAGTCGGCCGCGTCCAACGCCGACGGCGCCCGCCTGGTGCAGGAGGGCCGCTTCGACGCGGCCTTCGCGGGTGAGTTCGCCGCCGTCACGTACGGGCTGGAGGCGCTGGTCAAGGAGATCCACGACGCGGAGAACGCCGAGACCCGGTTCGTGCTCGTCGGACGTCCGGCCCGGCCGGCCGCGCCGACCGGCGCGGACAAGACCTCCGTGGTGTTGTGGCTCGGCGATGACCACCCTGGTGCGCTGCTGGAGCTCCTCCAGGAGTTCGCGGTTCGGGGTGTGAACCTGATGCTGATCCAGTCCCGGCCGACCGGCCAGGGAATCGGCAACTACTGCTTCGCGGTCGACGCCGAGGGACACATCTCCGACCGCCGGGTGAGCGAGGCCCTGATGGGTCTGAAGCGGACCTGCCCCCAGGTCCGCTTCCTCGGTTCCTACCCTCGGGCCGGTGTCGCTCTCAGTGAGGTGCGCGCGGCACGACCGGGAACCTCCGACGGTGACTTCACCGCGGCGTCGGACTGGCTGGCGCGCTGCCTCGACGGTCGCGCGTAGGACACCGTCCACTATCCACAGAGTTATCCACAGGCGGGTGTGGGGACCTGGGGACAAGTCGACACGGTGGCGCGACAAGGTCGACAAATCGCCCGACGCCTCAGGTTTCGCGCTGGGGAGCGACAGGTGAACGCTGTCACCCCCGTATCGGCGATCAACTCTTTGGAGCGAGCCATTCCCACCCGAATGAGTGTGTGAGGGCGGTTTGAACCCTGATGGACGCAGGCACGGCGCCGATCCCTATTGATCTAATTCCGTGTCCACAGATGCGGCACACAGCCTGTGGATAAGACGCCCCCGAGGAGAATTCCTGTGGACAAGGAACCCTCTCCGACACTGCTCAGGACCCGCCCCACGACCGGCACCCTGCCCCATTTCGGCGAATGGGGGCAGTTTTATCCACCACCGACCCGGGTCGACTTCGGGCCTCCGGACAAGAGATTTCCATTCGTACCAATTGGGACATAGTGACACGCAGCGTGATATCGGTGTGATCCCAGGAAGCCCAGCCCGGTAGCCTGGAGGGGTGATTGACCTTCGGCTGCTCCGTGATGACCCTGACCGTGTCCGCGCCTCGCAGCGCGCCCGTGGAGAGGACGTCGGCCTCGTCGACGCACTGCTCTCCGCCGACGAGCGCCGCAGGTCCTCCGGCATGCGCTTCGACGAACTGCGCAATGAGCAGAAGTCGCTCGGCAAGCTCATCCCCAAGGCCTCCCCGGAGGAGCGGGCCGAGCTGCTGACCAAGGCGGACCAGCTCAAGCAGGACGTCAAGGCCGCCGAGGCCGAGCAGAACGAGGCCGACGAAGCGGCCAAGCAGCTCCTGCTCAAGCTGGGAAACATCGTCCACGGTGACGTCCCGGTCGGCGGCGAGGAGGACTTCACCGTCCTGGAGACGCACGGCACGATCCGCGACTTCGGTGCCGAGGGCTTCGAGCCCAAGGACCACCTCGAACTCGGCGAATCGCTCGGCGCCATCGACGTCGAGCGCGGCGCCAAGGTGTCGGGTTCGCGCTTCTACTACCTGACCGGCGTCGGAGCACTGCTCGAACTCGCCCTGGTGAACGCCGCCATCGCGCAGGCCACCGAGGCCGGCTTCATCCCGATGCTGACGCCGGCGCTGGTCCGCCCGCGCGCCATGGAGGGCACCGGCTTCCTCGGCCAGGCCGCGGAGAACGTGTACCACCTGGAGAAGGACGACTACTACCTGGTCGGCACCTCCGAGGTGCCGCTCGCCGCCTATCACATGGACGAGATCATCGAAGCGGACAAGCTGCCGCTGCGATACGCCGGTTTCTCGCCCTGCTTCCGCCGCGAGGCCGGTACGTACGGCAAGGACACCCGGGGCATCTTCCGCGTCCACCAGTTCGACAAGGTCGAGATGTTCTCGTACGTCGCGCCGGAGGAGGCCGAGGCGGAGCACAAGCGGCTCCTCGACTGGGAGAAGCAGTGGCTGACCAGCCTGGAACTGCCGTTCCAGGTCATCGACGTCGCCACCGGCGACCTCGGCTCGTCCGCCTCCCGCAAGTTCGACTGCGAGGCCTGGATCCCCACCCAGGGCAAGTACCGCGAGCTGACCTCGGCGTCGAACTGCGACGGCTTCCAGGCCCGCCGCCTGTCGATCCGCTACCGCGAGGGCAAGAAGACGGCTCCGCTGTCGACGCTCAACGGCACGTTGTGCGCCGTACCGCGCACGATCGTCGCGATCCTGGAGAACCACCAGCAGGCCGACGGTTCGGTACGGGTGCCCCCGGTGCTCCGTCCCTACCTCGGCGGCCGCGAGTTCCTGGAGCCGATCGCCAAGTGAGCCCGGCCCCGTTCCCGTACAAGCTCGTCGCGACGGACCTCGACGGCACGCTCCTGCGTGACGACGACACCGTCTCGGAGCGCACCCGTGAGGCGCTCGCCGCGGCCACCGCGGCGGGCGCGGCTCACATCATCGTCACCGGCCGGGCCGTGCCCTGGACCCGGCACGTGCTCGACGACCTCGGTTACAAGGGGATCGCCGTGTGCGGGCAGGGCGCACAGGTCTACGACGCGGGCGCGCACCGGCTGTTGACCTCGGTGACGCTCGACCGGCAGCTGGCCGGCCTGGCGCTGTCGAAGATAGAGGCGGAGGTGGGGCCGCTGGCCCTGGCGGCCAGTCGGGACGGGGTGGACGGCGAGGTGCTGTTCGGTCCCGGGTACCAGGTGCAGGAGGGCCTGCCGGCGCTCTACCTGGAGGACACAGCGGCGGTCTGGACCGCCCCGTTGAACAAGCTGTACATCCAGCACCCGGGAATGGGCGAGGACGAACTCGTCAGCGTGGCCAGGGAGACGGTCGGCAGTCTCGTCGACATCGTGATGGCGGGCCCCGGCATCGTGGAGATCCTGCCGCTCGGTCTGAGCAAGGCCACCGGCCTGTCACTGGCCGCCCGGCGGCTGGGCGTGAAGGCCGCGGAGACGATCGCCTTCGGTGACATGCCCAACGACATCCCGATGTTCGGATGGTCCGCTCACGGCGTGGCCATGGCCAACGCCCACCCGGAACTCAAGGCCGTGGCCGACGAGGTGACGACCTCCAACCAGGAGGACGGCATCGCGGTGGTCCTGGAACGCCTGCTGGGCGCCGCGTAACGCGCAGAACGTACGAGAGGTCCGGAGCAGCCCGCGCCTGAAGGCGCGCTCGAAGCGGCTGCCCCGGACCTTTTGTTGCTCCCCGCACCACTCACTCTGCCCCGGGGAGAAGGCGCGTACCAGCGATTTTCCCCGCATCCGTCATGACCACGGTGGCGGCGCGCACCCGGGGGAGGGGGACCGGCCCTCGATGTGTTTCACGTGAAACAGGGGCTGCTTCCCACCGGAACGCGGTTCATGTTTCACGTGAAACGGGGTGTCGGGTGAGAGGCCAGGCGAGCAGGCCGACGGCGAGCGAGATGGCGTGGCCGAGGTCCGTGAAACTGCGGTCGCTGAGGAGCGGGATGCCGAAGAAGGCGACCGCACCGGCCAGGTAGAACCATCTCCAGGGGTGGGGCAGCCGGTAGGTGAGCACGCCCACGGACGCCGCCAGGCCGTAGCTGACGCCGATGTCGACGACATGGGTCATGCTGTGCGGCGCGCGGTGATCCTGAATGGCCATCAGGAGGACCTTCTGACTGGCCAGGGTCGCCGTGATGTGGGCGGTCGCGACGATCAGGAGCCAGCGCAGGGTGCCGAGCCACCGCTCGACGGGGGCGTGGAAGCACTCGAAGAGCAGGGCGTAGAGGGCGAGCGAAGCCGGGTTCTCGATCCAGAAGGCGCTGCTGAGCAACGCGCGGATGGGGTGCTGGACGAGTTCGTGGATGTTGCTGCTGTTGCGGTGGAGCAGCACGTGCTCGACCCGGTCCGGGGCGATCACGACGATGACGCTGGTGATGGCGATGATCAGCAGCCAGATGTGCGTCCCGGGCGAGGAACGTATCCAGGACCGCAAGGGTCTGGACGGCTCCGGCTCGGTGTGCTCGATCATGCCCCGATGATCCCGCGCGAAGCTGTGCCCCGCCTGGCCGGTGGGCCGGGCGGGGCACGGGCGATCGGCCTGTCGAGGTGGGCCTACTCCTCGCCGGCCAGGGTGAGACGGCGCAGCTTCTGGCCCGCGTAGGCGGTGGCGCCGACGGTGACCACCACGAGCAGGATCACAGCGGTGGGCAGGCCCACACTGGCGTCGACGTACCCCGGTCCGGCGACCTTCTCGGCCAGGGACAGCGACCACTGCTGGACGCTGAGGGTCTTCGCCCCGGAGACGAGGCTGCCGAAGAGGGACTCCCAGATCAGGGCGTAGACGAGGCCGAAGACGACCGCGTGCCGACTGACGGTGCCGAGGAGCAGGAACAACGCGCTGTAGGCGATCGAGGCGACGAGGGAGGCGACCGTGTAGGCGACGGCGATCTGCTGGCCGTTGCCGTTGAGGATGAAGCCGGCGATCAGAGTGGGGATCGCGGAGAAGGCCATGGTGACGGCGATCGCGACGATCAGCTTGGTCAGGATGATCGTGGGCCGCTTCACCGGCTTGGAGAGCAGGTAGACGATCGAGCCGTCGTCGATCTCGGGACCGATGGCTCCGGTGCCGGCGATGACGCCGATCAGCGGGACCATCGTCGCCAGGGCGAAGCCGCCGAGGAGATCAGCGGCGACCTTGTCGTCCACCCCGGTGAAGGCACGGACGGCGATGGAGATGACGATCAGCAGGGCGGGCAGCGCGAAGAGGATCAGCGCGCGGCGGCGGCCGAGCAGGGCCCGGTAGGTGAGCCGGGCAACGGTGGGGTTGTACATGCCAGCTCCTTCAGGCCGTGACGAGGTAGGAGAAGACCGACTCAAGGGACTCGTCGGAGGGCGAGACCGTGAGCAGCCGGATGCCGTGCGCCCTGGCCACCTGCGGCAGCAGCTCGGTGAAGCGCCCGAAGTCGACGGCCTGGATGCGCAGGGCGCCCTCCTTGAGGTCGACCTCGATGCCGGCCGTGGAGGGGTCGGCGATCAGGGCCGCGGCGAGGGCCCGGTCGTCGGAGGAACGGACCAGGTAGCGGTGCGGTCGGTCCGTCATCAGGCGGCGGATCCGACGGAAGTCGCCCGAGGCTGCGTGCCGGCCGGCGACGACCACCTCGATGTGCGAGGCGAGCTGCTCGACCTCCTCCAGGATGTGGGAGGAGAACAGGACGGTGCGGCCCTCGTCGCCCATGCGTCGCAGCAGGTCCATGAGCTGCATGCGCTGTCGCGGGTCCATACCGTTGAACGGCTCGTCGAGGAGCAGCACCGACGGGTCGTGGACGAGGGCCGAGGCCATCTTCACGCGCTGGCGCATGCCCTTGGAGTACGTGGCGATCTTGCGGTCCTGCGCGTACTCCATCTCGACGGTGGCGAGCGCGCGCTGGGCGGCCGCGTCGTCGAGCCCGTGCAGTTCGGCGTTGGCCACCACGAACTCGCGGCCGGTGAGGAAGTCGTACATGGCCTCGCGCTCTGGCACGACGCCGATCTGCGTGTAGACCTGCTCGTTGCGCCAGATCGGCGCGCCGTCGAGGGTGACGGTGCCCGTGGAGGGGGCCAGGAAGCCGCCCATCATGTTGATGAGGGTGGACTTGCCGGCGCCGTTGGGGCCCAGCAGGCCGGTCACACCGGGGCCGATGCGCATGGTGACGTCGTTGACGGCGACGACGTTGCCGAACCAGCGTGAGGTGTGGTCGATGTCGATGACGGTCACAGCCCGGCCTTCCGGTAGCGGGCCATCAGGGCGGCGTAGGAGCCGGCGATGAGGCCGAGGACGACGAGCAGGTAGACGACGCCGACGGCGGCCGAGGGGCCGTCACCGCCGGGGAAGGCTGAAGTGGCGCCGAGGAACGCGGTCTGCACGCCGTCGATCAGGGTGATCGGGGAGAACAGGCCCATCCACTCGATGGCGCCGGTGTTCCCCGTCGAGTAGGCCACGGCCTGGATGGTGGAGACGGCGCCGTAGGGGATGAGCAGCAGGCCGATCACGGCGGCGACGCCGAACCCGCGGCGCGGGGTGAGCGCGGCCATGACCAGGCCGAGGCCCGCGAAGAGCAGCGACAGCAGCAGCACCGACACGAGTCCCTGCCCGAATCCCTTGGTCTGGTCACCGAAGTCGAACTTCGCCAGCAGCGAGCCGATCCACATGATCAGCAGCGGGGTGGCGGTGAGGATGAAGAGGGCCGATGCCATGGCGGCGTACTTGGCCACGACGTAGTCGACGCGCTCGATGGGCCGCGAGAAGTACAGCGGCACGGTCTTGAAGCGCAGGTCCCGGGATACCGATTGGGGTGCCTGCGACGCGAGGTAGAGCCCGATGACCACCTGGGTGGTCAGGGCGTACGTCGTGTACTTGATCGGTAGGTCGGTGGAGCCGGGGACGGCGATGGCCACCGCGACGATGATCAGCGCGGGGACGCACATCACCGCGAAGAGGATCATCGGCAGCACCTTGGACTTGGCGGAACGCCCGAGGCCGTACGCGCCCCGCAGGGACTGCGAGAAGAGCGACTTGCGGGCGTAGGCGCGGCCGAGCCTGGGGCCGTCGTAGGACCGGTAGCCGATGTTGTGGATCTGGGTCGAGGTGTCAGGCGCCATCGGAACCGGCTCCCTTCTGCTGGACGAAGTTCTGGGCGGGCGGCTGGGCGGAGAGCGAACCCTGCTCGACGGGCGGCCGGGCCTGTTCCCGGGCCAGCCGGTCACTGTCGCGGAAGACCTCCGCGATGTGGTGGCGGCGCTGCTCCATGCGGACCAGGCCGATGCCGAGGTCGGCGACGGTGTCGCGGACCATGTCGTACGTCTCCTCGCCCGTCGCCTCCACCAGGAGGATGTGGCCGGCGCCGGGCAGGCCCTGCTCCTCGCCCTCGTGCAGGGTGATGCCCGCCGCCACGAGTGCCTTGCGCAGGGCGGCGGTGCCGTCCGGGTGCTCGTCGGAGTCGGTGACCTCGACCGCGAGGGTCGTGGTGGTCTGCGTGAAGTCGCTGGTGGAGCTGGAGCGCAGCAGCTTGCCGCCGTCGACGACCACCACGTGGTCGCAGGTCCGCTCCAGTTCTCCGAGGAGGTGGGAGGTGACCAGCACCGAGATGCCGAAGTCGGTGTGGATGCGTCGGATCAGGCCGAGCATCTCGTCCCGGCCCACCGGGTCGAGGCCGTTGGTCGGCTCGTCGAGGAGCACCAGTTGCGGATCGTGGACGAGCGCCTGAGCCAGCTTGACGCGCTGCTTCATGCCGGTGGAGTAGCCGCCGATGGGGCGGTAGCGCTCCTCGTAGAGCCCGACGTGGCGCAGGGTGTCGGCCGTCCGCTCGCGTGCCGCGGTCGGCGGGAGCCCGGACATGCGGGCCATGTGGACGACGAACTCGGTCGCCGAGACGTCGGGTGGCAGGCAGTCGTGTTCGGGCATGTAGCCGACGCGCTCACGGATGGCGCTGCCATGCGTGGCGACGTCGAGCCCGAGTACGGCGGCACGGCCCTCGGTGGCGGGGGACAGTCCGAGCAGGATCTTGATCAGCGTGGACTTGCCGGCTCCGTTGGCGCCCACGAGCCCGGTCACGCCGGGTCCGATGTCCAGGGAGAGCCGGTCGAGGGCGGTCACTCGGGGGTACCGCTTGCTCAGGCTTTCGGTCGCGATGACAGTCACGGCTTCGACGTTAGTGCCGATGTCCGCGCGGATCGTCAGACCTGGAGCGGGAACCCGTATCCGCCTTGAGGACTACGACAAAGCCGGAACCCTGACCCGAGGCTGACGCGAACCGGACAAGTTTGTCCACAGGTCGGTGCACGACCCTTGACGTGACCCCCGGTCATTGTCACATTCATCAGTGTCAAGTTACGGGCGCGTACGGCTATGAGGACGGACGGCTGGTATGGCTGGGGACACGAAGCAACGCACCGCGCGGCCCGCCGGGCGGCTCTCCGCCGAACTGCGCGGCTTCCAGGAGGTGCAGCGCCTCGCCTATGAGTGCGCCGAGACCGTCGCGGCCCAGTTGCGGCCGGGCGTGACCGAGCGCGAGGCGGCGCGGATGCAGCGCGACTGGCTGCGCGAACGCGGCGTACGGGACTGGTTCCACCTGCCGTTCGCCTGGTTCGGGGACCGCACCGCCTTCGCGGGCTTCAGGATCCCGCTGCAGTTCTTCCCGACGAACCGGCGGCTGGAGCCGGGCATGCCGTTCATCCTCGACATGGCGCCGGTCCACCGGGGCTACGCGGCCGATGTCGGCTACTCCGGGAGCCTCGGCCTCAATCCGGTGCAGGACCGGCTGATGGCCGACCTGCGCCCGCACCGCGACCTGATCCTGGAGCAGGTGCGCGAACGCCGCTCCCTGCGCGAGATCTACGAGAACGTCGAACGGTTGATGACGCGGCAGGGGTACGCCAACCGGCACCGCGCCTACCCCTTCGGGGTGATCGCGCACAAAATAGACCGGGTCGAGGAGCGGCGGTGGTCCCCGACCGCGTTCGGATTCGGCACCCGGTCCCTCAAGGGGCTGGCCTCCGACGTCCTGCACGGACACCGGGACGGTTGGTCCCCCCTGTGGAGCCCCTACCGGTTCTCCGACCACGCGCCGCAGCCCGGCCTGTGGGCGGTGGAGCCGCACCTGGGCTTCAGGGGCACGGGCGCGAAGTTCGAGGAGATCCTGGTGGTCACCGACTCCCGGGACCCCGAGGAGAGCGCGTACTGGCTCGACGACGACCTGCCGCACGTGCGGCGCTGGGCTGAGGAGAAGGCGGGATGAGCGGGATGAGCGGTACGGCACTGGCGGGCGGGCGGGAACGCCGGGTCAGCACGGGCGGCATCGAACTGTGCGTCGTCGAGCTCGGTGACGCGGACCGGCCGACGGTGGTCCTGGTCCACGGCTACCCGGACAGCAAGGAGGTCTGGTCCGAGGTGGCCGAGCGCCTCGCGACCCGCTTCCACGTGGTGCTGTACGACGTGCGCGGGCACGGGCGCTCCACGGCGCCGGTCCCGCTGCGCGGCGGCTTCACCCTGGAGAAGCTGACCGATGACTTCCTGGCCGTGGCGGACGCGGTCAGCCCCGACCGGCCCGTGCACCTGGTCGGCCACGACTGGGGCTCCGTACAGGGCTGGGAATTCGCCACGGTCGCCCGCACCGAGGGACGGATCGCCTCCTTCACCTCCATGTCGGGGCCCTCGCTGGACCACCTCGGACACTGGATCAAGAAGCGGGTCGCGCGTCCCACCCCGCGGCGGGCGGCGCAGCTGCTCCACCAGGGCTCGAAGTCCTGGTACATCTACATGCTGCACACGCCGGTCCTGCCGGAACTCCTCTGGCGCGGTCCGCTCGGCAAGCAGTGGCCCAAGCTGCTCCAGCGCGCGGAGAACCTCCCGATCGGGGCCTACCCGACGGACTCCCTGCCCTCGGACGCCGCCCACGGTGCCTGGCTGTACCGCGACAACGTCCGTGGTCGCGTGCGCGCGCCCCGGAACGACGCCTACGCGCACGTACCGGTGCAGCTGATCACGCCGACCCGGGACGACTTCCTCTCCGAGCGGCTCTACGACGACCTGGAGCTGTGGGCTCCGGACCTGTTGCGGCGCACCCTGCCGGCGAAGCACTGGATACCGCGAACCCGGCCCGACCAGGTCGCCGCGTGGATCTCGGAGTTCGTGACCGCCCGGGAGGAGCCGGCGACGCGGGCGCCGGAGCAGAAGGCTCCCGGCAGGTACGCGGACCGGTTCGGCGGACAGTTGGTGCTCGTCACCGGCGCTGCCAGCGGCATCGGGCGCGCCACGGCCTTCGCGTTCGCCGAGGCCGGGGCCCGGGTGGTGGCCGTGGACCGCGACGGCGAGGGCGCGGCGCGCACCGCCGAGATGGCCCGCCTCGTCGGCGCCCCCGAGGCCTGGGGCGAGTGCGTCGACGTGAGTGACGAACAGGCGATGGAGAAGCTGGCGGTGAAGGTCGCCGCCGAGTACGGAATCGTGGACGTACTGGTCAACAACGCGGGGATCGGTCTGTCGGGGCCGTTCCTGGAGACCACGGCCGAGGACTGGAAGAAGGTCCTCGACGTCAACCTGTGGGGTGTCATCCACGGCTGCCGGATCTTCGGGAAGCAGATGGCCGAGCGCGGCCAGGGCGGTCACATCGTCAACACCGCGTCCGCCGCGGCGTACCTGCCCTCCCGCACCCTGCCGGCGTACAGCACCTCCAAGGCGGCGGTCCTGATGCTCAGCGAGTGCCTGCGCGCCGAGTTGGCCTCGCAGTCGATCGGGGTCTCCGCGATCTGCCCGGGCATCGTGAACACCAACATCGCCGCCACCTCGCGGTTCGCCGGGGTGGACACGGCCGAGGAGAAGCGCCGCCAGGAACGCTCCTCGCGGATGTACGGGCTGCGCAACTTCCCGCCGGAGAAGGTCGCCGACGCGATCGTGCTGGCCGTGGTGAAGAACCAGGCGGTCGTGCCTGTCACGCCGGAGTCCAAGGGCGCCCTGTGGATGTCCCGCTTCGCGCCGCGCACGCTGCGGCGGATCGCGAGGCTGGAACCCCGGCTGTGAACCGGGCGGGCGGAGCCGGCCCCGGCACGGCCATGTCCCCCTACTTCCGACGGTCGTACCATCCCTCGCAGGAGGTCTCGCTGCGCACGGCGGTCGAGTACCTGGCGGCGCCTCCTGCCGCCCGGACCGCGGCGGACGCGGTCGGCCGAGCCGTCATGTCGTAGGGAGCCGGGATTGTCCGATCAGGCGGTGGCCGAGTACCGGATCGAGGATCTGGCCCACCACAGCGGCGCGACGGTACGCACCATCCGGGCGTACCAGGACCGCGGTCTGCTCCCCAAACCGGAGCGCCGCGGCCGGTCCAACGTGTACCGGGACACTCACCTGGCACGGCTGCGCCAGATCGCGGACCTGCTGGACCGCGGCTACACCCTGGCCTCCATCAAGGAGCTGTTGGAGGCCTGGGACGCAGGGCGCGGCCTGGGCGGCGTCCTGGGCCTGGTCGCCGAGGTGCACGGGCCGTGGACCGATGAGGAGGCGGACCGGATCAGTCGGGCCGACCTGGACGAGCGGTTCGGGGGCCGGCCCGACGACGAGGCGGTGGACGAGGCCTGCGAGCTGGGGGTGCTGGAGCGGATGCCGGGCCGCCCGGACGAGTTCCTGGTGCCCTCGCCGCAGGAGCTGGCGGTGGCGGCCGAGCTGTACGCGGCCGGCGTGCCACTGGTGGCCATCACCGGGCACCTGCGCGAGCTGCGCGGGCAGGTCGAGCACATCGCCTCGCGCTTCCTGGAGTTCACCACCGAGCACGTCTTCGCCCGCTACCTCGGGGAGGTGCCGCCCACGGACGCCGACGCGGCCGAGGCGGCGACGATGGTGCGGAGGCTGCGGCCACTGGCCCAACAGACGGTGGACGCCGAACTCGCCCGGGCGATGCGGATGTTCGCCACCCGGCACCTGCAACGGCACCTCGGCGCCTCCGGTACCGCCCAGGCGTCGGGGCCGACTCCGGTCGCCCTGCCCGCGGACACCGTACGGGCGGTGCAGGAGCTGGTGGGCCCCGATCACGTGGCGGACTTCGTCCGGGCGGCGACGGAGCGCGAGCTCCAGGCCCGGACGATGAACGATCTGGCCCGCCGGGGCGGCCGATAATGCTCGATCAGTAGTCCACAGGGCGAATGGCACAACCGACCCCCAAAATCGCCCAAAAGCCTGTGGACAAGTCCACTTTTCCTGTGGGCAATGGGGAAGGGCCCTCAGACGACGGTCTCGTACGCGGGTCCGGTGCGCCGCATATCGGCCACCGGTTCCTCCGCGTCGGCGGGCGACCCGTCCCGGGCTCCTTCCCGCGCGTTCCCCCGGGCCCCTTCCGGCACCTCCCCCTGCGGCCCTACCGGCACGCCCACGGGTGCGATCCCCTGCGAACCGGCCTGGATGCTCACCGGTGCGATCTCCTGCACGCCGGCGCGACCCTCCCGCCCGTAGAGCAGGGTCGCGAGGCCGAGCCCGAGGGCGCCGCCGACCAACTGGGCCGCCACGAAACCCGGGAGCGACTGCGGGGCGATGCCGGTGAAGGAGTCGCTGAAGGCCCGCCCGACGGTGCCCGCCGGGTTGGCGAAGGAGCCCGAGGAGGTGAACCAGATCGCGGCCCCGATGTACGCGGCCACCGCGGCCGGGATCAGTTTCGCGCGGCCGATCCGGCCGAGCCCCTGGATGACCAGCACCAGCCCGGCAGTGGCGACGACCTCGCCGACCAGGAGGTGGCCGCCGTCGCGCACCTGCGTGGCGAGGGTTCCCGGGGTCCTCCCGAACATCGCCTCGGCGATGACGGCCCCACCGATCGCCCCCGCGATCTGGGCCACGGCATAGGCCAGGGCTTCCCTGCCGTCGAGCCCGTCGCGACCGCAGCGGCGCGCCCACCAGGCGGTGAGCGTGACGACCGGGTTGAGGTGGGCACCGGACAGCGGCCCGAAGAGCGTGATGATCAGCCCGAGCCCGATGGCCGAGACGAGCGAGTTGGCGACGAGGGCGACACCGGTGTCGTGACTGAGGGCCTCGGCCTGGATCCCCGACCCGATCACCACCATGAGCAGCGCCGCGGTGCCGATCAGTTCGGCTGCCGCACGCCGCAGCAGCGAAGCCTGGTGTGTCATGTTTTCTCCCTCTGGGCCGCAGTCCAGCGGAAAATGTATTCCGTATCTTGGAAGAGCGGTAGAGGTGGTCCACCCGTCGGCACCGGCGAAAAATCCCTGCCGGAGCCCCGCCCGACGCGGCACGCTGGGGACATGGAAGAAAGACGCACCGTGAAGGTGTCCAAATACGTCTCAAAACACCTGCGGCACCAGCCGGAACGCATCGGACTGACGCTCGATCCGCAGGGCTGGGTGGAGATCGACGACCTGCTCGACGCGGCCACGGCCCACGGGTTCCCCGTCAGCCGGGCGGAGCTCGACCACGTGGTCGCCTCCAACGACAAGCAGCGCTTCGCCGTCGACGGCACCCGCATCCGGGCCAGCCAGGGCCACACCGTCGCGATCGACCTGGACCTGCCCGAGGCAGAACCCCCCGCGTACCTGTACCACGGCACCGTGGCCGCCGCCCTGGACTCGATCCGCGCCGAAGGCCTGCGCCCGATGGCCCGCCACCACGTGCACCTGTCGCCCGACCGGGAGACGGCGACCCGGGTGGGAGCCCGCAGGGGGCGGCCGATCGTCCTCGCCGTCGACGCCGGGGCGATGCGCGCCGCCGGCCACGTGTTCCGGATCAGTGCCAACGGGGTGTGGCTGGCGGACGCGGTACCACCACGGTTCCTGCGGTTCTCGTAGCGACCGCGGCGGACACATCGCAGGGCGGACACCTCACGGGCCGACAATTCACAGAGGAATTGTCGGATCATCCCCCTACTCTGTTCCTCACTCCGGGATCCGTGAGGGGGGGTACCTCGCGATCGCCGACCATCCCATGCGAGCAAGCGAGGTGACGCCTCATGACGTCCACACCCCGGCCCCCGTCCCCCTCACCGTCGGATTCCTCCGCGGCCTCCTCCCCGGCCTCGGCCTCCGACGAGGAGACCGCCGTCAACAGCTTCCAGGTCGACCTGCGCGGCCTGGTCGACCTGCTGTCGCACCACCTCTACTCCAGCCCCCGCGTCTACGTCCGCGAACTCCTCCAGAACGCCGTCGACGCCGTCACCGCCCGGCAGGCCCACGAGCCCGGCGCACGGGTCCACATCCGGCTGTCGGCCACGGCCGGACGGGTCACCATCGAGGACTCCGGCATCGGCCTGACCACCGCGGAAGCCCACTCCCTCCTCGCCACCATCGGCCGCAGCTCCAAGCGCGGCGGCGAGCACGGCCTGGAAACCACCCGCCAGGAGTTCCTCGGCCAGTTCGGCATCGGACTGCTCGCCTGCTTCGTCGTCGCCCGGCAGATCCGCGTCATCACCCGCTCCGCCCGCGACCCCGAGGCCGTGCCCGTCGAATGGTTGGCCACCGACGACGGCTCCTACACCGTCCGCGAACTCCCGCACGAAGCCCGGCCGGAGCCCGGAACCACCGTCCACCTGGAGGGGCGTCCCGGTTCCGAGGAGTGGACCGAGCCCGCCAGGGTCGAACGGCTCGCCCGTGACTACGGCTCCCTGCTCCCCTACGACATCACCTTCGACGACGGCGAAGGCGGTGCGCCCCGACCGGTCACCGACCGGCCCGCCGTCTGGGACCGCCCCTTCCCGACCCCCGCCGCGCGCCGCGTCGCGCTCGCCGGCCACTGCACGCGGCTGTTCGGCTTCACCCCGCTCGACACCATCGACCTCGACCTGCCGGTGGCCGGAGTGCGCGGAGTCGCGTACGTCCTGCCCGAACCGACCAGCCCCGCCCACCGGGCCGGACACCGCGTCCACCTCAAGGGCATGCTGCTCACCGACCAGGCCTCCAACCTGCTGCCGGACTGGGCGTTCTTCGTCCGCGTCGTCCTGGACACGGACACGCTGCGCCCCACGGCCTCCCGCGAGAACCTCTACGACGACGAGACGCTGGCCGCCGTGCGCGAGGCGCTCGGCGGCCGCATCCGGGCCTGGCTGACCGAGCTCGCCGCGAGCGAACCGGAGCGTCTGGCCGCCTTCATGGGCGTCCACCACCTCGGGGTGAAGTCCCTCGCCCGACATGACGCCGAGCTCCTCGGGCTGATGCTGCCCTGGCTGCCGTTCGAGACCAGCGACGGCTCGATGAGCCTGGAGGAGTTCGCGGCCGCCCACAGCGACATCCACTACACGCACACCGTCGAGGAATTCCGCCAGATCGCCCCGATCGCCGCGGCCCACGGCCTGGGCGTCATCAACGCCGGCTACACCTACGACGCCGACCTGCTCGCCCTGCTCCCCTCCGTACGCCCCGACCTCAAGGTCACCGAGCTCGACGCCGGCGCCGTCACCGAGCGCCTCGACCCCGTCCCCACCGATGTCGAACTGTCCCTCGCCGCCTTCCTGTCGACCGCCCGCACCCGCCTGGAACCCCAGGCGTGCGACGTGGTGCTGCGCGCCTTCCAGCCCGTCTCCGTGCCCGCCCTCTACCTCGACGACCGGCAGGCCCGTCAGGAACGCGACCGCACGGCAGCGCTCGACAACGCCGACAGCCTGTGGAGCGGCATCCTCGGCTCGCTGCGCGGTTCGGGACCGCGCGCCCGCCTGGTCCTCAACCACAACAACCCGCTGATCCGACGGATCGCGGGACTGCCCGACGCGACCCTGACCGGCACCGCCGTCGAATCCCTCTACGGGCAGGCGCTGCTGATGTCCCAGCGACCGCTGCGGCCCGCCGACTCCACCCTGCTCAACCGGGCCTTCCTCGGGCTCCTGGAATGGGCGACCCACTCCGTCGAGAACCCGAAGGACAGCCAGTGAGCGGCATGACGGCCGAAGAGATCCGGCAGGCGCTGTACGAGAACCACCGTCTGCCGCAGGGCGCCGCACGCAACGCACAGGCCGAGGCGCTGACCGCCGCGGCCGAGACCTGCGGCGACCCCGACGTGTTCCGCCAGGCCCTGGTCACCCAGATCGACGCCTACGAGTACAGCTCCGAGCGCAGCCGCATGGTGGTCCCCTTCGCCCGCCTCCTCCAGGAGTACGACCGCGATCCCGGGGCCTTCGACGCGAGCGACGTCCACTCCCTCTTCTGGCGCTTCAAGTGGGTGTCCGGACAGATCATCAGCACGCCCGACGTTCCCATCGCGGCCATCACCGGCTACCTCGACGACATGGAGAAGCGCTACCGGATCGCCGGGTACGGAGAACGCGCCGTACGGCAGTCCGAGTACTTCCTCGCGGACGCCATCGGGGACGACGATCGGGCCGAACGGGCCATGGCCCGGTGGCGGGCGGCCGACCGCGACGCGATGAGCGACTGCCACGCCTGCGAGACGAATTCCCAGGGCTCCTACTGGGCGGGCAAGGGCGAGGACGCCAGGGCGATCGAGGTCTGGGAGCCCGTCCTGAACGGCGGGCAGACCTGCATGGAGGAGCCGCACCGGGTCCTGGCCCGGTCGCTGCGCCCGCTGCTGCGCCTCGGCCGCACCGACGACGCCCGCGCCCACCACCTGCGCGGATACCGCATGGCACGCGGCAAGGAGGGGCTGCTGCGGGCGATCGGCCAACACATCGAGTTCTGCGCCCTCACCGGCAACGAGGCGCGCGGCGTGGAGATCCTCGCCGAGCACGGCACCCACCTGCGCCCCCTCGCGGACGTCAAGACGCAGATGGACTTCTACGGCGGCGTCCTCGTCCTGCTGCGGCGGCTGTCCGAACTCGGACACGGCGCCGACCCGACGGTGCCCTTCGGCGGCGCCGCCCGCACCGTCGACGAACTGCACGGGATCCTGTACGCCGAGGCCCGGCACATCGCGGAGCGCTTCGACGTCCGCAACGGCACCACCCGTGTCTCCGAGCGCTTCCTGACCCGCATCGCGCAGACGCCGCTCGTCGACGTCCTGCCGCTCGGGGTGCGCAGTGCCGCGCTGCCGACCCCCGCCCCGCCCGCACCCCGGCCGACGTCCCCGGTCTCCCCCGCGGCCACCGGTTCCACGGGCGCGCCCGCCACCGAGGGCTTCGCCGAGTTGGTGGAGCGGGCCCGGGACGCGCGGGAACTGGGGCATCCGGGCTCCGGAGCGCTGTGGGCCGCCGTGGCCGCACGGGTGGCCGCGCTCCCCGCGTCGCAGGTGGAGCCCCTGGTGGCCGCGGACGTGGCCGACCATCACGCGCTGGTCGCGGCGCGGGCCGGCGCCGAGGACGCCGGCCGGCTCCTGACCGCGGCCCGGGACACGTACCGGGCATTGGGGCAGGGCTCCCGCGCGGCCCTCGCCGAGCTGCGGCTGGCCAGTGTCGCCGCACAGGCCGGGGCGGAACCGGGGGAGGTACGGGCCCTGCTGACGGCGGCCACCCGGTCCGCCGTGGCCCTGGACCCGGCCGACCCGGCGCGAACCCGCCGGATCGCGCTCGCGGAACTCGCCGCGATCCGCCTGGAGCCCTACCTGCGGTCCGTCGAGGCGGCGCGGGAACACGCCGACGACGCAACCGACGCGAGCCACGGGCACGGCCACGATCACGACGCCGGCAGCGCGCTGCTCGCGTCTGCGCTGGCCGACTTCGTCGCCGTGCACGCGGAGAGCGACACCTCCGGCAAGGAGCTGTCGGACGTGATCTCGGAAGCCGAGGAACTACTGGGCAGGGTGGCCCTCTCCCAGGGCGACACCGAGCGTGCGCTGGCGCTGCTGGACGCCTCCGCCGCCCGTTCCGTCCGGGCCGGCCGGCCGTGGCTGGCACCGGACCCGCTGGTCCTGCGGGCCGGGGTGCTGAGGTCACTGGACCGGTTCGCGGAGGCGGAGGAAGTGGCGCGGGAGGCGCTGGAGCACTCCGCCGAGGTGACGGACCCCGAGGAGCAGGGGATCGTGCGGCTCACCCTGGCGGACATCCTGCTGCGCCGGCCGGACGGGGCGGCGGAGGCCGCCGAGCACTCCCTGACGGCGGCGCACTGGTTCGACCAGGCCGGCCTGACCGCCGACGGCGGGGCGCAGGCCCGGCTGCTGCTGGCCCGCGCCTACGCGCAGGACGACCGCAACGCCGACGCGGCGGAGGTGCTCCAGTCGACCCTGCCCGACCTGCTGGAGCACGGTGAGGGCCAGGCCGTGGCGGCCCGGGAGTTCCTGGGCGACCTGCTGCGGGAACTTCGCGAGTCCCGGCCCGCGGCGGAGCAGTACCTGTTGGCGGCCGAACTGGTCCGGGGATGGGAGGACCCGCGACCGCAGGCGGGCTTCGCCCAGTCCGCCGCCGACTGTCTCTCCGACGCCGGTCTGGTGGAGGAGGCCGTCGCCGCCTACCTGCGGTCCCTGGAACTGCACCGGCAGGTCGGCGGCGCCGTGATCGCCGAAGTCCGGATCCTGCGGTCGCTGGCCTGGCTGGGCCTTCGTGAGCGCGTCGACGAGGCCTCGGTGGCGGCGGCCCGGATCCGGATGGACGAGGCGGCCGGAGTGCTGGAGGAGGCGCTGGCCACCGATCCGCAGTCCCCGGAGCTGCGGTCGGAGCTGGCGCAGACCTGGCACCAGATCGCGCAGGTCCTGGACCGACAGGTCGGCACGCAGGAGCAGGACGATGAGGGCGCGGCCGAGGGTGGCGCGGAAGACCGGGACGAGGCGCGGGGCGGGGCGTCCGAGGCTCCCGGCAGGTTGAGCGCGGACCGGATCGAGGCGCTGAGGCTGGAGGAGGTCGTCCTGTGGGAGCGGGCGGCCGCCCTCTACGCGGACCTGGGCACCGACTACCTGCCGGGCCGTTTCCAGTGCCTGAACAACGCCGCCTGGACCGAGCAGGAACTGGGACGCCCCGAAGCGGGAGCCGCACGGATCGCGGCGCTGGTCGAGGAGATCAAGGCGCTGCCCGCGGAGGTCGTCCCTGAGTGGCTGCTGCCACAGGCGGAACGGACCGTGGCGGCCCTGACGTCCTGAGTCCCGGTGCGGGACGCCCGACGTCCTGACACGGGCCCCGGCCCCGGCTCCCGCAACGCTCGAAGCGGTGCGGGGTCGGGGCCGGTGTCGTGGTGCCGTGGCACGGCGTGTCGGTGCTGCGTCGGTCAGGCGTCCAGTTGCGCGAGTGCCTCGGTGGCGATCTTCTCGAAGACGGCCTCGTCCGCGGCGAAGTCGGAGTCGGCGATGGGCGCGTGGATGACCAGTTCGGTGAAGCCCAGCTCACGGTGGCGTCCCGCGAAATCGACGAAGGCGTCCACGGACTCCAGCATCGTGCCGCGTTCCGGGGTGAACCCGGTCAGCAGCACCTTCTCGATGGTGTCGGACTCCCGCCCGATCTCCGCCAAGGCCTTCTCCAGCTTGCCCACCTGGCCGCGCAGCGCCTCCAGCGACTGCTCGGGCGTGCCCTCGAACACCTTCGGGTCACCGGCCGTCACCCAGGCCTGGCCCAGGTTCGCGGCGAGCTTCACCCCGCGTGGGCCCGTCGCGGCCACGGCGAAGGGAAGCCGGGGGCGCTGTACGCACCCGGGAATGTTGCGGGCCTCCTCGGCGGAGTAGAACGTCCCGTGGTGGGTGACCGCTCCCTCGGTCAGCAGGCGGTCCAGCAGCGGTACGAACTCGGCGAAGCGGTCGGCCCGCTCCCGGGGGGACCACTGCTCCTGCCCCAGCGCGACCGCGTCGAAGCCGTTGCCGCCGGCGCCGATGCCGAGGGTGATGCGCCCACCGGAGATGTCGTCCAGCGTCATGAGGTCCTTGGCGAGGGTCACCGGATGCCGGAAGTTCGGCGAGGTGACCAGCGTGCCCAGGCGGATCGACTCGGTGGCGGCGGCCGCCGCGGTCAGGGTGGGCACCGCACCGAACCACGGGCCGTCGCGGAAGGTCCGCCAGCTCAGGTGGTCATAGGTGTATGCGGTGTGGAACCCGAGACGCTCGGCCCGCTGCCACTGGTCGCGGCCCCCTTCGTGCCAGCCGCGGACCGGGAGGATCACAGTGCTCAGACGCAAACTCATGCGTTCGAGCCTACGGCGACGCGCGCGCCCCTCGCACATCACGCCCCTCCCGCCCCACCTCGAACCCGGGCGGGGCCAACGTTTCACGTGAAACACCGGTGGAAAATTCGTCGGTTTCACGTGAAACATCTCCAGCCGAACGTGGTCGGTCGGTAGGTACTCATGGGCGAAGATGGGTCCGTGACCTCGGCTCCCCAGCGCCCGGACGGGCCAACCCCAGCGACCCGGCTCATCGCCACCGATCTCGACGGCACCCTGCTGCGCGACGACAAATCCGTCTCGCCCCGCACGATCGCCGCCCTCGCCGCCGCCGAGGAAGCCGGGATCGAGGTCTTCTTCGTCACGGGCCGCCCGGCCCGCTGGATGGGCGTGGTCAGCGATCACGTGCACGGCCACGGTCTGGCGATCTGCGCGAACGGCGCCGCCGTCGTCGACCTTCGCGCCGGAGGAGAGTTCGTGGAGGTCCGGGCGCTGCCCCGGGCCACCGCGCTGACGGTGGTGAACACCCTGCGCGCCGCCGCGCCCGGTACGTCCTTCGCCGTCGAGCTGACCACCGGCATCAACTACGAGCCGACCTACCCCCCGTTCTTCCAGGACCCGGGCGCCGCCGTGGCCACTGCGGAGAAGCTGCTGAGCGAGGAGCTCGACGGCAGCGCGGCGCCGGTCCTCAAGGTGCTCGCGCACCACGCCGAACTGGGCCCGGACGAGTTCCTGGCCCTGGCCCGCTCGGCTGCCGGCGCCTATGCCTCGATCACGCGTTCCAGCCCGACCTCCCTGCTGGAGGTCAGCGGGCTCGGCATCTCCAAGGCCAGTACCTTGGCGTTGTGCTGCGCCGAGCGCGGTATCACTCCCGCCGAGGTGGTCGCTTTCGGGGACATGCCGAACGACGTGGAGATGCTCCGCTGGGCAGGGACCTCGTACGCGATGGGCAACGCCCACCCGGATGTGATCGCCGCCGCGTCCGGCCGGACCGTCGCCAACAACGAGGACGGGGTCGCCGTGGTCATCGAGCGCATCCTCTCCGAACGCACGACGCACCCGCGCTGACGGTCGTCTCAGAGCGGGGCCTCCCACACGAGGGTGGTCCCGCCCCCGTCCTCCCCGATGCCCGGGCCGTAGGAGCTCGCCCCGCCCAGCGACTCGGCCCGTCGGCGCAGGTTCCGCAGTCCGCTGCGGCGCCCACCCTCCGGGATGCCCACTCCGTCGTCGGCGACCTCCAGACGTACTCCGGGGCGCCCGTCCGCCAGGGTGACGGTCGAGTCCAGGACCACCTCGATCCGGGACGCCTCCGAGTGTCGGAACGCGTTGGAGAGCGCTTCACGCAGGGCGGCGATCAGGTTCTTGCCGACGAGCTCGCCGACGACGGCGTCGATCGGGCCGAGGAAGCGGTGGGCCGGCTTGAAGCCCAACGGCACGGCGGCCATGTTGATCTCCCGCAACACCCGGGTGCGCAGCCCGGACGGGGCCTCCGCCGGGCCCTGCTGGAGCGCGAAGATCGCGGTGCGGATCTCCTGGATCGTCACGTCCAGCTCATCCACGGCCTTGCCCACCCCGTCCCGGACCTCCGGGACGATGGACCTGCGCTGCGCGCCCTCCAGCATCATCCCCGTCGCGAACAACCGCTGGATCACGAGGTCGTGCAGGTCGCGGGCGATCCGGTCGCGGTCCTCGAACACCGCGAGACGCTCCCGGTCGCGCTGTGCCTCGGCCATCATCAGCGCGAGGGCCGCCTGCGAGGCGAACTGCGTGGCCAGGGTCCGCTCCGCTTCGGTGAACGGTCGCTGCCCCCGGGCCCGCGGGGTCACCAGCGCGCCCAGCACCCGCCCGCCGCTGTGCAGCGGGAGCATCATGCACGGCCCGTACTGGCTGGTCAGTCTGCCGATCATGCGGGGGTCGCCGGCCGCGTCATCGACGAACACCGGCTCGCCCTCCAGCAGCCGTCCCACCACCGGGCTCTCGGCGGGGATCACCACTCCCAGCGACGTGGCCGGGTTCTCGGCCGAGACGGCGACGATCTCCATCCCGCCCTCCTCCGCCGGCAGCATCACGATCCCGGCGGCGGAGTCGGCCAGCCTGCGGGCCTGTTCGGCCACGACCGAGAGGGCGTCGTCCGCGTCCCCGCCGGAGAGGAGGGCCGTGGTGACGGCCACCGAACCGTCGATCCAGCGCTCGCGCTGGGTGGCGGCCTCGTACAGGCGGGCGTTGCCGATCGCGATGCCCGCCTCGGTGGCCAGGACCCGGACCATGTGGACGTCGTAGTCGTTGAAGGCGACTCCGCCGTTCTTCTCGGCGAGGTACAGATTGCCGAAGATCTCCCCCTGCACCCGGATCGGGACGCCGAGGAAGGTCTTCATGGGCGGATGGTTCGCCGGAAAACCCGCCGACCTCGGGTCCTTCGTCAGGTCGGCGAGCTGCACCGTGTCGGGATGCGAGATGAGCGCGCCGAGCAGACCCCGCTTGCCGTCCGGGCGGTGCCCGATCCTGCGGGCCTGTTCCTTGCCGATGCCGAAGGTGACGAAGTCCGAGAGACCGCGCCCCTCCGTGTCGACGACTCCGATCGCGGCGTACCGGGCGTCCGCGAGCTCGGCGGCCGTCTCGCAGATCCGGTCGAGCGTGGAGTGCAGTTCGAGGCCGGTACCGACCGATCGCATGGCCTCCAGCAGTTGCGGCACCCGAGCGGTCAGCTCGGTGGACAGCCCCTGCAGACTCCGGGTGGCCTGGGTGGCGGCCTCCAGCGGGTCCGGTGCTCCGCGGGTCGGTTCCGGTGATTCCTGAGACTCCTGGGCTGACATGACCTTGAGCCTAGTTAGTCCCCTTTGGTGGGGAAAGTCGCAGCAGTCGGAACGTGCCGACCGGCGTGCCCCGGACCGGCCCCCGACCGGCCCCGGCGAAGCCGCCGGGACGGCCTCAGCCGCGGCCGGCGGGCAACCCGTCGGCTTCCCGCTCCCGCTCCAGGAGGCGGCGCAGCGGCCCTTCGACGGCGGCCAGCTCCGCGTACGCGCCGCGCTGCACGACGGCTCCCCGGTCCAGGACCAGCACCTCGTCGACGGCCTCCAGCCCGGCGAGCCGGTGCGTGATCAGTACGGTGGTCCGGCCCTCGGTCGCGGCCAGCAGGTCCGCGGTCAGGGCGTCCGCGGTGGCGAGGTCCAGGTGTTCGGCGGGCTCGTCCAGGACCAGTACGGGGAAGTCCGCCAGCAGCGCCCGGGCCAGGGCCAACCGCTGCCGCTGCCCGCCCGAGATCCGCTCACCGTGTTCACCGACCAGGGTGTCCGGGCCGTCCGGAAGTCCGTCGACCCACTCCAGCAGCCGGGCCGCCGCCAGCGCCTCGCGCAGCTCGGCCTCGCTCGCCCCGGTACGCGCGAGCCGGAGGTTCTCACGGACGGAGCTGTCGAACAGGTGGGCGTCCTGGGCGCACAGTCCCACCGCGCGGCGCACGTCGTCGCCGTCGAGGGCGCGCACGTCGATCCCGCCCAGGGTGTACGTGCCGTCGCTCGGGTCAAGGAACCGCAGCAGCACCTGCGCCAGCGTCGTCTTGCCGGAGCCGGAGGGCCCGACCACGGCGATGCGCCGGCCCGCTTCCAGCGTCAGGTCCATCCCGCGCAGGGCGTCCCGTTCCTGCCCCGGGTGGCGCGCGGTGAGGCCGGTCAGTCGCAGCGGGAAGGGCGAGGCCGGCGCCTCCAGGGGTTCGGCCGGCTCGACCACGGGCACCGGGGCGTCGAGGACCTCGTAGACCCGCTCGGCGCTCCGACGGACCCGTTGGCGGTACTGGACCGCGAGCGGGAGTCCGCTGACCGCTTCGAACGCGGCGAGCGGGGTCAGTACGACCACTGCCATGGACACCCCGGAAAGCCGTCCTCCGGCGACGGCGGCCGCGCCCGCGAGCGCGGCGAACACCACCGTCAGCCCGCAGACCAGCGCGGACAACCCGCCACCCAGCCCGGTGGCGAAGGCGCCGCGCGAGGCGATCCGGGTCAGCACCCCGTCGCTCTCCCGCGTCAGGTCCTTGCGGCCGGCCAGGGCCCCGGCGACGGTCAGTTCGGCCGTACCCGTGAGCAGATCGGCCGCCCGGGTGGCGAGCTCGCCCCGGGCCGGCGCCAGCCGCCGCTCGGCGCGCCGCGCGCAGGCACCGCTGACCAGGGGCACCCCGACGCCGGCCACGAGCAGACCCACCGCCAGGACCGCACCTGCCTCGGGCAGCAACCAGGCGGTGAACGCCACCGACCCGGTTCCGACGAGCACCGCGGTGCCGACCGGGAGCAGCCAGCGCAACCAATAGTCCTGGAGCGCGTCGGCGTCGGCCACGAGCCGGGACAGCAGGTCCCCGCGCCGCTGCTCGCGGAGCCCGGCGGGGGCGATCCGCTCCAGCCGGCGGTACACGGAGACCCGCAGGTCGGCCAGCATCCGCAGGACGGCGTCGTGCGAGACGAGTCGCTCGGCGTAGCGGAACACGGCGCGGCCCAGACCGAAGGCGCGCGTCGCCGTGACGGCGACCATCAGGTAGAGCACCGGCGGCTGCTCGGAGGCCCGCGAGATGAGCCACCCCGACACCGCCAACAACCCGACGCTGCACCCGACGGCGAGTGCCCCGAGCAGCAGTCCGAGCCTGAACCTGCCCTGCCAGGCGGCGGCCGCGGCCCGCACCCGGCTCAGCGGATCTCCGCCGCCCGTCCCGGTCCCGCCCCCCGCGGCGGCCCGTTCGGTGGTGGGCCCGAGGATCCACTCCCCGGGGTCCGCCACCGTGACCGGGGCACGCGGCGGCGTGGCGGCGGACGCCGCGTTCCCGGCGACCTCCGCCACGGGCCCGCCGAGCGGTTCCACGGAGGACTCGGGCCCGGGAGCTCCCTCACCGACCGCCACCACCCGGTCGGCAACGGCCAGCAGAGCCGGGCGGTGCACCACCAACAGGACGGTCCGGCCCACTGCGAGGCGCCGTACGGCGTCCACGACGGCGGCCTCCGTCTCCCCGTCGAGGGCCGCCGTCGGTTCGTCCAGCAGCAGCACCGGACGGTCGGCGAGGAACGCCCGGGCCAGCGCGAGCCGCTGCCGCTGTCCCGCCGACAGGCCGACCCCGCCCTCACCCAGCGCGGTGCGGATCCCGCCCGGCAGCGCGGACACGAACTCCCACGCCCCGGCGTCTCGGAGCGCCGATTCCACGTCCTCGTCGTCGGCCCCGGGCCGAGCCAGCCGTACGTTCTCGCAGATGCTCCCCGCGAAGAGGTGCGGCCGCTGCGGCACCCACGCGATCCGCTCACGCCACTGTTCGAGGGACAGTTCCGCCTGGTCGACGCCGCCGATCCGGACCCGTCCGGCCGTCGGCGTGACGAAGCCCAGGAGTACGTTCAGCAGCGTGGACTTGCCCGCGCCGCTCGGCCCGGTGAGGGCGACGCACTCGCCGGGCTCCACGACCAGGGACACGGGACCGGGCGAGCTCACGCTCCGGCCCTCGTAGCGC
Source organism: Streptomyces sp. NPDC040432 (assembly GCF_055595445.1). Taxonomy (NCBI): domain Bacteria; kingdom Bacillati; phylum Actinomycetota; class Actinomycetes; order Kitasatosporales; family Streptomycetaceae; genus Streptomyces; species Streptomyces sp. NPDC040432. The sequence goes on along the minus strand of NZ_JBVIVP010000011.1, from coordinate 68,811 downwards.
ACCTCGACCGCGTCGAACTCGATCCGCAGCTCCGAGTCCGGCACCCGGACGCCGCCGCCCGTCGCGGGTGGCTCGGTCTCCAGCACCTCGAAGATCTCTTCCGCCGCGGCAAGGCCCTCGGCGGCGGCGTGGTACTGGGCCCCCACCTGCCGCAGCGGCAGGTAGGCCTCCGGCGCCAGGATCAGGATGACCAGTCCTGTGTAGAGGTCGAGTTCGCCGTGGACGAGCCGCATGCCGATGGTCACCGCGACCAGGGCGACCGACAGCGTGGCGAGCAGTTCCAGCGCGAACGAGGAGAGGAAGGCGATGCGCAGCGTGCGCATCGTGGCCTGGCGGTAGTCGTCGGTGATCTTGCGGATCGACTCGGCCTGGGCCTTGGCTCGTCCGAAGACCTTCAGCGTCGGAAGTCCGGCCACCACGTCCAGGAAGTGTCCCGACAGCCGCGACAGCAGCCGCCACTGGCGGTCCATCCGGGACTGGGTGGCCATGCCGATCAGAATCATGAAGAGTGGGATCAGCGGCAGGGTGACCACGATGATGGCCGCCGACACCCAGTCCTCCGTGACGATCCGGGCGAGGACCGCAACCGGTACGACGACGGCGAGCCCGAGCTGGGGCAGGTACCGGGAGAAGTAGTCGTCGAGGGCGTCCACCCCCCGGGTGGCCAGGGCCACCAGCGAACCGGTCCGCCGGCTGACGGAGGGGTCGGGTCCCAGGTCGGCGGCACGGTCCAGCAGCCGCACCCGCAACTCGGACTTGACCGCCGCACCGGCGCGGTGCGCCGCCAGTTCCGTGAGCCACGCGACCAGACCGCGCCCGAGGGCCACCGCGGCGAGCAGCAGCAGCGGGGTACGCAGCTCACCGGCGCCGAGGCCCTGCTCGAAGGCGCCGACCACGATCTCGGCGATGAGCATCGCCTGACCGACGACCAGCCCCGCTCCGGCAAGCCCGAGGAGTACCACCGCCCCCAGGAAGAGGCGGGTGGAACGGGCGTACCGCAGCAGGCGCGGGTCGATCGGTTTCACGTGAAACATCTCCTCGGCAGGGTCGGGCAGGAGAGTCGGGCATCGGGGGAGGGGGTGCCTCAGTGCGCGTCGACGATGTGCTGCGTCCCGATCCGCTTGCGGAACACCCAGTAGGTCCAGCCCTGGTAGAGCATGACGAGCGGGGTGGCCACGGCGGCGCACCAGGTCATGATCTTCAGGGTGTAAGGACTGGACGAGGCGTTGGTGACCGTGAGGTTCCAGGCGTCGTTCAGGGAGGACGGCATGACGTTCGGGAAGAGCGTCAGGAACAGCATCGCGACGGCGGCCGCGATGGTGATCCCCGAGAGCGCGAACGACCAGCCCTCACGCCCCGCCAGGTTGAAGGCCAGGGCCCCGACCAGCGCGAGTACCGCGACGACCATCGCGACCATGCTCCAGCCGTCACCGCGCGATGCCTGCGTCCAGATCAGGAAGACCAGGGCCAGCACCGCCGTGACCACGCCGAGCCTGGTGGCCAATGTGCGCGACCGTTCCCGGATGTCGCCGACCGTCTTGAGCGAGGTGAACACCGCGCCGTGGAAGGTGAACAGGGTGAGGGTGACCAGGCCGCCCAGGATCGAGTAGACGTTGAGCAGGTCGAGGAAGGTGCCGACGTACTCCATGTCCTGGTCGATCTTCACGCCGCGCACGATGTTGGCGAAGGCCACGCCCCACAGGAAGGCGGGGATCAGCGAGGTCCAGAAGATCGCGTGTTCCCAGTTGGTCTGCCACTTGTCCTCCGGCCGCTTGTGCCGGTATTCGAAGGCGACGCCCCGGATGATGAGGCAGATCAAGATGATCAGCAGCGGCAGGTAGAAGCCCGAGAAGAGCGTGGCGTACCACTCGGGGAACGCGGCGAAGGTCGCGCCGCCCGCGGTGAGCAGCCACACCTCGTTGCCGTCCCAGACGGGTCCGATCGTATTGATCAGGACCCGCTTCTCCGTACGGTCACGGGCCAGGAGCTTGGTGAGTACGCCGACTCCGAAGTCGAAGCCCTCCAGGAAGAAGTAGCCGATCCACAGGACGGCGATGAGGACGAACCAGACGTCGTGGAGTTGCATGGGGTGGTCTCCGCAGTCTCAGTACGAGAAGGCCATCGGACGGTCGGGGTTCTTGTCGTCCCCGCCGATCTTCGTCGGCGGGTTCAGGTCGGCCTCGGTGAGTTCCGGAGGGCCGAGCTTGACGTACTTCACGAGGAGCTTGACTTCGATCACCGCGAGGACGGCGTACAGCAGGGTGAAGCCGATCATCGAGGTGAGGACCTCGGCCTGGGTGACGTTCGGTGAGACGGCGTCCCGGGTGCGCAGCACCCCGTAGACGACCCAGGGCTGACGGCCCATCTCGGTGAATATCCAGCCCCAGGAGTTGGCTATGAGCGGGAAGCACATGGTCCAGAGCGCGACGACCCAGTAGAGGTTGGCGAGGCGCGGGCTGAGGGCCTTCTTGAAGAGGACCAGGTTCGGCACCTCGTCCGGTCCGGTGCGCAGCCCCTGCGGCAGGAGGAACTTCTTGCGGGTCAGCCACAGCCCCACGACACCGATGGAGAGCGAGGCCATCCCGAAGCCGATCATCCAACGGAAGCCCCAGTAGGCGACGGGGATGTTGGGCCGGTAGTCGCCCGGTCCGAACTTCTCCTGCTGGGCCTTGTTGACGTCGTTGATGCCGGGGACGAACGAGGTGAAGTCGTCGTTGGCCAGGAAGGACAGCAGGCCGGGGATCTCGATCGCGACCTTGTTGTGGCCCTTGTCGACGTCGCCGTAGGCGAAGACGGAGAAGGGAGCGGGTGCCTCGCCGTCCCACAGGGCCTCGGCTGCGGCCATCTTCATCGGCTGCTGCTTGTACATCACCTTGCCGAGGAGGTCGCCGCTGATGGCGGTGCCCATGCCGGCAATGATCATGACTACGAGGCCGAGGCGCAGCGAGCTCCTCATGACCGGGACGTGCTTCTTGCGCGCCAGGTGGTACGCGGCGATGCCGGCCATGAACGCGCCGCCGACCAGGAAGGCCGCCGTGATCGTGTGGAAGAACTGGGTCAGCGCGGTGTTCTGGGTGAGGACCAGCCAGAAGTCGGTGAGTTCGGCCCGACCGCGCTCCTCGTTGATGCGGTAGCCGACCGGGTGCTGCATCCAGGAGTTGGCCGCCAGGATGAAGTAGGCGGACAGGATGGTGCCGATCGACACCATCCATATGCAGGCGAGGTGGATCTTCTTCGGCAGCTTGTCCCAGCCGAAGATCCACAGGCCGATGAAGGTGGACTCGAAGAAGAAGGCGATCAGCGCCTCGAAGGCCAGGGGCGCCCCGAAGATGTCGCCGACGAAGCGCGAGTAGTCGGACCAGTTCATGCCGAACTGGAACTCCTGGACGATGCCGGTGACGACGCCCATCGCGATGTTGATCAGGAAGAGCTTGCCCCAGAACTTGGTGGCCCTGAGGTACTTCTCGTTCTCGCTCCGGACCCACGCGGTCTGCAGGCCGGCGGTGAGCGCGGCGAGCGAGATCGTCAGGGGAACGAACAGGAAGTGGTAGACGGTGGTGATGCCGAACTGCCATCGCGCCAGCGTCTCCGGCGCCAAAGCTAGGTCCACGTCCTCGTCTCCTTCGGGTCACCGTGGTCACAGCGGCAGTCTGCCGTTTGTGTCCCACTCAATTCGGGAGGAAGCGGGACACGCTTGTGAACGCGTTCACATTCACAAGCATTATGGCGCACGAGTTCGGAAGTCCTTACGGCGGGGTACCCCTAGCCAAGACATTCAACAGATTGTTGAATCGGCGCATGCAGATACGAATCTCCTGGCCTTCCGGCCAGCTCACCGCGACCCTCGACGAAACCCCGACCAGCAAGGCCCTGGGCGAGGCCCTCCCGATCTCGGCCTCCGCCAACACCTGGGGCGAGGAGGTCTACTTCGACACCGGGGTGTCCGTCGCCCTGGAGCACGACGCCCAGCAGGTCGTCGCCCCGGGCACGGTCGCGTTCTGGACGGACGGGGACGCGCTCGCGCTGCCCTACGGTCCGACGCCCATCTCGCGCGGGGACGAGTGCCGCCTGGCGAGCCCGTGCAACGTCCTCGGCTCGTTCGACGGCGACCCCCGCCTGCTGTCCACCGTCCGCGACGGCGACCCCATCCGCGTGGAGCTCGTGTAACCACGCCCCGCGGGGGCCGCCGTCCGGCGTCGCGTCCCCGGGCCACGCCCTCTCGGCCGCGCCCCCGGGCGCCGGCTACAGCTCCTTGAAGAACGCCTCCGCCGTGTGCAGGAAGAGGTCGTTCGCCTCGGTCTCACCGATCGTGACCCGCAGGCCCTCACCCGCGAAGGGCCGGACCACCACACCGGCCTTCTCGCAGGCCGCCGCGAAGTCGGCGGTCCGCTCCCCCAGCCGCATCCACACGAAGTTCGCCTGGGTGTCCGGGACGACCGTCCAACCCTGGGCCAGCAGCGTGCCGTGCACCCGCGCACGCTCGCCCACCAGCGACCCGACCCGGCCCATCAGCTCGTCCTCCGCCCGCAGCGAGGCGACCGCGGCGTCCTGGGCGAGCTGGCTCACGCCGAAGGGAACGGCCGTCTTGCGCAGCGCCGCCGCCACCGGCTCGTGCGCGACCGCGAACCCGACCCGCAGGCCGGCCAGCCCGTACGCCTTGGAGAACGTACGCAGCACCGCGACGTTCGGGCGGTCGCGGTAGAGCTCGATGCCGTCGGGTACGTCGGCGTCGCGGACGAACTCGCGGTACGCCTCGTCCAGCACCACCAGGATGTCCGAGGGCACCCGGTCCAGGAAGCGCTCCAGCTCGGCCCGGCGCACCGCGGTTCCGGTGGGGTTGTTGGGGTTGCACACGAAGATCAGGCGCGTCCGGTCCGTGATCGCCGCGGCCATGGCGTCCAGGTCGTGCACGTCCCCGTCGGTGAGGGGCACCTGCACCGACGTCGCACCCGAGATCTGCGTGATGATCGGGTAGGCCTCGAAGGACCGCCAGGCATAGATGACCTCGTCGCCGGGACCGGCCGTCGACTGGATCAGCGACTGCGCGACTCCGACGGAACCGGTGCCCGTGGCGATGTGCTCGACCGGTACCCCGAAGCGGTCGGCCAGCTCGTTCACCAGCCCGGTGCAGGCCATGTCCGGGTAACGGTTGAACCGACCCGCGGCCGCGACCGCGCTCTCCAGGACACCCGGCAGCGGCGGGTACGGGTTCTCGTTCGAGGACAGCTTGAACGCCACGGGCCCGCCGGTGGCAGCCGGCTTTCCGGGCTTGTAGGTGGGAATGCCGTCCAGCTCGGCGCGCAGCTTCGGGCTCTTCTCGCTCACCGCAGGTCCTCCTCGACCGTCCCGTCGACGGCACCGTCGACTCAATACTGCTCACCTTATGAGGATTCCGCCGATCCGAGAATGGCAGGCGCCCGGAACACGGGGGGAGCGCACGCATATATGCGCGCGCCGGTGGCCTGCGCCGTGGCGCGCGTCCCTCGTGAAGGTGAGTTGCGGCCACTCACGAAAGCCCCCGTTTTGGCATGCTCGTACCCGCCGACAAGCGGCACCCTCACTCAGGGCGACCAAAAACCTTCATTTCCAAGGTCATTGGGGGTGGCGAAACATGCAGAATCGTGCCTGTCAACGCGTGCATATGCATCCGGACCACCCACCCCCCCGAGCCCTACTATCGGCTCGCCATGACAGCAGCAGGGAAGCATCAGGTGAGCCGGGCCGAGACCACCCGGCGAGTCGGCGGCCGACAGGGCCGGGCCGGCATCAGAGACGTGGCCGCCGCAGCGGGCGTCTCCATCACAACCGTCTCCGACGCGCTCAATGGCAAGGGGCGGCTGCCGGACGCCACCCGCCGCCACGTCCGCGAGGTCGCCGACCGGCTGGGCTATCGCCCCTCCGCGGCCGCCCGCACCCTCCGTACCGGCAAGTCGGGCCTCATCGGCCTGACCGTGACCACGTACGGGGATGAACCTTTCACCTTCACCGAATTCGCGTACTTCGCGGAGATGGCGCGGGCCGCCACGTCCGCCGCGCTCGCCCGTGGGTACGCCCTCGTCATCCTGCCCGCCACCTCACGACACGACGTCTGGTCCAACGTGGCCCTCGACGGCACCGTCGTGATCGACCCGTCCGACCACGACCCCGTCGTCAGCGAGCTGGTCCGTCAGGGACTCCCCGTGGTCTCCGACGGTCGACCGGCCGGCACCCTCCCCGTCACCGCCTGGGTCGACAACGACCACGAGGCGGCCGTACTCGGCCTCCTCGACCACCTCGCAGCCGCCGGTGCCCGCCGCATCGGGCTGCTGACCGGCACCACCACCGACACCTACACCCGGCTCTCCACCACCGCATACCTCAGCTGGTGCGAACGCGTCGGCCAGGACCCGGTCTACGAGTCCTACCCCGCCCACGACCCGTGCGCCGGGGCCGTGGCCGCCGACCGACTGCTCGCCCGGCCCGACCGGCCCGATGCCGTGTACGGGCTCTTCGACCCCAACGGCACCGATCTCCTCGCCGCGGCCCGCCGCTACGGCCTGCGCGTCCCGGAGGACCTGCTCCTCGTGTGCTGCAGCGAATCCACCGTCTACGCCACCACCGAACCGCCCATCACCACGCTGTCCCTCAAACCGCGCCGCATCGGCACCGCCGTCGTGCAGTTGCTCATCGACGCGATCGAGGGGGTCGACACCGGACGCCCCGTAGAACAGGTCGTTCCGACCGAACTCATCATCCGTACCTCCTCGCAGCGCAGGACGCCCCGAACCACCGTCAGCCCACCCCGTTCACCGGCCCAGGACTGACCTGCGGACCACGGCACGGCGGGGTCGACGACCCCGTCCAGGATTTCAGCAACACCGATTTCGGGATAAAACAGTAGGAACAACCGGCTCCGGCCAGGATTCACCACCCCTGGTGCGTCACAGAGCGCGAGCCGCATTCCTATGATGGGCGCACGACATCACGGACCCTCCGACCCGGAGGTCAGAGGGTCCGCAGGTGTACGGCAGCGCGACGGTGGTGGAGGGGTCGATGACTCAGGGGGCCGGTCAGGGACCCGCGATGCGGACGGACACGCTGCGGGACTTCCGGGTGCCGGTCAGCGAACCCGCGCCGCACAAGACGTCCACCGGGCTGCCCGGGGACACCCCCGGGTACGGCGGGCATCCCGCGTACCACGGTGCGGCGGCGCCCGTGCCCCCGGTGCCCGGATACGTGCCGGGACAGCCGGAGTACCTCGGTTCCACCCCCACGGCCCGTCCCGCGCCGGACACCGTCCCGCACCAGCGCACGGCCGAGGCCCACGCCGACGACCACGCACCGGAGCCGGCCGACGACGAGCCCGACGACGGCTACACACCCACCCAGCGGGACCTGCCCGTCATCGGGCGCGGCGCGCAGGGCGGCCCCGGCGACACCGTCCAGGTCCAGTACGTCCCCCAGGAGGCCCCGGCCACCGGTCCGGGCCCGCTGTACGTGGTCGGCGATGTCCACGGGTACCTCGACGAACTGGTCACCGAGCTCCGGGCGCAGGACCTCATCGACGCCGACGGGCGCTGGTCCGCGGGCAACGCACGGCTCTGGTTCCTCGGCGACTTCACCGACCGCGGGCCCGACGGCATCGGCGTGATCGACCTCGTCATGCGGCTCTCCGCCGAGGCCGCCGCGGCCGGCGGCTACTGCAAGGCCCTCATGGGCAACCACGAACTCCTGCTGATCGGCGCCAAGCGGTTCGGCGACACGCCGGTCCAGTCGGGGGCGGGCACCGCCACGTTCCAGGCCGCCTGGTTGCTCAACGGCGGCCAACGCACCGACATGGAGCGCCTGGAGGACGTCCACCTCCAGTGGATGTCCCGGCTGGACGCGGCCGCGCTGGAGGACGGGCACCTGCTCCTGCACTCCGACACCACCGCGTACCTCGACTACGGCGACTCGATCGAGGACGTCAACGACACCATCCACGAACTCCTCAACCGCAACGACGCCGACATCACCTGGGACCTGTTCCGCAAGTTCACCAAGCGGTTCGCCTTCCGCGACGAGGAAACCGGACCCCACGCCGTACGGGAACTCCTCGGCACCTACGGCGGCGGACGCGTCGTCCACGGACACAGCCCCATCCCCTACCTGCTCGGCGAGGTGGGCACCGAGGACGGTGACGGGACCCGCGGTCCGGAGGCCGTGGACGGGCCCCACGTGTACGCGGAGGGCCTGGCCATCGCCATGGACGGCGGCGTCACCATGGCGGGCAAGCTGCTCGTCGTTCAACTACCTCTGCGCGACTGAGCGTTCTCGGAGCGGGGTATTTCGGCAAAGCCCCTGTCACGGCGTGGCAGGGGCGCTCTACCATCGCTCTATCCGTAGCAGGCTCTCCTCCGTTTGTGCCGGTGCCCGGGGTCTACGCGGGCAAACCGGCTTGTACGGAGCATCGGGGGATGCACATGACCAGCGCTCCGCACCTGCTGACCGAAGACCGGCCCGAGTTCGACCGGCTCCTTGACGAAACGCTGCGCACCGCGGACGAACGGCCCGAGCTCGCCACCCTGGGCGAACGGCTGAACGCGGAACAACTGCGCACGATGGCACTGAACGCGATCGCGCTGCTGACCGCCGCGGCAGCCGCCGAGTACGACCACTACGTGAAGGTCCGCGCGGAACTGCGCGACGAAGCCCTGTCGGCCTCCGCCGGCGGGGGAGAGTACGCGACGGGCGACCGGGACGACGGGGCCGGCCTGAGCGCCGTGGTGGCGGTCCTCGCGCCGGTCCTGGCCGGCACCGCCATGCTGATCTTCCTGCTGGTCGGCTACAGCCTGAAGATGATCGATCCCGAACCGGCCTTCGCGAAGACGATGCTGACGGCCGGTTGGCTGTTCGGGGCACTCACCGTGGCCGCCCTGCTGTTCGCGGTCATCGGCCTGCTGGTGACCGCACTGCGCAACAGCTCGACGGAGGTCGCGGCGTCGGAGACCACGGTGGTCCCCGACGAGCTCTCACGGGCCCGGGAGGCGTGGCGCAACGCGCTGCTGGAGCGGGGGATCATCCCGTTCCTGCGGGACGCCCTGGCCGACCCGAGCGCCGACGGCTATCCGACCCCGCGAACGCCGGGTGCCGGGCGAATCCCCCAACTGGGATACAGCCGACCCGACTTCACCAGTCCCGGATCCACTTCGCAAGGGCCCCGGCCCGGCTACGCGTCGCCGGACTTCACCAGCCCGGACTTCGGCGGCCCCGAACGCGAACCGGACTGAGGAGCAACCGACGACGGCCCGGTGCCGATTGACCGGCACCGGGCACCGGGCACCGGCTGGAAACCTCGGTCGGAGTTCCCGGCACCGGGCACGGGCCGGAGCCGCGGTGGCGCACGGCCGCGCACAGGGAAGGTTCCCGTGCGCTCCGCCAAGACGTCCGCTCGACAGCGGATCGGCCCATCCGGAGAGCCCACATGGCCGTCAACGAGGGCCACCCGGGTTCGCGCTCCGGCGTGCCTCACCGCTCGGTAACGGCCCCGTCCCTAGGGTCGGCGGCCGTGAAGCCGACGATTTGCCTGTGCATGATCGTGAAGAACGAGTCCGCCGTCATCGAACGCTGCCTCACGTCCGTACGGGGGTTCATCGACACCTGGGCCATCTCCGACACGGGATCCACCGACGAAACCCGACAACTGATCCGAAGCGCCTTGGAAGGAATCCCCGGGGAACTCCACGAGGAGCCGTGGGTCGACTTCGGTCACAACCGCAGCCTCAACATCGGGCACGGTCTCGGCAAAGCCGACTACGTGCTGCTCCTCGACGCCGACCAGGTCCTGCGCCCCGAAGGGCCCCTGCCCGACCTCACGGCGGACTCGTACATGCTCCGCCACGAGGGCGCGACCGAGTACCGCGCCAAACGCCTGGTCCGCGCCGATCTCCCCTGGCGGTACGAGGGCGTCACCCACGAGTACCTGACCTGCGACCGCCGCGACGAGAACGACCGGCGGCCCGGCCTCCAGGAGAATCTCGACGCGCTCGTCATCGAGGACCACGCCGACGGCGGCTCCCGACACGACAAATTCGAACGGGACGCGCGGCTGCTCGGCGCCGAACTGCAACGCGACCCGTCCAACACGCGGACCGTCTTCTACCTCGCGCAAACCCTGCGGGACATGGGCGACACCACGGCCTCGATCAAGCTCTACGAACGCCGCGCCCGCATGGGCGGCTGGGGCGAGGAGGTCTACTACGCACTGCTCCAGGTCGGTGTCCTGCAGGGCGAGGCAGGCGACTGGCCCGCCGCCATGGACGCCCTCTCACGGGCGTGGGACTCGCGTCCCGGCCGGCTGGAAGCCTGCTACGAACTCGCCGCACGACTCCGAATGCTCGGCCGGTACCACTGCGCCCATGCCGTGACCGCAGCCGTCCTGGATCGGCCGGTGCCGGACGACCTGCTCTTCGTCCAGCCCTGGGTGTACCGGTGGGGCCTGCTCTTCGAGCACTCGATCAACTCCTACTGGGTCGGCGACATGGGTGCTTCCCTCAGCGCCTGCGACCGATTGCTCACGCTGCCCGACCTACCGGAGGCGTACCGGCGCCAGACGAAGGACAACCGTGCCTTCGCCATCGCTGCCCTCCGTGGCCCCTCCCCGTCCGTTTCACGTGAAACGGCCCCTCCTGTTTCACGTGAAACAACCGACCTCATGTGACCACTCGCGTGTTTCACGTGAAACGAACAGCCCCCGTTTCACGTGAAACACGTGGCCCACGCCCCTCTAGGACGCGGCTGCCCGCGCGCCGAGTGCCCGGCGGCGCAGACCGGCGTCCGACAGGGCCGGCGGGCGCCAGACTCCGTCCGGCCGGTAGAGGTTCACGCCCGGCGCCACGATCTCGTCGATCCGGTCGAGCACCGCGTCATCCAGGACCAGCCCGGCCCCCTTCACCAGCGACTCCATCTGCTCCATCGTCCGCGGCCCGATGATGACCGAGGTGACGGCGGGATGTGCGACGGGGAACGCAACGGCCAGCTCCGGCAAGGTGCATCCGATCGACTCGGCCAGCTCGACCAACTGTTCCACCGCTTCCAGCTTGGCGACGTTGCCGGGGATCGCCGGATCGAACCGTGCCGGAGTCAACGCCGCCCGTCCCGAGGTCAGGTCGACGGGCCCGCCGAGCCGGTACCTTCCGCTCAGGAAGCCGGAGGCCAGCGGACTCCAGGTCAGCACTCCCATCCCGTACCGAAGTGCGACCGGCAGCACGTCCGCCTCGATGCCACGCGCGAGGATCGAGTACGGCGGCTGCTCCGTGCGGAACCGGGGCAGCGCACGCCGCTCCGCCACATGGTGCGCCTCCACGAGCTCCTCGGCCGGGAACGTCGAGCAGCCAAAGGCGCGGATCTTGCCGGCCCTGACCAGGTCACCGAGGACCGACAGGGTCTCCTCGACATCGGTCGTGTGGTCCGGCCGGTGCACCTGGTAGAGGTCGATCCAGTCGGTACCGAGCCTGCGCAGGCTGTCCTCCACCGCCCGCACGATCCACCGCCGTGAGTTGCCGCTGCGGTTACGGCCCTCTCCCATCCGGAAGTGGACCTTCGTGGCGAGGACGACGTCGTCGCGCCGCCCCTTGAGGGCCTTGCCGACGATCACCTCGGACTCACCGGCGGAGTACATGTCCGCCGTATCGACGAAATTGATGCCCCGGTCGAGTGCGGCGTGGATGATCCGTACGCACTCCTCGTGATCGGGATTCCCCACCGCGCCGAACATCATCGTGCCCAGGCAGTGGGCACTCACCTCGATGCCGGTACCACCAAGATTTCGGTATCCCATGCTCATGCGGACGCACTCTAGGACCTGGAGCGCGCTCCAGGTCAAGGACCGGAGCACCGGTCCCTCAGGTCCGAACTCCCCTGCCTCCAGGGCCCGGACACGGAGCTGCTCCCGGTCGGCGGCACTCCGCCGGCCGGGAGCAGCTCTCCCCCCGAACGTGCGTCAGTCCGCCAGCGGCAGGTAGACGCGGTTGCCCGCTGCGGCGAACTCGGCGGACTTCTCCGCCATGCCCGCCTCGATCTCGTCGGCCTTCAGGTCTCCGCCGTGCTGACGGCGGATGTCCTGCGAGATCTTCATGGAGCAGAACTTGGGCCCGCACATGGAGCAGAAGTGCGCGGTCTTGGCCGGCTCGGCCGGCAGCGTCTCGTCGTGGAACTCGCGGGCCGTGTCCGGGTCGAGGGCCAGGTTGAACTGGTCCTCCCAGCGGAACTCGAACCGGGCGTCCGACAGGGCGTCGTCCCACTCCTGGGCGCCCGGGTGTCCCTTGGCCAGGTCCGCCGCGTGGGCGGCGATCTTGTAGGTGATGACGCCGGTCTTCACGTCGTCACGGTTGGGCAGGCCGAGGTGTTCCTTGGGCGTGACGTAGCAGAGCATCGCCGTGCCCCACCAGGCGATCATCGCGGCGCCGATGCCCGAGGTGATGTGGTCGTACGCGGGCGCGACGTCCGTGGTGAGGGGGCCGAGCGTGTAGAACGGCGCCTCCTCGCAGATCTCCTGCTGGAGGTCGATGTTCTCCTTGATCTTGTGCATCGGGACGTGGCCCGGGCCCTCGATCATCGTCTGGACGTTGTGGCGCTTGGCGATGGTGTTCAGCTCGCCCAGCGTCTTCAGCTCGGCGAACTGCGCGGCGTCGTTGGCGTCGGCGATGGAGCCGGGGCGCAGGCCGTCGCCCAGGGAGTACGTGACGTCATAGGTCGCGAGGATGTCGCAGAGTTCCTCGAAGTTCGTGTAGAGGAAGTTCTCCTTGTGGTGCGCCAGACACCACGCGGCCATGATCGAACCGCCGCGGGAGACGATTCCGGTCTTGCGTCGGGCGGTCAGCGGTACGTACGGGAGCAGCACGCCCGCGTGGACCGTCATGTAGTCGACGCCCTGCTCGGCCTGTTCGATGACCGTGTCCTTGTAGATCTCCCAGGTCAGGTCCTCGGCGCGGCCGTCGACCTTCTCCAGCGCCTGGTAGAGCGGCACGGTGCCGATCGGAACGGGGGAGTTGCGCAGCACCCACTCGCGCGTGGTGTGGATGTTGCGACCGGTCGAGAGGTCCATGACCGTGTCGGCGCCCCACTTGGTGGCCCAGGTCATCTTGTCGACCTCCTCCTCGATGGAAGAGGTGACCGCGGAGTTGCCGATGTTGGCGTTGACCTTCACCAGGAACCGCTTGCCGATGATCATCGGCTCGATCTCGGGGTGGTTCACGTTGGCCGGCAGGACCGCTCGACCTGCGGCGATCTCCTCGCGGACGACCTCGGGGGAGACGTTCTCGCGAATCGCGACGTACTCCATCTCCGGGGTGATCTCGCCGCGGCGGGCGTACGCGAGCTGGGTGACGGCGGCGCCGCCGCGGCCGCGACGGGGCTGCCTGGGGCGTCCCGGGAAGACGGCGTCGAGGTTCTTGAGGCCACCGCGGGGCGAGGTGTGCTTGATGCCGTCGTCCTCGGGGCGCGCGGGGCGGCCCGCGTACTCCTCGGTGTCGCCACGGCTGATGATCCAGTTCTCGCGCAGCGGCGCGAGGCCCCGACGGACGTCGGTCTCGATCTGCGGGTCGGTGTACGGACCCGACGTGTCGTAGAGCGTCACGTCCTTGCCGTTGGTGAGGTGGACCTGGCGGACCGGCACCCGGATGTCGGGGCGGGAGCCCGCGAGGTAGCCCTTGTGCCAGCCCGGCTGGCGCTCGTTCCCGCCGTCGGCGTCCTGGCTGACGGCAGGCGTGCGTGCGTCCTGAATGGTCATGAGACCTATCTCCCTACGCCGGCATTACCCGGTAACAGGTTCGGCGGTCGACGCAGCCTCTTCCCGTACGCATTCTCATGTGCGTACGGTGATCAGCGCCCTCTCAGCCCGGTGCTCCGAGCTCCCGCGTTGTGCAAAGGTGCCCCCACGCTAGCGTCATCTGTGGCGTGCTGAACAGTGGGCCCCCTCATCTCTTGCGATGATCTGCCGGTGACGTCCTCGCCGCAGCCCCCCACCGAACCCACCGAGCCCACGGGTCACCACGACCACGAGCACGCCTCCCACGGGCATGCGGCCGGGCCCGTACAGGGCCATTCCCACGGCCACAGCCACAGCCACGGGCCGGCGGCCCCCGTCTCCAAGCACCTGCGCAAGGTCATCGCCGCGGTACTGATCCCCTTCGCGGCGGCCGTCTTCATCGGCATGGCGGTCCTGTGGCCGGGCGGCGCTCCGGCCCACGAACGGACCGGCGTGGGATTCGACCGGCAGACCCAGCAGGGCCAGGTCGTCGCACTCGAAAGCGTCGACTGCAAATCGGTGAACGCCTCGCAGGTGCCGTCGACCGGTGATCTCTCGACCCCCCAGGGCCGCGAGGCGGAGGCCGCGCAGAACGGCGACTGCAAGAAGGCCACCGTCGTGGTCGGCAGCGGTCCCGACAAGGGGCGCGCCTTCTTCGAGATCGTCCAGCCCGGCGCGCCAAGGCAGTTGAAGCAGGGTCAGGAGGTGGTCGTCGCCCACGCGCCGGACGCCCCCCGGGACCTCCAGTACTCCGTCATCGACGTGAACCGCAAGCTCCCGATGGCCCTGCTGGCCGGCATCTTCGCCGTGGCGGTCGTCGTGGTCGGCCGGCTGCGGGGCCTGTTCGCACTCATCGCCCTCGTGATCAGTTTCGCGATCCTGACGCTCTTCATCCTTCCGGCGATCCTGCAGGGCTCCAACCCCTTGGTCGTCGCCATCGTCGGAGCCAGCGCGATCATGCTGATCGCGCTCTACATGTGCCACGGACTGACGGCCAGAACCTCGGTGGCCGTCCTCGGCACCCTGGTCTCACTTCTGCTGATCGGCCTGTTGGGATCGGTGTTCATCGACTGGGCGTTCCTGAGCGGGAACACCGATGACAACACCGGTCTGATCCACGGCCTCTATCCCGAGATCGACATGAGCGGTCTGCTGCTCGCAGGCGTGATCATCGGCTCGCTCGGTGTGCTCGACGACGTGACGGTCACTCAGACCTCAGCGGTGTGGGAACTCCACCAGGCCGATCCGAAAATGGGGCCGCGCGCCCTGTACGGGGCGGCGATCAGGATCGGCCGCGACCACATCGCGTCCGTGGTCAACACGCTCGTACTCGCCTATGCGGGCGCAGCGTTGCCCCTGCTGCTGCTGTTCTCGATCGCCAACAGCAGCATAGGGTCGGTGGCCAACAGCGAGCTGGTGGCGGAGGAGATCGTTCGAACCCTCGTGGGCTCGATCGGGCTCGTCGCGTCGGTCCCCGTGACCACGGCCCTGGCCGCCCTGGTGGTTTCCGCGGACCGGCCGGGCGCCCCCGCCGGCGCGAAGGTCACGGGACCGGTCCGCGGCGGCCGGGGCCGCCGGCGCAAGCGCTGAGGAGGAGCCGGGGTCGACTCAGCCCGCGTTCTGTTCGTTCTGTCGGGCCTCGGCGAGGATCTTGTCGAGCGCCTCGTCGAGATCCCCCTCGAAGTCACCGAGGTTTCGCTCCTGACCGAGCGGAACAAGCCGGTCGGTCCGGTCGAGGAACGCGACGAGCGGTGCCGCACCGGCACGGAACAGGGCCCGGTCCGCGCCGACCTGAAGGCGGATGTGGACGTCGGACAGCTCGTCGGGGTGGGTGGGGGCGATGTGCACGTCGCCGTCCCCGCAGGGCTTGTTGATGCCGTCGAGAAGCAATTCCCGGCCGAATGCCCAGGTCACAGGCGCGTCTCCGGGAAGGTGGAAGGTGAGGCGTACTGCGTAGGGGTCCCGCGCCTCGTACCGGAGTTCCACCGGGATCCGGAACGAGAGCTCCTCGGAAACGAGGAAGCTCATCATGACCTCTGCCTGTACCGACTCGCGCATTGCCTACCCCGCTGTAGTGGAAGTGGCCAGGAATGGTCCCCCAAGCCCTCTTGACAAGAGTGGTGGAAGCGCTCGGAGATCACAAGGAGTGAGTTTTCAGATACTGATAGAGAACGAGAGGGTGCTCAGCAGCGCGCCTACTTCATTCCGTAGCCGATCTGCCACATAGGGCAACCGACTTTCCTGGTGCATGGGGAGCGAAATGGCCATGGTTGCGGCGGTATCGCCCGCTGTGATCGGGATGGCGGCGCACACGACGCCCAGGGTGTACTCCTGACGCTCCGTAACCGGCTGCATCCGTTCCAACGAAGCGATTCTTTGTTCCAGTGCGTGGAGGTCCCGCACGGTGTAGGGAGTGATCCCCTCGACCGGGTGACGGTCGTAGTGGTCCTTGCGCGCCTTCTCGTCGAGCTGGCCCAGCAGGCACTGTCCGATGGCGTGCGCGTGGCCGGTCGCCCGGAAATCGGCCCACTCCTCGCAGGCGGGGTCGGCCGGAGTGTCCGAGACGCCGACGACCTCGATCTCACCCTCGCGGTAGACCGCGAAGTAGACGGGCGCCCCGACCGCGTCGCGGAAGTGCGCCAGGGAGTCGAGGATCATGCTGCGACGTTTCTGCTGAAGTCCGCCAACAGCCAACCGCCCGGCGGCGGGACCGAGTACGAAGACTCCTCCCTCCCGGCGCAGATAGCCCTCGTGCGTCAGGGTGCGCAGCAGGTGGTACGCGGTGGGGAGCGGGAGCCCGGCTTCGCGCGCGAGCTGTTTCGCCGGGGCTCCGTCACCGTGGGAGCCCGCCGCTTCGAGCAGCCTCAGCGCTCTCTGCACCGAACCGATCAGAGTCGGCACACCGGCATTGTGAACCGAAGACAAAGCTCACCCCCAGGTGTGGCGGCGGGCCTGGGGGGCCCGCCCTGCGGGGGCCGCCCCCGCGTGTGCCGTGGCTCCTGGGGGTGTTGCTCGGGTGCTCCGGACCTGATGGCCGGCCCGGAGCGGAGTACCTGCTGACGGTGCCCAGGGGAGCGACACAGATTGCGACCCTATCCGCCGATTCCAGCGGTGTGGGCGTTTTGCCGTCTCACGTTCCCCCGCATGGGTCAATCCCGCACCGCCCGGGTTGCGGGTTGCCTCTACCACTCTCCGGAGGAGGAAGAGGAGGACTTCGAACCGCTGCCGCTGAACTTCTTGACCACGAAGACCAGACCACCGACGAGGGCGGCGAGGAGCAGGAGCTTGAAGACCAGGCCGATCAGCGTGCCGATGATGCTGGTGATCACCCCGCCGAAAACGAAGATGGCCAGCACCGGAACGGCGATCCACTTGACCCACCAGGGCATGCCCGCGAATATCGCTCGGATCCCGTCCATGTCTTCTACCTCTTCCTCGTCCGTGACTTCCTGGTTCCGATGCTAGGAGCGGCCGGCCACGGGCGGGGGCCCGAGAGCCCCCGGAACCCCCTGATCCGCCCCTTAGGGGACCGGGGGCCGACCCCCCGGGAAGGCCCTCGGAAGAGGGCTCCACGATGAAGGCCGGCCCCCGGTCCCCGTGCCTTCAGCCCTCGGGCGGGGAGAACACCACCAGCACCTTCAACGGCTCGGTGATGTGGTGGAACTTGTGCGGCACCCCCGCCGGTACGTAGACGACGCTGCCGTTGGCCACCACCGTCGTCTCCTCCCCGACCGTGATCGAGGCCCGGCCGCTGACCACGAAGTACACCTCGTCCTGTCGGTGCGGCTGCTGCGGATCGCTTTGGCCCGCTTCCAGGGCGTACAACCCCGCCGACATGTTCCGTTCCCGCAGGAATTGCAGGTAGGCGCCGTCGTTGGCCGCCCTCTCCGCCTCTAGCTCATCCAGCCGGAAGGCCTTCATCGTTGCTGTGCCCCTCGTTCGCCGCTGCCGTGGGATCCGCTGATCTGCTGATGTCCCACGAGGATCTTCTCTGCCACGATCAGACACATGACGAATTTCGTAGTCAAGACGCTCGCCAATGCGGCGGCCCTGGCCGTGGCCATCTGGCTGCTCGCCGGCATCACGCTCGACGACGGGAGCAGCACGAGCCGACGAGCAGCCACGCTGATCCTGGTCGCCCTGGTCTTCGGCCTGGTCAATTTCATCGTGAAGCCCGTGGTGAAGCTGCTTTCCTTCCCCTTGTTCGTTCTGACCCTCGGGCTGTTCACCCTGGTCGTGAACGCCTTGATGCTGCTCCTGACCTCGTGGCTGGCGGAGCAGTTCGACCTCAGCTTCCACGTGGACGGCTTCTGGACCGCGGTCCTCGGCGGTCTGATCATCTCTGTCGTCTCCTGGGCCGTGAACCTGGCCCTGCCCGACAAGAACTGACCGGCCGACGATGTACCGCGTCTGTTTCGTCTGCACGGGCAACATCTGCCGCTCGCCCATGGCCGAGTCGGTCTTCCGCGCCCACGTCACCGAGGCAGGGCTGGACGACCGGGTCGAGGTGGACAGCGCCGGCACCGGCGGTTGGCACGAGGGCGACGCCGCCGATCCGCGCACCGTGGCCGTGCTGGAGGCCGCCGGGTACGAGCAGGACCACCGGGCCCGACAGTTCCGGGCCTCCTGGTTCGAGCGCCTCGACCTCGTCATCGCGCTCGACTCCGGCCACTTGAACGACCTGCGGGCCCTGGCACCGACCCCCGAGGCCGCGGCCAAGGTCCGGCTGCTGCGCTCGTACGACCCCGCGGCCGGGCCGGACCGCATACCGGACGCGATGGACGTACCGGACCCGTACTACGGCTCCCTCGACGGGTTCGAGGAATGCCTGGAGCTGGTCGAGGCCGCGAGCCCCGGCCTGCTGGACGCGGTACGCACCGCGGTGAAGGAGCACACCCCGTGACCGACCATCCCGCCGGCGAGAGCACCACGACGGACCGGTACGGCGACGGAACCCGGGCCGTGCGCGCCGGATTCCCCGAAGCCGTGAAGAACGAACCGACCCTGCCCGGACCCGTGTTCGCCGCCCATTTCCACCTCCCCGGGGACGTGTCGGGCCCGTACGCCTACGGCCGCGACAGCAACCCGACATGGACCCTGCTGGAACGCGCCATCGGCGAGCTGGAGGCCCCCGGGCTACCGGACGCGGAGACCATCGTCTTCGCCTCCGGCATGGCGGCGATCTCCGCCGTCCTCCTCTCCCAGGCCCGCACCGGCGACACCGTCGTCCTGCCCGACGACGGCTATCAGGCGCTGCCGCTGCTCCGGGAGCAGTTGGAGGCGTACGGGATCGTGGTGCGCACGGCGCCGACCGCAGGTGACGCCCAGCTGACGGCCCTCGACGGAGCGCGGCTCCTGTGGATCGAAACCCCCTCCAACCCGGGGCTCGACGTGTGCGACGTACGCCGCCTCGTGGAGGCCGCCCACGGAGGCGGCACTCTGGTCGCCGTCGACAACACCCTCGCCACCCCGCTCGGACAGCGCCCGCTGGAACTCGGCGCGGACTTCTCCGTGGCCAGTGGCACCAAGGGCCTCACCGGGCACGGCGATCTCCTGCTCGGCTACGTCGTCTGCCGGGACCCGGCGCTCGCCGCGGGCGTCCGCCGCTGGCGCAAGATCGTCGGGGCCATCCCCGGGCCCATGGAGGCCTGGCTCGCCCACCGCTCGCTGGCCACCATCCAGCTGCGCGCCCAGCGCCAATGGAGCAATGCCCTCGCGATCGCCGAAGCGATCGGCGACCGCGCCGAGGTCACCGGGTTGCGCTACCCGGGCCTGCCTTCGGACCCGTCCCACAGGACAGCCTCCCGACAGATGTCCGGATTCGGCTCGGTGGTCTCCTTCACGCTGCCGGACCGCGCGCACGCGGAACGCTTCATGGCCGCCCTGCACCTGGTCGAGGACGCCACGAGCTTCGGCGGAGTGCGCTCCACGGCGGAACGCCGCGGTCGTTGGGGCGGCGACGCCGTCCCGGAGGGTTTCATCCGGTTCTCCGCCGGCGCCGAGGATCCCGAGGACCTGGTCGCCGATGTGCTGCGGGCCCTTGACCACGCGGGTTCCGGGGCCTGAACGCCACGGAAAACGGTCCGAGCCTCCCCCTGGTGACTCGGACCGTTCCCGGGTTCCGCACGTGAAGAACCACTCGAACAAGGCTATTTGACTTGGCGTCAGAGTCCAATCACGGTAGCGACAGGGGCCCATCGGCATATCTATGGTTGAAGGCCCCCACCGGAAGGGGCCGCCATGGACCTGGCCCTGCTGCGCACCTTCGTCGCCGTCCACCGGGCGGGCTCGTTCACCCGGGCCGCCTCCCTCCTCGGACTCTCCCAGCCCGCGGTCACCTCGCAGATCCGGACCCTGGAACGCCAGCTGGGCCGCCCCTTGTTCCATCGCCGCGCCCGTGGCGTCACACCCACCGCGATCGGCGACGAACTGGCCCACAAGGCGGCCCCTCACCTGGACGCCCTGCTACGGATCACCGAGTCCGAGCGGGAGTCCGCGGGCGCGTCACGCACCCTGCACCTCGCCGGACCGGCCGAGTTCCTCTCCGTGCGGGTGCTCCCCGCCCTCGCGCCCCTCGTCGTCCAGGGGCAGACCCTTCGCACCGCGTTCACCTCCGGTGCCGAGACCACCCTCGACGGACTGGGCTCCGGACAACACGACCTCGTCGTCACCACGGCCCGACCGCGCGGCGACCTGTTCACGGCCTCCGTCCTGTGCGACGAGGAACTGGTGCTGGTCGCGGCGCCCTACTGGGCCGCCCTCGTCGACCCCGCCCACCTGCGCGACAAGGGCCCCGGCGCCCTGAACGGGATCCCCGTCGTCGAGGTCCACGAGAGCCTGCCGCTCGTGACCCGCTACTGGGCCGCGCTCTTCGACTCCGCGCCCGAACCGGCCGCCACCGTCGTCGCACCCGATCTGCGCGCCGTGCTGGAATGCGTCCGAGCAGGCGCCGGGCTCGCCGTGCTGCCCCGCTATCTGTGCCGGGACGCCGTCGAAGGCGGTCGGATCGTGGCTCTGCTCGACCCGCCGGTACCGCCGCTGCGGACCTGGTTCCTCGCCGTACGGGCCGGAAGTCTCGCCCTCGCCCACCTGGACCGCGCCCATGACGTGCTGCTGCGCGCCGCCGCGCACTGGTGAGCCCCCCGTTTTCGGCCTGCGGTGCGTTTCAGACGGGTCGTACCGGGCCACTCTTCTCCCATGACCGAACGTCCCGTGGTCAAACGCACCGCCCGCGCGATCCTGCTCGACGGTGGCGACCTGATCCTCATCAAGCGCACCAAGCCCGGCGTCGACCCGTACTGGCTCACGCCGGGCGGCGGGGTGGAACCCTCGGACGACACCGTCGTGGACGCCCTGCACCGCGAGGTCCATGAAGAACTGGGCGCCAAGATCACCGATGTGGTGCCCTGCTTCGTCGACACCGTCGAGCACATCGCCTCCGGTGGCGTGACCGGCGTGAAGGTGCAGCACTTCTTCGTCTGTCACCTCGAATCGATGGACCTCTCACAGCGCCACGGCCCCGAGATCGACGAGCCCGCGGGCGAGTACGAGATCGTCCGCGTGCCCTTCAGCCGGGTCGGGATCGCGGCGGTCCACCTCGTACCGCTGTCCCTGCGGCACTACCTCGACGGGAACATCGAGGGGGTGCGCGCCATGCACGCCCCCGATCTGGGCTGAGCGCGCCGGGAGCCGGCGGGCCGTACCGGGCTCAGCCGGCCACGCCCGCCAGTTCCTCGAACGAGTCGTAGCGGATCCGCTCCCCCGGGATGCCGATCCGCTTGAGGGCGTCCACCCCGTTGCGGATCATCGCCGGGGGACCGGACACGAAGGCGTCGTACGACCTCCAGGGCCCGTGCTCACCGACGGCCTGCGGCAACTGCCCGTCCAGGCCCCCTCCCACCACCGGGCGCACCGACAGCCACGGGTGGGATCGTTGCAACCCCAGCAGGGTGTCCTTGTCGTAGAGGTCGTGGTCGCTGCGCGCCCCGAAGAAGACTTCCACGGGCCGCCTCTCGCCGTGCTCGGCGACGTCCTCGATCAACGCCTTGATGGGGGCGATGCCGGTACCTCCCCCCAGGCACAGCATGCCGTTGTCCGTGCTGTGGTCCACCACCATCGACCCTGCCGGCGGCCCGAGCCGCAGCACGTCGCCCGGCTGTGCGTGCCGCACGAGGGCGTTGGAGACCCAACCCGCCGGAACGGCCTTGACGTGGAACGAGAGGAGGCCGTCGGCGCGCGGCGCCGAGGCGAAGGAGTAGTTCCGCCAGACCCGTGGCCACCACGGCGTCTCCAGGCTCGTGTATTGGCCCGCCAGGAAGGGATAGGGCTGGTCGGGGCGGACCGTCAGCACCGCGATGTCCGATGTGCGCAGGTCGTGGGAGACGACCTCCGCCTGCCACCACGCGGGCGCCTTCGCCCCGTCCTCGGCCGCAGCGTCGATCATGATCTGCGAGATGGCCGTGTACGCGCGTACCCAGGCCGCCTGGGTCTCGGGGCCCCAGGTGAACTCCGCGTACCGGGCCAGGGCTCCGATCAGGGCCTCACCCACGGCCGGATAGTGGCCGGCCATCGTTCCGTACTTGCGGTGCCCCGTGCCGAGTCGGCGGAGGTACGGGACGAGCACGTCCGGGGCGTCGATGTGCTCCGCGGCGGTCAGTAGGGCCTTCAGCAGTCGGTCGCGCTGCACGTCCATGGAGGCGGGGAACATGCCCCGCACATCGGGGTGCCCCGTGAAGACCAGGGCGTAGAAGTACGAGGTGACCTTGTCGGCGACGGGTGCGATCTCCGCAAGGGTCCGGTGGATGAGCACGGAATCCGGGGAGGGCTCTTTCACACCGCCCCCGGAGGGTATCCGGCCGGTCGGTCCGGCCGATCTGATGGGCGGAGCGTCCATGCGGTGCCTCGCTTCGGGCATCTCGGTCAATGTGCACGCGCCACGGCCTCGAATCCGTGGTTCCGGGTTTCACAGCGTGCCGGCCGACCAAGAGCACTGCGGGGGAATGGGCAAATTCTGCGTTTCGAACCCTCTTTCCCCTTAAGATGCCTCGACTTCCGGGCGGGTCGCGGCCACGAGCTGGTATGCCTCGCGGAGGTCGCGACCCTCGTAGACGTACGTCGCCCGTTCGGCCAGGTACGGACGCGCATTCACCGCCACGGACCTCGGGACGGCGTCGAAGAGGACCGCGTCGGTCAGGGAGTCCCCGTACGCGACACAGTCCCCCCGGCTCACTCCGAACCGTTCGCACAGCTGGTCGGCGATGCCCACCTTGCCCTCGGGCGTCAGGATCCCCGCCAGGTCGACGGGCCGGGTGAAGGGAACTGCGGGGAACACCGATCCGTGGGCGGCATGGGCACCCCACTCCAACAACAGCTCGACGAAGAACGACGGGGACAGCGAGATGACCGCGCAGTAGTCGCCGCGCTCGCGGATCTCCTGCCAGACATCCCTGATGCCCGCCAGCCACGGAGCACCGTCGAACGCCGCCCGAACGTGCGCGGGCGTCAGCTCGGACCACAGCTCCCGCACCGCCATCGAGAACTGGTGGGGGCTGATCTCGCGTGCGGCGAAGGACCGCTCCAGTTCGGCGATCTCGACGCCCACGCCGAGCTGCCGGGAAATCTCGACCGGCGCGGCCGAGCCGAACATCAGGGTCCCGTCGAGATCGAAGAGGTGCAGCATCGTCATAGCCGTCGAGGCTAGCGGCTCCGTTTCACGTGAAACAGCGTGTTTCACGTGAAACGACTTTCGAGTCCCGCGTGGCCCGGCCGGTGTTTCAAGTGAAACCGGCGTCGTTTCAGATACAGGGTGACGCCCGTTGCGCGCCCGCCCGGGTCAAGGGCGGTTTCACGTGAAACACGGGCGCCGTGCGCCGCGCCATTTCCCCTGGACTCCCACCCGGCCCATGATCCAGGCTGGGTGGGTGACATCACCACCGCTCACCGACCTGCCGATCAGCTTGCTCACCACGGACGACCTCCGCCGCTGCGCCGATCTGTCCGAAGACCGTGGCTGGCCCCGCGAGGACCACAAGTGGGGGCTCCTCCTCGCAGCAGGGGACGCCTACGGGATCGACGCCCCCGATGGCGAAGGACTTGCCGCCGTTTGCGTCGTCACCCGCTACGGGCCCAGCCGGGCCGAGCCCGACCTCGCCGCCATCGGCATGGTCCTCGTCGCGGAGCGGTACGCCCGCCGGGGACTGGGCCGCCGACTGATGACACACGTGTGCGACGAGGTCCTGGCGGGCATCCCCCTCACCCTGCACGCCACACCGTACGGCCGCCCCCTGTACGAGGAGCTCGGCTTCGACACGACGGGCCGGGCCGAGATGCTCGTGGGCGCCTTCCGCCCCACCGGGAACGGTCCGGTTCCGGACGGCGGAGTCGTCCGGAAGGCCGGCTCCAGAGACATCCCGGCCATCATCCGCCTGGACACCGAAGTGTTCGGCAGCGACCGGACCCACCTGATCACCCGCCTTCCCGCCTTCGCCGACCGGCTACTCGTCATCGAGGACGACCGGGGCGAGCTCGTCGGGTACGCCGCCATGTGGCCCAACATGCAGACCCATGTGGTGGGGCCGTTGATCGCCCGCGATACCGTCGGCGCCCAGGCCCTCGTGACCGCACTGGCAGCCACCACCGACCGGCCCCTGCGCACCGACGTCGACGTACGCCATGAGGGACTCTTGGCCTGGCTCAAGGAACAGGGCCTCGCATCCGTGGCGTTCAACGCCGTCATGACCCGGGGCATCCCCCGCCTACCCGGTGACTGGACCCGCCGCTGGGCCCCACTGACCGTCGCAGCGGGCTGAAGGAAAGGCGCACCATGACCGAAACCCACGAACTGAGGATCCGCCCCGCCGTCGAGGCCGATCTGCCGGCCATCGTCGAGATGCTCGCCGACGACCCGCTCGGGGCCACCAGGGAGTCCCCCGACGACCTCGCCCCGTACGTGGCGGCCCTCAAGCGCCTGACCGAGGACCCCAACCAGCACGTCGTCGTCGCCGTCCGCGGTGAGCGCGTGGTGGGCACCCTCCAGCTCACCTTCGTACCGGGACTCTCCCGCATGGGAGCCACCCGGTCGATCATCGAAGGTGTTCGGGTCCACGCCGACGAGCGGGGCAGCGGCCTCGGCACCCGTTTCATCGAATGGGCGATCGACCGGTCCCGGCAGGAGAACTGTCATCTGGTACAGCTCACTTCGGACGTGACGCGCACCGACGCCCACCGCTTCTACGAGCGGCTCGGCTTCACCGGCTCCCACATCGGCTTCAAGTTCCAGCTCTGAGCGATCCGGGTGGCCGTGGGGTGCCGGCGGCCGGATTCGTCCCGGCTGCCGGCACCGGCCTCAGCCGATGCCCCGCCAGCCCTGGGGGTCCACGCCTCCGGGCACCGGGGCCTGGGCGTCGTAGGGCTCCCGCGTGAAGACGAACGACGCCAGGTCGAGGTGGCTCACCGAGCCGTCCTCCCGGCGTACGGTCCGCAGCGTCTCACCCGCGTAGTAGCCGGACAGGCCCGTCCACGTACCGTCGGGCTCCGCGCGGAAGCCGGCCGCCCGGCCGGCGCCTCCCAGCGGGCTCAGTTGCAGGCAGCCGTCGTACGTGAGTCGCAGCACGTACGGCGAAGTCCCCCAGTACCAGGGCCCGGTCAGCTCCAACGGCACCCGGTCGGCTTCCCCGAACGGCCGCCACGGTTCGGGAAAAGGCGGTTCCGCTTCAGCGACGATCCGTACCAGGTCGAGGGCAACGGTCATCGACGGCAATCCCGAAGTGCAGTTCGCCATGACGATGGCGGCCACGTCGTCGGCCTCGCTCAGCCACAGGCCGGCGACGAACCCCGGAAGGGAGCCGCTGTGCCCGACCAGCCGGCGGTCCCCGTCGGTCGCCAGCTGAACACCGAGCCCGTACCCGGAAGCAGCGAAGCCGGGCTCCGGCGGCGCGGCCGGGGTGCGCATCTCCCGTACCGTCGCGGCGCTCAACACCCGGTCGTCACCGCGGAGCAGGAAGTCGGCGAAGCGCGCCAGGTCCGTCGTCGTGGACCACAGCTGCCCGGCCGCGGCCATCAGGCCGAGGTCTTCCAGCGGTTCGGGCATCATCACGTCGGCCCACGGGTGCACCGCCCAACCGCCCGCGTGCGGTGCCTGCGGCTGCCCGCTCGTACGGTTCAGGCCGAGCGGCTCCAGCACCTCGGCGCGCAGGACGTCCTCCCACGGCCTGCCACGCAGCGCCTCGACCAGCGAACCCAGCAACGTGTAGCCGGGGTTGGAATAGTGGAACCGGCGGCCGGGGGTGTGCTTGAACGGCTCGTCCCCCAGTACGTCGGGTAGTTCGGGGCGCAACGACGCCGGACTCCGCTCCCACCACGCGCCGGGGGTCTCGGCCGCCAGACCACCCGTGTGGGCCAGCAACTGGGCGACGGTCACCTCGCCGACGCCCGTTCCGGGCAGGTGCTTCTCCAGCGGGTCCGACAGGTCGAGCAGCCCTTCGTCCCGCAGCCGCAACACCAGCACGGCGGTGAACGTCTTGGTGATGGAGCCGATCCTGTACTGCACGTTCCCGTCCGGCCCGTGCCCCGCCACGGAGGTGCGGGACCCCTCCCAGACCACCTCGCCCCCACGAACGACCGCCGCCACCACTGAGGGGGCTCGCCCCTCGCTCTGTGCGACGGCGATCCGGTGCCGCAGCGCGCGCCGGGTCTCGGGGAGCAGTTCCAGGTCTTCAGGGAGCGCGTTCATGATCAGTAGGTACCACACCCGCGCGACCGACGGCCTGCGGATTTACCCCGCCGGACCACGGGGTCGTTGCTCTCCTACGTGTTGGCCATGTCCACGAAGCGGGAGTAGTGGCCCTGGAACGCGACGGTGATGGTGGCCGTGGGACCGTTTCGGTGCTTGGCCACGATCAGGTCAGCCTCGCCCGCGCGGGGTGATTCCTTCTCGTACGCGTCCTCGCGGTGCAGCAGGATCACCATGTCGGCGTCCTGCTCGATGGAGCCCGATTCACGGAGGTCGGAGACCATCGGCTTCTTGTCGGTGCGCTGTTCGGGACCACGGTTCAGCTGGGAGAGCGCGATCACCGGGACCTCCAGCTCCTTGGCCAGCAGCTTGAGGTTTCGGGACATGTCCGAAACCTCCTGCTGGCGGCTCTCCGGACGGCGCGAGCCGCCCGACTGCATCAGCTGGAGGTAGTCGATGACGACGAGGGAGAGGTCGCTGCGCTGCTTGAGGCGGCGACACTTGGCCCGGATCTCC
The DNA here is from genome assembly GCF_055595445.1 of Streptomyces sp. NPDC040432. Lineage (NCBI taxonomy): Bacteria > Bacillati > Actinomycetota > Actinomycetes > Kitasatosporales > Streptomycetaceae > Streptomyces > Streptomyces sp. NPDC040432. The sequence continues at coordinate 41,800 of NZ_JBVIVP010000011.1, read as the reverse complement.
ATCATCGACAGGTTCGGGGAGTCGTCGATGTACAGCGGAGCGGCCGAGACGTCGGGCATGCGGCGCGCGAGCCGGGTCCAGTCGTCGTCGGTCATCGTTCCCGAGCGCATGTGGTGCAACGCGACGCGGGCCTCCGCCGAGAGGAGGCGCATCGCGATCTCGTTGCGGCCCATTTCGAGGGAGAAGATGACGCTGGGCAGGTTGGCCTTGATGGAGCAGGCACGCGCGAAGTCGAGGGCGAGCGTGGACTTGCCCATCGCGGGACGTGCGGCGATGACGATCATCTGACCGGGGTGGAGGCCGTTGGTCAGGGAGTCCAGGTCGGTGAACCCGGTCGGTACGCCCGACATCTGACCGCTGCGGGACCCGATCGCCTCGATCTCGTCGAGGGCGCCCTCCATGATGTCGCCGAGCGGCAGGTAGTCCTCGGAGGTCCGCTGCTCGGTGACGGCGTAGATCTCGGCCTGGGCGCTGTTGACGATCTCGTCGACGTCGCCGTCCGCCGCGTACCCCATCTGCGTGATCTTCGTACCGGCGGCGACGAGGCGCCGCAGGACGGCTCTCTCGTGGACGATCTCCGCGTAGTACTCGGCGTTCGCCGCGGTGGGCACGGATTGGACCAGCGTGTGCAGGTAGGAGGCACCGCCCACCTTGCTGATCTCGCCGCGCCGGGTCAGCTCCGCGCCGACGGTGATCGGGTCGGCCGGCTCGCCCTTGGCGTACAGGTCGAGGATGGCCTGGTAGATCGTCTCGTGCGAGGGACGGTAGAAGTCGTGGCCCTTGAGGACCTCTACCACGTCGGCGATGGCGTCCTTGGACAGGAGCATGCCGCCGAGCACCGACTGCTCGGCGTCGAGGTCCTGCGGCGGAACGCGCTCGAAGCCGCCCCCGCCGCCGTCCCAGGAGCCGCCCTCACGGCCGTCGTCGTCCCGCTTGTCCCCGCGACCCCGACCTTCGCTGCTACGGCGCGGACGGGCGGGCAGACGGTCACTGGGACCGCTGTCGGCCCAGGGGTCGTCCATGGGCTCGGGCATGTTCACCGGGCCGCCTCCTCCCGTCCGCAACGCGGACCTCGCCGTGCCACTCTTTCTACGACACGGCTCTGACATTTGGGGCACCCGGATCGGCTCTCGGCGCGTCGGGCAACGCCCAACGGTAGGGCCGCGAGCGACGTCAGCCAATCTTGTTATCCACAGGCTGTGTGGATGAGATGTGGACGACGGCTCCAATGCTGTGGGTAACTGGTCGGAAGCTGTGCACGGACCGGGGGACGACGCTGTGGACAAAATCACCCGACCTACCCGCACACCCAGCCTGACCTGCAACTTTCCCTCATCCGAAGGCTGGGGGAGAAAATTCTTGGCCACTGTCTCAAGATCGCCTCCAAAGGGGTGGGAAGAACCCGCAAGTCAGCGCGCAAGTAAGGATCCAAAGCCACTTGTATCCATTACCTGTGGAAGATTAGATTGAGCACATGACACAGGCCCCCACAGCTACGAAGGCTGCCCCGAGACGGCACGACCGCGAGATCCTCGCACTCGCCGTCCCCGCCTTCGGCGCCCTCGTGGCCGAACCACTGTTCGTGATGGCCGACAGCGCCATCGTGGGGCACCTCGGCACCCCCCAACTGGCCGGCCTCGGCATCGCGGCCGCGCTCCTGATGACCGGCGTGAGCGTCTTCGTCTTCCTCGCCTACGCCACCACCGCGGCGGTGGCCCGACGCGTCGGAGCGGGCGACCTCCCGGCCGCCATCCGGCAGGGCATGGACGGAATCTGGCTCGCGCTCCTGCTCGGAACGGTCGTGGCCGCCGCGATCCTGCCCACCGCACCCGGGCTGGTGTCCCTCTTCGGCGCCTCCGACACCGTCGCCCCGTACGCGGTCACCTACTTGCGCATCTCCGCCCTCGGAATCCCGGCCATGCTCATGGTCCTGGCTGCCACGGGCGTCATCCGCGGGCTCCAGGACACCCGTACGCCGCTCTACGTCGCCATCGGGGGCTTCGCCCTCAACGGCGTCCTCAACGTGGCCCTGGTCTACGGCGCCGACCTCGGCATCGCCGGATCCGCCTGGGGCACGGTCATCGCCCAGTTCGCCATGGCGGCCGCCTACCTCTTCGTGGTGGTGCGCGGGGCGCGGCGGCACGGCGCCTCCCTGCGCCCCGACAAGGACGGCATCCGGGCCTGCGCCCGTGCGGGAGCGCCCCTGTTGGTCCGAACCCTGTCCTTGCGGGCGATCCTGATGATCGCGACCGCCGTCGCGGCCCGACTCGGCGACGCCGACATCGCGGCCCACCAGATCCTCCTGTCCCTGTGGAGCCTGCTCGCCTTTGCCCTGGACGCCATCGCGATCGCCGGCCAGGCCATCATCGGCCGCTACCTGGGCGCAGGCGACACCGAGGGCGCCAAGGCGGTCTGCCGTCGCATGGTCCAGTGGGGCGTCGTCTCGGGGATCGTCCTCGGCCTGCTGGTCATCGCCGCCCGCCCGGTCTTCATTCCGCTCTTCACCAGCGACCCCGTGGTCGAGGACGTCCTGCTGCCGGCCCTGATCGTCGTGGCCGTCTCCCAGCCGGTGTCCGGCATCGTCTTCGTCCTGGACGGGGTGCTGATGGGCGCGGGGGACGGGCCCTACCTCGCCCGGGCCATGCTCGTGACGCTCGCCGTGTTCGCCCCGGCGGCGCTTCTGGTACCCGTTCTCGGCGGCGGCCTCACCACCCTGTGGTGGGCGATGACGCTGATGATGGTGGTCCGCATGATCACTCTCCAGCTACGCGCCCGCTCCGGTCGCTGGCTGGTCGCCGGGGCCACCCGCTGACCGGTCCACAGCCTGCCGGTGGGCCGTTTCACGTGAAACAGGACCCGGCTCGTTTCACGTGAAACACCGCCAGTCGGTTTCACGTGAAACGCCGCCGGCCGCGCCCGCGTACGACACCTCCGAAAGACCCGTTTCACGTGAAACGGGTCCCTGTCCCCCTGACTCACGCCGATCACGGGCCTGTGCCCGTGTTCGTGCGGAGAACGACGAAGGGCCGCACCCCCGGAGGAGTGCGGCCCTTCATGCGCTGCCCTTAGGCGGCGACGACCTCGATGCCCACGTTCGCGGCGACCTCGGCGTGCAGACGCACGGAGACCTGGTACGAACCGAGGGTCTTGATCGGGGAGCCCAGCTCCACGCGACGCTTGTCGACCTTCGGGCCACCGGACGCCTCGATCGCCGTGGCGATGTCGGCGGGCGTGACGGAACCGAAGAGACGGCCGGCGTCACCCGCGCGGGTGGCCAGACGGACCTTCACGCCCTCAAGCTTGGCCTTGAACTCGTTGGCCTGCTCGATGGTCGCGATCTCGTGGATCTTGCGGGCGCGGCGGATCTGCGCCACGTCCTTCTCGCCACCCTTGGTCCAACGGATCGCGAAACCACGCGGGACCAGGTAGTTGCGAGCGTAACCGTCCTTGACGTCGACGACATCGCCGGCGGTGCCGAGGCCAGAGACCTCGTGGGTCAGGATGATCTTCATTGTTCGGTCACCCTTTCCTTATCGCGCGGTGGACGTGTAGGGCAGCAGTGCCATCTCACGGCTGTTCTTGACTGCCGTGGCGACGTCACGCTGGTGCTGCGTGCAGTTGCCGGTGACGCGGCGGGCACGGATCTTGCCGCGGTCGGAAATGAACTTCCGCAGCATGTTCGTGTCCTTGTAGTCCACGTACGCGGTCTTGTCCTTGCAGAACGCGCAGACCTTCTTCTTAGGCTTGCGCACAGGCGGCTTCGCCATTGTGTCTCTCCTGTGTGATCAAGAAGTGGGGATGCGAGCTGCCCTAGAAGGGCGGCTCGTCCGAGTAGCCACCGCCGGAGCCGCCGGAGCCGCCGGAGCTTCCGCCCCAACCGCCCCCGCCGCCACCCTGCTGCTGGCCACCGGCAGCCGGCGCACTGGACGCCCACGGGTCGTCGGAGGGACCTCCGCCGCCCTGGGGCGCGCCGCCGCCACCGGGGGCTCCGCCCCAGTTGCCGCCGCCACCCTGCTGCTGACCGCCGCCGCCGTATCCACCCTGGCCACCGCGACCCGTGGTCTTGGAGACCTTGGCCGTGGCGGTCTTCAGGCTGGGGCCGACTTCCTCGACGTCCAGCTCGTAGACCGTGCGCTTGACACCCTCACGGTCCTCGTACGACCGCTGCTTCAGCCGGCCCTGCACGATGACGCGCATGCCCCGCTGAAGGGACTCGGCGACGTTCTCGGCCGCCTGACGCCAGACCGAGCAGGTGAGGAACAGGCCTTCGCCGTCCTTCCACTCATTGGTCTGCTTGTCGAAGATGCGGGGAGTGGACGCGACACGGAACTTCGCGACCGCCGCACCCGAGGGGGTGAAGCGCAGCTCGGGGTCGTCGACGAGATTGCCGACGACCGTGATGACGGTCTCGCCTGCCATGGATGAACCTCTCGGCGGGGATGTGCTGCTGGGCTGCTGTGTACTACTCGGTCCCGATTACCGCTGAACCGAAGTTCAGTGGGTCTCGGGGCGGAGGACCTTGGTCCGGAGAACCGACTCGTTCAGGTTCATCTGGCGGTCGAGCTCCTTGACGACCGCAGGCTCGGCCTGCAGGTCGATGACCGAGTAGATGCCCTCGGGCTTCTTCTTGATCTCGTAAGCGAGACGACGACGGCCCCAGGTGTCGACCTTCTCGACCTTTCCGTTGCCCTCACGGACGACGGAGAGGAAGTTCTCGATCAACGGGGAGACAGCGCGCTCCTCAAGATCGGGGTCGAGGATGACCATCACTTCGTAGTGACGCATGTGGAACCCACCTCCTTTGGACTCAGCGGCCACGGTCGTTCCGTGGCAGGAGGGTCGTGATGCGTGCGCACGGCGTCTGAGAACAGACACCGCGCAGACCGTACAGACTACCCCGTCGACTCCTTCCGGTTGAAATCCGCCGGGAGAGGACCACAATCTGTATCCATCGGGTGTGCTCGGTGCTATGCCCCGGCCCTGTCGGCGGCGGCCCCGTCGCACCGCTCTGCTCCAGCCAGGAGGTGCCTTCCGATGGCACAGGCAATGCGACCGCAGTCCCCCATCTCTCTCCTCGCGACGGACGGCAAGCCCCACCCGCTCCAGGACACCCTGATGGCGGCCACCCTCATCCTCGGCGCCGTGGCGTTCATCACGGCGTTCTGGCACCACCTGCATCTGGTCAGCTCGTGGGCCGGGCTGGTCGGGATCCTGACCGGCGGCTACGGACAGTTCATCTCCATCACGACCCGCGAACGCTTCGCGCTGATCATCGGCCTTGGCGCGTCGGCCTTCGGCTTCTTCCTCGGCATGGCGCACGGCGGCCTCTTCGGCGGCTGGCTGGGCTGACCGGGGGACCTCCGCGACGGGGCGCCGGCTTCCACCGGCCCGGGCTCGGCCCGTCCCCCAGATGGGTGGCGCCCACGTCGCAGTAGGCTTCGCGCCATAGCCAGCGAAGCCGCCGAGGAGACGCCCCGCATGAGCCTGTCCCTGAGGACCATCAGCCGAGAGCAGCATCTGGGATATCTCCAGAGCCTGCCCTCGGCGAGCCACTGCCAGGTCCCGGCGTGGGCCGACGTGAAGAACGAGTGGCGTTCGGAGAACCTGGGTTGGTTCGACGCGTCCGGCGAACTCGTCGGTGCCGCGCTCGTGTTGTACCGCCAACTGCCCAAGGTGAAGCGCTACCTCGCCTACCTTCCCGAGGGCCCGGTCATCAACTGGTACGCCCCGAATCTGGACGAATGGCTCCAGCCGATGCTGGCGCACCTGAAGCACCAGGGCGCCTTCACCGTGAAGATGGGCCCGCCCGTCGTCATCCGACGCTGGAACTCCGCCGCCATCAAGGCCGGCATCCAGGACCCCGAGGTCAAGCGTCTGCGCGACGTGGAGGCCTCGGTCATCGAGCCCCGCGCCTTCGAGGTGTCCGACAAGCTGCGCCGGATGGGCTGGCAGCAGGCCGAGGACGGCGGCGCCGGCTTCGGCGACGTGCAGCCCCGCTACGTGTTCCAGGTGCCGCTGGCGAACCGCTCGTTGGACGACGTCCTCAAGGGCTTCAACCAGCTGTGGCGCCGCAACATCAAGAAGGCCGAGAAGGCCGGCGTCGAGGTCGTCCAGGGCGGCTACGAGGACCTGCCCACCTGGCAGCACCTCTACGAGATCACCGCCGAGCGCGACAAGTTCCGCCCTCGCCCGCTCAGTTACTTCCAGCGCCAGTGGACGGCCCTCAACTCCGAGGACCCGAACCGGATGCGGCTGTACATCGCCACGCACGAGGGGGAGCCGCTGGCCGCCGCCACGATGCTCACCGTCGGCCAGCACGTCTGGTACTCGTACGGCGCCTCCGCCAACCACAAGCGCGAGGTCCGCCCGTCGAACGCCATGCAGTGGCGCATGCTGCGCGACTCGTACGCGCTCGGCGCGAGCGTCTACGACCTCCGCGGCATCAGCGACACGCTGGACGAGAACGACCACCTGTTCGGCCTCATCCAGTTCAAGGTCGGCACCGGCGGCGAGGCCGTCGAGTACGTCGGCGAGTGGGACTTCCCGCTGAACAAGCTGCTGCACAAGGCGCTCGACATGTATATGTCCCGTCGCTGATTCCCCCTCCTTCCCCACATACCGCACCCGCTGCACCAGGCAGCCACCAAGAGAGGTTCCGGACGGGCATGGCGCTCACGCTCTACGTCGACACCGCGCGCTGGCGTGCGCACCAGAAGCAGATCACGGACCAGTTCCCCGGACTGATCCCGGTCTGCAAGGGCAACGGCTACGGCTTCGGCCACGAGCGCCTCTGCGAGGAGGCGACCCGGATGGGCGCCGACATCCTGGCCGTCGGCACCACCTACGAGGCCGCCAAGATCAAGGACTGGTTCGGCGGCGACCTGCTCGTCCTCACCCCGTTCCGGCGGGGCGAGGAGCCGGTGCCGCTGCCCGACCGGGTGATCCGCTCGGTGTCCTCGGTGGACGGCGTGCGGGGCCTGGTCGGCGCGCGCGTCGTCATCGAGTGCATGAGCTCGATGCGTCGCCACGGCGTTTCCGAGCAGGACCTGGGCCTGCTCCAGTCGGCGATCGAGGACGTCCGACTGGAGGGCTTCGCCCTCCACCTGCCGCTCGACCGCCCGGACGGCTCGGACGCCGTCGAGGAGGTCATCGGTTGGATGGACCGGCTGCGCGCGGCCCGGCTGCCGCTGCACACCATGTTCGTCAGCCACCTGCGGGCCGAGGAGCTGATCCGGCTCCAGCAGCAGTTCCCGCAGACCCGATTCCGGGCCCGGATCGGTACCAGGCTGTGGCTGGGTGACCACGAGGCGACCCAGTACCGCGGTTCGGTACTGGACGTCACGCGGGTCTCGAAGGGCGACCGGTTCGGCTACCGCCAGCAGAAGGCCGCCTCCGACGGCTGGCTGGTCGTCGTCGCGGGCGGCACGTCGCACGGGGTGGGGCTGGAGGCTCCCAAGGCCCTGCACGGGGTGATGCCGCGCGCCAAGGGCGTCGCCCGGGCCGGCCTGGCCACGGTCAACCGGAACCTTTCGCCCTTCGTGTGGGCGGGCAAGCAGCGCTGGTTCGCCGAGCCCCCGCACATGCAGGTGTCGATCCTGTTCGTGCCCTCGGACGCGACCGAACCCAAGGTCGGCGACGAGCTGGTGGCGCACCTGCGGCACACCACCACGCAGTTCGACCGGGTGCTCGACGCCTGACCCCGATCAGTCGCCCGGGGTCGTGCCCCAGTCGACACGCTGTCCTCGCGAAGGCGCCGCGTACTGCGGCGCCTTCGCCGCGTTCGTGAGGACGAACCGGTCATCGGCCCCGTCCAGGACACCGCCGGACGGGTCGTCGGAGCCGTCGCGCCGGACGACGTCCCGCTCGGGCAGCAGGATGTCCCGCACCACGACCGCGCAGAGGTAGAGCGTGGCCAGCAGGTGCGCGGCGATGGCCAGCTGATAGCCCTCCAGCGGAAGACCCTGGTGCTTGTCCCCGCTGGACGTGTAGGCGAGGTAGAACCAGATGCCCAGGAAGTACGCGACCTCACCGACCTGCCAGATCAGGAAGTCGCGCCAGCGGGGTCGGGCCAGCGCGGCGAGCGGGATGAGCCACAGCACGTACTGCGGCGAGTAGACCTTGTTGGCCAGGATGAACGCCGCGACGACCAGGAAGGCCAGCTGCGCGAACCGGGGCCGCCTGGGCGCCGTCAGGGTGAGCAGGCCGATGGCCAGGCACATCAGCAGGGTCAGGCCCGTCGCGTACGTGTTGGCCCCCTCCAGGGGGTTGCCGGTGCGCTGGGAGATCAGCAGCCAGACGGAGCCGAAGTCGATCGGCCGTTCCTGACTGAACACGTAGAACCGCTTCCAGCCGTCCCAGGCGAAGAACATGATCGGCGCGTTCACCACGAGCCAGGTGACGACGGCCCCGCCGGCCGCGGCGCCGAAGGCCCGCCACTTCCCCGCACGCCAGCAGAGCACGAACAGGACGCCGAGCAGCAGGGCGGGGTAGAGCTTGGCCGCGGTGGCCAGACCGATGAAGACGCCGGCTGCCAGGGGACGGCTGCGCGACCACATCAGCATCGCGACGGCGGCGAGGGCGACCGCCGGCAGGTCCCAGTTGATCGTCGCGTTGAGCGCGAAGGCCGGGGCCAGCGCCAGGAACAGGGCGTCCCAGGGCCTGCGCCGGTGGGTCCGGGCGACACAGACGGCCAGGACGGCCGCACAGGCCATGAGCATGCCCGCGTTGACGATCCAGTACATCTGTTCGCGGTGCTGGAGCGAGCCCGAGCCGGGCGTCAGCCAGGCGGCGACCTGCATGAAGGCTCCGGTGAGCACCGGGTACTCCAGGTACTGCATGTCGCCGTACTTCGGATCCAGGTCCGGGAAGCGGTCGAAGTACGGCACGAGGCCGTCGGCGAAGCCGCGCGCGGAGTACAGGTGCGGGATGTCGGAGTAGCAGGCGTGCGTGTACTGCGAGGTGGCGCCCCGGAACCACGCCCAGTCGTAGCAGGGCAGTTTCTGCACCATGCCGAGGGCGAACAGCCCGAGGACCACCAGCACGACGACACGCACCGGCCCCAGCCAGTGGCCGCCGAGGCGGGCGTGCCGGCCGATGGGGCCGCCGATGAATTCGCTGCCTGCCGCGGCGACCTCGTCCTCCTCCGTGGGCAGGACGGGCCGCTCCTCGTGCACCTTGGTCATGCGCTCATCCTGCCGTACCGGGTCGGACACGCGGGAGGGCCGTCGCACGGGTGCGACGGCCCTCGCCGGTGTGGAGGGGGGACGGGTCAGCCGGAGGCGCCCATGTTCATGCCCCAGTTGGTGGAACCGCCCGGCCGGCCGGGCCGGCCCGAGTTGGACGGGGAGGGCCCGCCGGTGGTTCCGCCGTCCGGGAAGCCGCCGGGGCCGCCGTCGTCGCCGCCCGGGCCTCCGCCGTTGCCCCCGATCCCGCCGATGGCTCCGTTGCCGCCGTTCGAGGCGCCGTCGGTGGTGCCGCCGGCGGTCTCCGGGTCGCAGTACAGCCCGGCCCACGGCTTGCAGGAGGGCCTGCCGCCGCGCGAGGGCGAGGGCGACACCGGGGGTGCCGAACTCGACGGCGGGACCGACGGGGTCGGGGAGGGCGAGTAGGAGGGCGCCGGGGGCGTCGGGGTGGGGGCCCCGGACGCGTCGGCGGTCACGCCGATCTCCTCGGGCTCCGGGAACTTCTTGATCGGAGTGCCCTTCAGGGCCTCGCGCATGTACTCCGTCCAGATCACGGCCGGGATGTCACCACCGTGGATGGAGTCGACCCCGCCCACGTTGTTCATGGACATCAGGGCCTTGTCCTTGGAGTTCGGGTCGTTGCGGAACAGCGTGACCGAGGTGGAGAGCTCCGGGGTGTAGCCGACGAACCAGGCCGACTTGTTGAGGTCGGTCGTGCCGGTCTTGCCCGCGGCGGGCCGGCCCAGCTTCTTCGCCTTGATGCCGGTGCCGTTCTCGACGACGTTCTGAAGCACCTTGGTGATGTTGTCCGCGATGGAGTCGTCCATGGCCCGGGCGGACTTGGGGGGCTCGAACCCGGGCAGGTCCTTGCCGTCCTCCGTGACCTTGGTCACGGAGAAGGGCTCGTGGTGCGTGCCGGAGGCGGCGAAAGTCGCGTACGAGTCGGCCATCCGGATGGCGCTGGGCGTCGAGGTGCCGAGCGCGAAGGAGGCGTTGTCGTCGGGGTCCATCGATTCGTCGAGGATGCCGGTGGAGCGGGCGACACCGCGGACCTTGTCGTGGCCGACGTCGAAGATCAGCTGGGCGAACGGCACGTTGATCGACTGCCGCATCGCCTCGTCGAGGGTGACGTAGCCGAAGGCCTGCGGGCTCTCGTTCTTCTGCTTGAACGGCTCGCCGCCCTTGCCCCGCAGCGGCTTGCCCTGTCGGTTCGTGATCACGGTGAGGTCGTCGGCGAGGTACTTGCTGTCGACCGAGATGCCCGAGCCCTTGGAGTTCTGGGTGCCGTACTGCATGGCCGCGGCCAACACGTACGGCTTCCAGGTGGAGCCGACCGGCACGCCGGAGGTGTTGGCGTTGTTGGCGAAGTGCTTGTGGTCCCAGCCGGGGCCGCCGTACAGCGCCACGATCGCCCCGGTCCTCACGTCGACCGAGGCGGCGCCGAACTGCACGAAGGTGTCGTACTGGGGCCGCTTCTTCTCGTCGAGGAAGTCGTTGCGGGTGTCCTCCACCGCCTTGGACAGCGCCTCCACCTTGGGCTTCTCGAACGTCGTACGGATCGTGTAGCCGCCCAGGGCCATCTTCTCGGCCGTGATGCCCGTGGTCTTCAGGACGTACTGCTTGGCGACCTCGACGAGGTACCCGGTCTGACCGGACATGCCGCGGGCCTGCTCGGAGTCGACCCGGGCCGGGAACTCCTTGTACTTGTCCCGCTCGGACTGTTCCATGCGACCCACCGCGACCTCGCGGTCGAGGACCCAGGCCCAGCGCAGCCGGGCCCGCTTCTCGTTGGCCTCGGGGGTGGCGGCGGCGCCGATGCCGCCGTCCGGGTTGTAGAGGTTGGGGCCCTTGAGGAGGGCCGCGAGGAAGGCGCTCTGGGACGGGTCGAGGTCCTTGGCGTCCTTGCCGAAGTAGGCACGGGCGGCGGCCTGGATGCCGTAGGCGTCACGGCCGTAGTAGGCGGTGTTGAGGTAGCCGGCGAGGACGGTGTCCTTCGGCTCCGTCATGCCGAGCCTGATCGAGATGAAGAGCTCGGTGACCTTCCGCTTGAGCGTCTGCTCGGAGTCCAGGTACATGTTCTTCACGTACTGCTGGGTGATCGTCGAGCCGCCCTGCGTGGACCCGCCGGTGGCCATGTTCACCACCGCGCGGCCGATGCCCGTCGGGTCCACGCCCTTGTCGGTCTCGAAGGACTCGTTCTCCGCGGCGATCACGGCGTTGCGCATCGACAGGGGAATCTGGTCGATGGGGACGATCTGCCGGTTCGTGGACCCGCCGGTGGCGACCATCTGGGTGCCGTCCGCCCACTGGAAGACGTTGTTCTGGGCCTCGGCCGCCTTGTTCGGGTCGGGCGTGCCGACACTGGCGATGCCGATGCCGGCTCCGGCCACGATGACGGCGAAGAAGCCCAGGGACGTACCCCCGACCAGCTTCCAGGAGGGGACGAAGCGCCTCCAGCCGTCCTTGGCGGCACGCGGGTAGTCGACGAGCCGGTTTCCCCCGCCCTTCCCCCCGCCGCCGCGGGGCGCGGTTCCGCGCCGGCCGGCCCGGCGGGTGTCCGCGCGTCCGGCCTGAACGGTCTGTTCTGCGTACGGTCCGCTGGGTGACGCCGTGGGGACGTCACGCCCGGACCCGGCGCCCCTGCCGGGGCGCTGTTGCGCAGCCCGGCGGGACGCGGCGCGTCCACCGCCCTGGGGCTGCGGCGGTTTGCGGCGGTGCTCGCTCATCGAACGACTACTCCTCGGGCAGGCGAGTGGCCTGGAAGCGGCTGGTGAATTCCGGTTCCCCCGTTGTGTTGCCGCACAGACTACGCACGGCCAAAACCCGACCAGTGCCGAAGTTCACCCCAAATCAGGCACCTTGCGTCGCACGAATTGATGATGTGACGCCGGTCACCACGTCACCCCTTGTCGCGAACGGCCGCCCGTTCTATCGTCTGGATGTATCGAGTCGATACATCAGCTCGGCATAAACTCAGAGGCGGAGAGGAGCAGGCGGATGAGTAGGCGCTCAGGCATCCTTGAGTTCGCCGTCCTCGGCCTGCTTCGCGAATCCCCCATGCACGGTTACGAGCTCCGCAAGCGGCTCAACACCTCGCTGGGGGTGTTCAGGGCGTTCAGCTACGGGACTCTCTATCCCTGCCTCAAGACGCTGGTCGCCAACGGCTGGTTGATCGAAGAGCCGGGCAACGCCCCGGAAGACGCTCTCGCCGCTTCACTCGCAGGGCGCCGCGCCAAGATCGTCTATCGGTTGACGGCCGCAGGTAAGGAGCACTTCGAAGAGCTCCTCTCCCACACCGGCCCGGACACCTGGGAGGACGAGTCCTTCGCCGCCCGCTTCGCCTTCTTCGGTCAGACCGAACGCGAGGTGCGCATGCGGGTACTGGAGGGCCGCCGCAGCCGGCTGGAGGAGCGCCTGGAGAAGATGCGCGCCTCGCTCGCCCGCACACGGGAGCGTCTCGACGACTACACGCTTGAGCTGCAACGACACGGCATGGAATCCGTGGAGCGTGAAGTGCGCTGGCTGAACGAGCTCATCGAGAGCGAGCGGGCGGGACGGGATCGGAGACGACCCGGACCGTCCGACGAAACTGCAAAGTGAGGCCTGCATCTCGCAGGCCTCGTTCCGAGAACAAACAGGGAGCAACCGGAATGGGTTCGGTTCGCGTAGCCATCGTCGGCGTGGGCAACTGCGCCGCCTCGCTGGTGCAGGGCGTCGAGTACTACAAGGACGCCGACCCGGCGGCCAAGGTCCCCGGTCTGATGCACGTCCAGTTCGGCGACTACCACGTGCGTGACATCGAGTTCGTCGCCGCGTTCGACGTCGACGCGAAGAAGGTCGGCCTCGACCTCTCGGACGCAATCGGCGCCAGCGAGAACAACACCATCAAGATCTGTGACGTCCCGAACGCCGGCGTCACGGTCCAGCGCGGCCACACCCTCGACGGCCTGGGCAAGTACTACCGCCAGACCATCGAGGAGTCCGCCGAGGCGCCGGTCGACATCGTCCAGGTCCTCAAGGACCGTCAGGTCGACGTCCTGATCTGCTACCTCCCCGTCGGTTCCGAGGCCGCTGCGAAGTTCTACGCGCAGTGCGCCATCGACGCCAAGGTCGCCTTCGTCAACGCCCTCCCGGTCTTCATCGCCGGCACCAAGGAGTGGGCGGACAAGTTCACCGAGGCCGGTGTCCCGATCGTCGGCGACGACATCAAGTCCCAGGTCGGCGCCACCATCACGCACCGCGTGATGGCGAAGCTGTTCGAAGACCGCGGCGTCCGCCTTGAGCGCACCATGCAGCTCAACGTCGGCGGCAACATGGACTTCAAGAACATGCTGGAGCGCGACCGCCTGGAGTCGAAGAAGATCTCCAAGACCCAGGCCGTCACCTCGCAGATCCCCGACCGCGAGCTCGGCGAGAAGAACGTCCACATCGGCCCGTCCGACTACGTGGCGTGGCTCGACGACCGCAAGTGGGCCTACGTCCGCCTCGAAGGCCGCGCCTTCGGTGACGTCCCGCTCAACCTTGAGTACAAGCTTGAGGTGTGGGACTCGCCGAACTCCGCCGGTGTCATCATCGACGCCCTGCGCGCCGCGAAGATCGCCAAGGACCGCGGTGTCGGCGGCCCGATCCTGTCGGCGTCGAGCTACTTCATGAAGTCCCCGCCGGTTCAGTACTTCGACGACGAGGCCTACGCGAACGTCGAGAAGTTCATCAAGGGCGAGGTCGAGCGCTAGTCGCACCCCACGTGTCCTCCGGACACCTGGTCTTCGACTGCTCTTACGCCGAGGGTCCCCGGGCAATGTGTCCGGGGACCCTCGGCGTGTGTGACCCTTGCCCTCATGCCTGTCGTACGTGATCTGCGCGTACTCCTGCGCCTGAGGGACTTTCGCAACCTGCTCGCCGTACGGCTGCTCTCCCAGGCCGCCGACGGTGTCTACCAGGTCGCGCTCGCCACCTACGTGGTCTTCTCCCCGGAGAAGCAGACCTCGCCCGCGGCCATCGCCTCGGCCATGGCGGTGCTCCTGCTGCCTTATTCGGTGATCGGTCCCTTCGCCGGCGTGCTGCTGGACAGGTGGCGCCGCCGCCAGGTCTTCCTCTACGGCAACCTGCTGAGGGCCTTCCTCGCCTGTGTGACCGGCATGCTGATCGTCGCGCAGGTGCCCGACTGGCTCTTCTACGCCTCGGCCCTGTCCGTCACCGCGGTGAACCGCTTCGTCCTCGCCGGCCTCGCCGCCTCATTGCCCCGCGTCGTGGGACCCGGTGAGCTGGTCACGGCCAACGCCCTCTCCCCGACCGCCGGAACCCTCGCGGCCGTGGGCGGGGGCGGACTCGCCTTCCTGGTGCGGCTCCTGGCCTCCGACAGCAACGCCCTCGTCGTGCTGCTCGGCGCCGGGCTCTACCTCTGCGCGGCCCTGGTCTCGCTGCGCCTGGCCGTAGGTCTGCTCGGCCCCGACCACCCACCCGGCCGGAGCCACCCGTCGCTCGTCGAGGGCGCCGCCCTCACCGTGCGGGGCATGGCCGAGGGCCTCAGACACCTCGCCCAGCGGCGCGAGGCCGCCGTGGCGCTCACGGCGATGACGCTGATGCGGTTCTGCTACGGCGCCCTGACCGTCACGCTCCTGATGCTCTGCCGGTACGCGTGGTCGGACAACGAGTCGGACGGCTTGGCCCTGCTGGGCACAGCCGTCGGAGTCTCGGGGGCCGGATTCTTCGTCGCCGCCGTCATCACGCCCTGGCTGGTGACCCGGCTGGGAACCCTGGGGTGCATCACCGTCTGCGCCGCCGGCGCGGCCGTCCTCGTCCCCGCGCTCGGCCTCTTCTTCGCACCCGGGCCGATGCTCGTCGCCGCGTTCGTCCTCGGCCTCGCCACACAGGGCGCCAAGATCTCCACCGACACGGTCGTGCAGTCGCGGGTGGACGACGCGTTCCGCGGGCGGGTCTTCTCCGTCTACGACGTCCTGTTCAACGTGGCGTTCGTCGGAGCCGCCGCCGTGGCCTCGCTCATGCTCCCGACCGACGGCCGGTCCACCACCCTGATCGTGACGGTGGCCCTGCTCTACGCCGTCACGGCCGTGCTCGTACAACGACGAAGGCGGTGTTTCACGTGAAACACCGCCCTCGTACCGGCGTCCCCGCCCGCTGTTTCACGTGAAACAGCGGGCGGGTGGCCTTCGACCGGCGGGCGCGGGGCCCCTCAGCCCTGGGCGTCCTGAGCGGCCCACCACTTCTTGAGGGCCTCCACCGCCGCATCGTGCCCCATCGGGCCGTTCTCCAGCCTCAGCTCCATCAGGAAGGCGTAGGCCTTGCCCACCGCCGGTCCGGGGCGGATCCCCAGCACCTGCTGGATCTCGTTGCCGTCCAGGTCGGGCCGGATGGCGTCCAGCTGCTCCTGCTCCTGGAGCTGTGCGATCCGCTCCTCCAGCCCGTCGTAGGTGCGCGACAGGGCGTTGGCCTTGCGCTTGTTGCGCGTGGTGCAGTCCGACCGGGTCAGCTTGTGCAGCCGGCCGAGCAACGGGCCCGCGTCACGGACGTAGCGCCGCACGGCGGAGTCGGTCCATTCGCCGTCCCCGTAGCCGTGGAAGCGCAGGTGCAGCTCCACCAGCCGGGACACGTCCTTGATCATCTCGTTGGAGTACTTCAGCGCGGTCATGCGCTTCTTGGTCATCTTCGCGCCCACCACCTCGTGGTGGTGGAAGGAAACCCGGCCGTCGCTCTCGAACCGGCGGGTACGGGGCTTGCCGATGTCGTGCAGCAGGGCCGCCAGGCGCAGCACCAGGTCCGGGCCGTCCTCCTCCAGCGCGATCGCCTGTTCCAGCACGATCAGGGAGTGGTCGTAGACGTCCTTGTGCCGGTGGTGCTCGTCGCTCTCCAGCCGCAGTGCGGGCAGCTCGGGCAGCACGCGATCGGCGAGACCGGTGTCCACGAGCAGTCCCAGACCCTTGCGGGGGTGCGCCGAGAGCAGCAGCTTGTTCAGCTCGCCCTGCACCCGCTCCGCCGAGACGATCTCGATCCGGTCGGACATCGCCTTCATCGCCGACACCACCTCGGGTGCGACTTCGAAGTCCAGCTGCGCGGCGAACCGGGCGGCGCGCAGCATCCGCAGCGGATCGTCGGAGAAGGAGTCCTCCGGGGCGCCGGGAGTGCGCAGCACGCCCTCGGCCAGGTCCTGAAGACCGCCGTGCGGGTCGACGAACTCCTGCTCCGGCAGGGCCAACGCCATGGCGTTGACCGTGAAGTCCCGGCGGACCAGGTCCTCCTCGATCGAGTCGCCGTAGGAGACCTCGGGCTTGCGGGAGGTGCGGTCGTACGCCTCGGAGCGGTACGTCGTCACCTCGATCTGGAAGCCCTGCTTCTGCGCCCCCACCGTTCCGAAGGCGATACCGACGTCCCAGAGGGAGTCGGCCCACGGTCGGATGATCTTCAGGACGTCCTCGGGACGCGCGTCCGTGGTGAAGTCGAGGTCGTTGCCGAGACGCCCGAGCAGCGCATCGCGGACGGACCCGCCGACCAGGGCGAGGCGGAAGCCCGCCTGCTGGAACCGGCGGCCGAGCTCGTCGGCGACAGGAGCGACCCGCAGCAGTTCACTGACCGCGCGGAGCTGCACCTGGTTCAGGGCGCTGGGGGAGTCTTCATTGGCGTTCGGCACAACAGAAAAGGGTACGTGGCCCGCCCGGCACGGGCTCACTCGTTTTGCGGCCACCCCGCGCCCGGGCCCTCGGGAGCCGCCCCCGATCATGTGGAGCAAGGCGCGGCACTCGCGCACAGCGCACCTCGTTACCATGCGTGGACGCAGAAACGACGACCACTGACACTTCGAGGACGGGCGAGCGCGTGGCCGAGGCGGCACAAATCCAGGGGGGAACTCCCACCCCTGCCCGGCGCCGCTGGCTGCGGCGGGCGGTGGTCCTGCTCGCCGGGACGCCGGTGCTGGCCGCTCTGATCTACGCTCCCGCCCCGCCGGCCCAGGCCGCCGATGGCTCGGTCGACGTCCAGCTGGATGAGGTGAGCCCGAGCTCTCCCGTCAAGAGCGACACGCTGACCATCTCCGGAACCGTGGTCAACAACAGCTCCGAGACGGTCAAGGGCGCCCACGTCGGACTGCGGGTCGGGCCGATGATCAGCGATCGGTCCGCCATCGACGAGGTCGCGGAGCGCAGGGGATTCCGGCCGGGTGTGGATCCGGGGGAGATCGACAGCGCCTACGCCGTGAAGATCGACTCGCTCCCCTCGAAGGTGGGCAAGTCGTTCTCCATCAAGGTGCCGCTCAACAAGCTGGAACTGGGCGCGGACGGCGTCTACCAGCTGGGGGTCTCCGTCTCGGGGACGACCGACAGCCGGCCCTCCGAGCGCGTCCTCGGCATCCAGCGGACGTTCCTGCCCTGGCAGCCCGACCCCGCCGCGAAGCGTTCCTCGCTCACCTACGTGTGGCCGCTGATCTCCACGACCCGCGTCACCGCGGAGAGCGGGTCGGACGAGCTCCAGACCCCCGTCTTCCTCGACGACTCCCTCGCCGACGAGCTGGCACCCGGCGGCCGCCTGGAGCGGATGGTCGCGCTCGGCAAGGACCTGCCGGTCACCTGGGTGATCGATCCCGACCTGCTGGCCACCGTCGACGCGATGACCAAGGGCTACCGGGTGCGCAGCCCCGAGCCAGGCGGCAAGCCCGTCCAGGGCAAGAAGAAGGCCGTGGCAGAGCGCTGGCTCAGCGAC
Organism: Streptomyces sp. NPDC040432; assembly: GCF_055595445.1. NCBI lineage: Bacteria > Bacillati > Actinomycetota > Actinomycetes > Kitasatosporales > Streptomycetaceae > Streptomyces > Streptomyces sp. NPDC040432. The sequence goes on along the minus strand of NZ_JBVIVP010000011.1, from coordinate 23,909 downwards.
CTGGAGAACGCCGTCCAGGGCAAGAAGGTCGTCGCGCTCCCCTTCGCCGACCCGGACATCGCCTCGCTGGCACACCACGGCAAGGACGTCTCGGGCACCCTCGGCCAGCTGCGGCCCGCCACGGACAAGGCGCGCCAAGCCGTGGAGACGGTCCTCCACGTCACCCCGTCCACCGACTTCTCCTGGCCCGTGGAAGGCGCGATCGACCCCGCGATCGTGAACGTCGCCACCTCGGCCGGAGCCCACAACGTCCTCGCGCGCAGCGACAGCCTCCAGGAGAGCGGCGCCCTCGGGTACACGCCCTCGGCCGCGCGGCCCATCGGAGCCGGCACCACGGCCGTGGTCGCCGACGCCGAGCTCTCCACCGCCTTCGACGGCGACATGTCCCGCGCCGCGAACTCCACGCTCGCCGTGCAGCGGTTCCTGGCCCACAGCCTCGCCCTCAACCTGCACAACGGCGACGAGCCGCGCAGCTACGTGGTCGCGCCCCAGCGCATGCCCACGGTCAGCCAGGTCGACTCGATGGCCCTCGCCCTGCGCGGTCTCCAGGGCGCCCGGTGGAGCCAGCCCTCCGACCTGGAGGCCGCGGCCGCCGCGAAGCCCGACCCCGGGGCCTCGACCCAGGTTCCGGGCGCGGGGCAGTACCCCGAGTCCCTGAGCAAGCAGGAACTTCCGGTGTCGGCCTTCGAGAAGATCCGCACCACCCAGAACACCCTCGACCACTTCAAGGTCATCCTCACGGCTCCGGACCGCGTCGAGATCCCCTTCGGCAACACGACCAACCGCGAGATGTCCACCTCCTGGCGCGGTCGCCCCGATGAGGGGCGCCTCTACCGCGAACAGGTCCAGCAGTACCTGATCGGACTCACCGAGAAGGTCAAGGTCATCCCCAAGTCCGACGCCACCCTGTCCGGGCACAGCGCGACGATCCCCGTCAGCGTCCAGAACAGCCTCGTCCAGGACGTGCACAACCTCGTGCTCCGCGTGAAGTCCGCCAATCCCACCCGCCTGATGTTCGGCGACAGCGGGGAGTCGGAGCAGGAGGTCACCGTCCAGGGCGGGCACAGCCAGACGGTGAAGTTCACCGCCAACGCCACCGCGAGCGGGCCCGTCGAGGTCACGGCGCAGCTCTTCACCAAGGACGGCGTCCCGTACGGCAAGGAACGCACCTTCACCGTCGATGCGACGGAGATCACGCCCACGGTCATGCTGGTCATGGCGGGCGGCGTGCTGCTCCTGGTCCTCGCAGGCATCAAGATGTACGCGAGCCGCAAGCGTGTCGCGGCCCGCACGGCCGCGGAGGAGAGCACGCAGCCGAGTGACGAGTCCCCGGACACCGGACCGCAAAGCACCGAGGGGTCCGGCCCGAGTGAGACAGTGGACCGTTGAGCGATGCCGTGGCCGGTCGGCCTGGGGACGATGAGGTGGGGTTGCGATGAACGCGCCGTACGACGGTGACCGCGCGCAGGGCGCTGGTGGGCAGACGCCCCCCCAGGGCACTGCCCCGGGCACTCCGGTGCCCGGACAGGTTCCGGCGCCCGCGCCCGCGCCGGACCACGACCCTTATGTCCAGGACGCCTACGCCTACGACCCTTACCGGGCGCAGGACCTGTCGGCGCAGGATCCGGTCGCCGAGGTCCTCTACGACCGGGCGTCGCACCCGCCGCCGCCCCCGGGCACCTACCAGGAGGCGGCTCCGCTCTACGCGGCTCCCCAGAACCCCTCCCACGGTCCCGACCCGCGGATCTGGGCCCAGACCCCGCCACCGGAACCGGACGGCCCCTCCCGGCACCTTCCGTACGGGGACCAGGCTGCCACCACGCAGTTCGTCGGCGTGGACTCGCTGGTGACGCGGGCCGCCGAGGACCAGCCGGAGCCGGACGCCTTCGCCCACCTGTACCGCGACCAGCAGGCGGCCCCCCGCACCCCGGTCGAGGAGGCTCCGGTGGCCGCACCGGCCCCCACCAAGCCCGCCGGACGCGCGGCCGGCCTGCTCAAGTCGAGCGCCCTGATGGCGGCCGGCACGATCGTCTCCCGCCTCACCGGCTTCGCCCGCACCCTGGTGATCGCCGGGGCCATCGGCGTCGCCGCCCTCAACGACAGCTACCAGGTCGCCAACACCCTGCCGACGATGATCTACGTGCTCGTCGGCGGCGGCGCCCTCAACGCGGTCTTCATCCCCCAGCTCGTCCGGGCCATGAAGAACGACGACGACGGCGGCGAGGCGTACGCCAACCGGCTGCTGACCCTCGTCGTGGTCCTGCTGGGCGCCGTCACCACCGTCTGCGTCCTGGCCGCTCCGCTGTTGATCGGGATGATGTCGCAGGACATCGCGGACAACCCCGAGCGCCTCGAAGTGGCCGTGGCCTTCGCCCGCTACTGCCTGCCCACCATGTTCTTCATGGGCGTGCACGTGGTCCTCGGTCAGATCCTCAACGCACGCGGCCGGTTCGGCGCCATGATGTGGACCCCGGTCCTCAACAACATCGTCGTCATCGCCACGTTCGGCGCCTTCATCTGGGCCTTCGGCGGTTTCACCGCCACGGGCATGACCGAGGGGAGCATCACCCCCGAGGGCGTCCGCCTGCTCGGCATCGGCACCCTGCTCGGGCTGGTCGTCCAGTCCCTCGCGATGCTGCCCTACCTGCGCGACGCCGGGTTCAAGCCGCGCCTGCGCTTCGACTGGAAGGGCCACGGCCTCGGGAAGGCCGCGGGCCTCGCCAAGTGGACCTTCTTCTTCGTCCTCGTCAACCAGCTCGGCCTGATCGTCGTCACCCAGCTCGCCACCACGGCCGGAACGCTCGCCGGTACGAAGGGCCAGGGCGGCACCGGCATCACCGCCTACAACTACGCCCTGCTGCTGTGGCAGATGCCGCAGGCCATCATCACCGTCTCCGTCATGACGGCAGTCCTGCCCCGCATCTCCCGCTCCGCGCACGACGGGGACGCCGCCGCGGTCCGCGACGACATCTCCTACGGCCTGCGCACCTCGGCCGTCGCGATCGTGCCCTGCGCCTTCGCGTTCCTCGCGCTCGGCGTGCCGATGGCCACCCTGCTGTACGCCGGTTCCGGTGCCGACGACGCCCGCAACATCGGCTTCGTCCTCATGGCCTTCGGCCTGGGTCTGATCCCCTACTCCGTCCAGTACGTCGTCCTGCGCGGCTTCTACGCCTACGAGGACACCCGGACCCCCTTCTTCAACACGGTCATCGTCGCCGCCGTCAACGCCGGTGCCTCCACCATCGCCTTCTTCGTCCTCCCCGCCCGCTGGGCCGTCGTGGGCATGGCCGCCGCGTACGGACTCGGCTACGCGGTGGGTGTCGGCGTGGCCTGGCGCCGCCTCAAGAACCGTCTCGGCGGCGACCTCGACGGCGCCCACGTCATGCGCACCTACACCCGGCTGATCGGCGCCTGCGTGCCGGCCGCCGCCGTCGCCGGTGGTGTGGCCTACGGAGTCACCCAGTGGCTGGGCAGCGGGGTCGTCGGTTCCCTCGCCGCCCTCGTGGCCGGCGCCGTCGCACTGGGCGCGGTGTTCCTCATCGCCGCCAAGCGGATGCGGATCGAAGAGCTCAACTCCATGGTCGGGATGGTCCGCGGCCGTCTGGGGCGCTGATGGGGGTGCCCACCGGAGGACCCGACCTCCCTGGCGTGTCGTGCAGAGCGCCGGACTGTGGGCACAATTGGCATGGCTTCGCAGACTGGCCGACAGCGCGCAACGGATGGGGAGGCAGGGACGACGGTGGCGGAACGTAGCACGGCTGCCGTCGACGTGGCCGACAACAGCGGCGATGAGCCGCTGGCCGCAGGAGCGGCCAAGGCCACGGCCGACGGGGTGGACACCCAGAACGGACGAGCCGCGGACGGACCCATGCCCGAAACGGACGGCGAACGCACGAACGCGGCCCCTGCGGCCGCACCGGAACTCCACAGCGGCCACAAGCTCGCCAGACGCTACCGCCTGGAGGAGTGCGTCACCCGTCTGGACGGATTCAGCAGCTGGCGCGCGATGGACGAGAAGCTCCGTCGCGCGGTCGGCGTCCACCTGCTGCCCGCCGATCACCCCAGGGCCCGCACCGTCCTGGCCGCCGCCCGCTCCTCCGCACTGCTCGGCGACCCCCGGTTCGTCCAGGTCCTCGACGCCGTGGAGGAGAACGACCTCGTCTACGTCGTCCACGAGTGGCTGCCCGACGCGACCGAACTCACCGCGATCCTCGCCGCCGGACCTCTGGAGCCCCACGAGGCCTACCAGCTCGTCAGCCAGGTCTCCCAGGCCATGTCCGCCGCCCACCGCGAGGGGCTGGCCCACCTGCGGCTGACTCCCAGCGCGATACTGCGCACCTCCTCGGGCCAGTACCGCATCCGCGGGCTCGCGGTGAACGCCGCGCTGCGCGGCATCACCAGCGAGACCCCGCAGCGCGCGGACACCGAGGCCATCGGCGCACTGCTGTACGCCGCACTCACCCAGCGCTGGCCGTACGAGACCGACGCCTACGGCCTCGCCGGCCTGCCCAAGGGTGTCGGCCTGATCGCCCCCGACCAGGTCCGCGCCGGAGTGCACCGCGGGCTCGGCGAGCTCGCCATGCGCGCACTCGCCAACGACGGGGCCACCGCGTCCCGTCAGGAGCCCGCCTGCACCACGCCGGAGGAACTGGCCAGGGCCGTCGCCGCGATGCCCCGCATCCGGCCGCCGGAGCCCGCCTTCACGGCGCCCCCGGAGTACCAGCACACCACCTACCAGCAGGGCAGTTACGGCCGTCCCCTGCCGCCCGGCGGCCCCACCGCGCAGGTCGCTTCGATTCCGCCGCCGCCGTTGCAGAGCCGCACCGGCCGGGCCCTCAAGTGGGGTGTCGCCGCCCTGCTGATCGCCGCCCTCGGCCTCGGCAGCTGGCAGCTCGCCGACAAGCTCCTGGACCACCGCAACCGGGGCAACGGCAGCAACGGGAACCAGCAACAGGAACAGCCGAACGGCGACAAGGGGCCGGAGAAGAAGGCCCCGGTGCCGCTCTCCATCAAGGGGGCCTCGGAGCACGTCCCGGAGGGCTCCGCGCAGAACGCCAACGACGTCTCCAAGACGTACGACGGGGACGCCTCCACGTACTGGCGGACCAAAAGCTTCTTCGAAGGCCCGAAGCTGACGATCAAAAGCGGCGTCGGCATCGTCTACGACCTCGGGGAAGAGCACGAGGTCACCGAGGCGTCGATAGGGCTGCGGTTCACCGGTGACCACACGACCCTGGAGCTGTACGCGGTCGATGCCAAGCCGGTCAAGCCCATCAGTTCGCTGAAGAAGATCGCGTCGACCACCACGAACGAGCGGTCCGTGCGCCTGACCGTCGAGAAGCCGGTCAAGTCGCGCTACGTGCTGGTGTGGATCACCGCCATGCCGCACGCTCCCCTCGACGATTTCAGCAGCGCCGGCTACAAGCAGGGCATCACGGATGTGAAGTTCACGGGCTGACGGACAGCAGGGGAGGGCTCACCGTTGGACCACGCCACGACCGGCGACCACAGCGACCAGGAACTCCTGGCGCTGCACGTCGCCGGTGATCCCGACGCCTTCGGTGAGCTCGTGCGCCGCCACCGCGACCGGCTGTGGGCCGTGGCCCTGCGCACCCTCGGTGACCGCGAGGAGGCCGCCGACGCCGTGCAGGACGCCCTGGTCTCCGCCTACCGGGCCGCCCACACCTTCCGCGGGGAGTCGGCCGTCACCACCTGGCTGCACCGCATCACCGTGAACGCCTGTCTCGACCGGGCCCGCAAGGCCGCCTCGCGCCGGACCTCCCCCCTCGACGACACGGACCGCCTGGAGCGGCTCCTGGAGCCCCACGAGTCCGCGGAGGCCCCCGCGGAGCGCCAGGACCTCCACCGGCAGCTGCTGTCCGCGCTCAGCACCCTCCCGGCAGATCAGCGGGCCGCCCTCGTGCTGGTCGACATGCAGGGGTACCCCGTCGCCGAAGCCGCGCGGATCCTCGACGTTCCCACCGGGACCGTGAAGAGCCGGTGCGCGCGCGGCCGGGCGAAACTCGTCCCGATGCTCACTCATCTGCGCACGAATGCCGTGGATAACAGCACATCGGAGCGGGGAAGGAACCGGACGCCGGGGACACCCGTCCCACCGGCGGCAGAACCCCGGGACCCAGACCCAGACGCTGTGAAGGGCGGAGGTGGACGACCGTGAGCCCCACGACCGGAACGATCCGGCACCCGGAGGTCTCGGAGATCTCCGACCTGACCGAAGGACTGCTCTCCCCGTCGCGCGGCGCCGAGGTGCGCCGCCATCTCGGCGCATGCTCCCTGTGCGCGGACGTCCTCGTCTCGCTCCAGGAGATCCGAGACCTGCTCGGCACCCTTCCCGGACCGCCGAGGATGCCCTCCGCCGTCGCGGGCCGCATCGACGCGGCCCTGGCCGCCGAGGCCCTCCTCGACTCGACCGGGTCCCGGACTCCCTCCACCACCTCCGTTCACGCCCCCGGCCGACCCGGGGACGATTCAGATGCGGGCACGGATGCAGCAGCCGGTGTCGGTGTCGGTGTTTCACGTGAAACACCGACTGAGGGAACACAGGCAGGTGGGACACCGACCGCCGTTCCACGTGAAACACGGGCAGCCGGCTCCGGCCGTTCCGGGGCCCGCCCCTCCGGTCACCCCTCCGGTTCCGACGGACCCGGCCGCCGCCGTGCCCGTCGGCGGATCGCGGTCCTCACGGGGCTGGCCGGGGCCGCCGCCTGCGTCCTCGCCGTCCTCCTCGTCAACGGCCTCACCGGCAGCTCCTCCGACGAACCCGCCACCGCCGCCCGCAGCGACGCCTCGTCCGCCGCGGGCCGCACACCGGGCTCGGGGTACACCGCGCAGGGGCTCCAGGACAGCGTCCGTCGGCTCCTCGCCACCGGGAGCACCGGGGAGACCGGGACCGCGGAGACCGGGGACGCCGTACCGTCCCCGCCGGACAGGACCAACAAGACGATGGGGCTGGAGAACACCCCCGGCCTGGCGCCCTCCGATCGCCAGGGCGCCGCGCAGGAGGCGTCCGTACCACCCTGTGTGCGGCAGTCCACCGGCCGCGCCGACGCCCCGCTCGCCGCCGACCGCGGTACCTACGAGGGCAAGGCCGTCTACCTCGTCGTGCTGCCGCACCCCGGCGACCCGGCCCTCGTGGACGCCTACGTGGTGCCGGCCGGCTGCGCGGACGCGCCCGCGCAGGCTCCGGGAACGCCGCTGCTCACGCGTACCTATCCCCACGGCTGATCCGTTCCCGGTTCCGTCCTGGCCGAGCGGGGAATGCGCGCGCCGTAGGATCCGTTGGGTGGGGTGAGAGTCCGCACCGGCCCCCGGTAGGCAACACGCAGTCCGCAGAGACGAGGAAAGAACCCGTGAGCGACGTACGAAACGTGATCATCATCGGCTCCGGGCCGGCCGGTTACACGGCCGCCCTGTACACCGCACGCGCTTCGCTCAACCCCCTGGTCTTCGAGGGCGCCGTCACCGCCGGTGGCGCACTGATGAACACCACCGAGGTCGAGAACTTCCCCGGCTTCCGGGACGGCATCATGGGTCCGGACCTCATGGACAACATGCGTGACCAGGCCGAGCGCTTCGGTGCCGAGCTCATCCCCGACGACATCGTCTCCGTGGACCTCACCGGTGAGATCAAGACGGTCACCGACACCGCCGGCACGGTCCACCGCGCCAAGGCCGTGATCGTCACCACCGGTTCGCAGCACCGCAAGCTCGGCCTGCCCAACGAGGACACCCTCTCCGGGCGCGGTGTCTCCTGGTGCGCCACCTGCGACGGCTTCTTCTTCAAGGACCAGGACATCGCCGTGGTCGGAGGCGGTGACACCGCGATGGAGGAGGCGACCTTCCTCTCCCGCTTCGCCAAGTCGGTCACCATCGTCCACCGCCGCGACAGCCTGCGTGCCTCCAAGACCATGCAGGACCGTGCCTTCGCCGACCCGAAGATCAAGTTCGCCTGGGACAGTGAGGTCGCGGAGATCCACGGCGAGCAGAAGCTCTCCGGTCTCACCCTGCGCAACACCAAGACCGGTGAGACCTCGGAGCTTCCCGTGACCGGCCTCTTCATCGCCGTCGGCCACGACCCGCGGACCGAGCTCTTCACCGGCCAGCTGGACCTGGACGACGAGGGTTACCTCAAGGTGGAGGCTCCCTCCACGCGCACCAACCTCACCGGTGTCTTCGGTGCGGGCGACGTCGTGGACCACACCTACCGTCAGGCGATCACCGCGGCCGGCACCGGCTGCTCGGCCGCCCTCGACGCGGAGCGCTTCCTGGCCGCCCTCTCGGACGCCGAGCACGCGCACGCCGCAGTCTGACCCGCTGTACCAACCCCACACCCCGCAGGAAGAAGGAGCCCGCTGTGGCCGGCAACCTCAAGAACGTGACCGACGCCGACTTCGACACCGTCGTCCTCGCCAGCGACAAGCCCGTGCTGGTGGACTTCTGGGCCGAGTGGTGCGGTCCGTGCCGCCAGATCGCGCCCTCGCTGGAGGCCATTGCCGCCGAGTACGGCGATCAGATCGAGATCGTCAAGCTCAACATCGACCAGAACCCGGCCACGGCCGCCAAGTACGGGGTCATGTCCATCCCGACCCTGAACGTCTACCAGGGTGGCGAGGTCGCCAAGACCATCGTGGGCGCCAAGCCGAAGGCCGCCATCCTGCGTGACCTCTCGGACTTCGTCGAGGCCAAGACCGTCTGACGAGCCGCTGTTTCACGTGAAACGGGGCCGCCCTTCAAAGGGCGGCCCCGTTTCGCACGTTCAGGACACGTCCCACGTTCGGGACACGTCCCACGTTCAGGACACGTCGCACATTCGGGTCCGGTCGGACCCGCGGGTCGGGTCGCATGGTCGTGTCCCGCTCACAACGGACGCAGCGCCGGTTCCTTGCGCGCCCCGCCGAGCAGCCGGTCCAGGGCCAGCTCCACGTCTTCCTTCCACGACAGGGTCGTCCGCAGTTCCAGGCGGAGCCTCGGGTGTGCCGGATGCGGGCGGACCGTCTTGAAGCCCACCGAGAGCAGGTGGTCGGCCGGCAGCAGACACGCCGGCCGCTCCCACCGCGCGTCACCGAACGCCTCGATCGCCTTGAAGCCCCGGCGCAGCAGGTCCTTGGCGACCGTCTGCACCATCACCCGTCCCAAGCCCTGCCCCTGATACCCCGGCATGATCCATGCCGTGATCAACTGGACCGCGTCCGGGGACACCGGGCTGGTGGGGAACGAGGCCGCCCTCGGGACGTAGGCGGGCGGAGCGTAGAGGACGAAGCCCACGGGGACCTCGTCCACGTAGACCACCCGGCCGCAGGAACCCCAGTCCAGTAGGACGGCGGAGATCCAGGCCTCCTTCTGAACCTCCGCTGTGCCCGCCTTGACCGCGGCCTCACCGCTGACGGGGTCCAGTTCCCAGAACACGCAGTTCCGGCAACGCTTGGGCAGGTCCTGGAGGTTGTCCAGCGTGAGTGGTACCAGCCGACGCCCCATGACGGCATCGTATCCACAGGCCCCTCGCCCTTCGAGTGCGGACGGCTCCGGGTGTCCGTGGAAGGAGGGCGCTGCCGAAAAGGGGGCTGAAAAGGCGGGCCGCCCCGGCTTCCGCCGGGTCGACCCGCCCCCTGAGGCCATCCGTACTACTCCCCGGACTGCCCCTGACCCTGCTCCAGCACCCGTCCCTCGCCCGGCGCCAGGGTGCCCAGAATCCGCTCCAGGTCCTCCATGGACGCGAACTCGACGGTGATCTTGCCCTTCTTCTGCCCCAGGTCCACCTTCACCCGCGTCTCGAACCGGTCCGAGAGCCGCGTCGCCAGTTCGCTCAGCGCCGGTGCCACCCGGGCTCCGGCCCTGGGGCCCTTGGGCTTCACCGGGCTCGTGGACTCCGAGCCCATCAGGAACACGATCTCCTCGACCGTGCGTACCGAGAGGCCCTCTTCCACGATCCTCGCCGCCAGCAGCTCCTGCTGCTCGGCGTCCTCCACCGGCAGCAGTGCCCGCGCGTGTCCCGCCGACAGCACGCCCGCCGCCACCTTGAGCCGCACCTTGGGCGGCAGTTTCAGCAGCCGAAGGGTGTTCGAGACCTGCGGACGGGAGCGTCCGATCCGGTCCGCCAGCTGGTCGTGGGTGCACTTGAAGTCGTGGAGGAGCTGGTCGTACGCCTCCGCCTCCTCCAACGGGTTCAGCTGTGCCCGGTGCAGGTTCTCCAGGAGGGCGTCCAGCAGGAGCTTGTCGTCCTCCGTCGCCCGGACGATCGCGGGAATCCGCTCCAGTCCGGCCTCCTTGCAGGCCCGCAGCCGCCTCTCACCCATGATCAGCTCGTAGGCCCCGGGACCGGCCTGCCGAACGACCACCGGCTGGAGGAGGCCCACCTCCTGGATCGAGGTCACCAACTCCGCCAGGGCGTCCTCATCGAACACCTCGCGCGGCTGGCGCGGGTTGGGCTTGATGCTGTCCAGGGGAAGCTCGGCGAACATGGCCACCGCAGCCCCGCCGGTCTCCGGTTCCGTGGGCTCGGCAACGCTCTCCGCCACCTGCTCCAGCACCGGCTCCGGCCCCGGCGTTTCACGTGAAACGGCCGCCTGCGACAGCGAAGCCAGCTTCGCCGCGGCGATGCCCCGCTCCGACGTCAGCGTCGGCATCGCCGACGGCGACGTCGACCCCGCGCCGACCGGTGTCTTCTCCTGCGGAGCAGCCGGGATCAGCGCCGCGAGCCCCCGCCCCAGCCCCCTACGTCGCTCACTCACTGGATCCCCTCCGCCACACTCTGCGTGCTGTTCGTACCCGCGCCCACGTGGGCGGTCCGGGCGTCGTAATGGATTCCGGCACCGCGCATCGCGATCTCCCGCGCCGCCTCCAGGTAGGAGAGCGCACCGCTGGAACCCGGGTCGTACGTGAGTACCGTCTGGCCGTAGCTCGGAGCCTCCGAGATGCGCACCGAGCGCGGAATGCTGGTGCGCAGCACCTCCTTGCCGAAGTGCGTGCGCACCTCCTCCGCCACCTGCGAGGCCAGTCGCGTCCTGCCGTCGTACATCGTCAGCAGGATGGTCGACACGTGCAGCGTCGGGTTCAGGTGGGACCGCACCAGGTCGACGTTGCGCAACAGCTGGCCGAGGCCTTCGAGTGCGTAGTACTCGCACTGGATCGGGATCAGCACCTCCGCACCCGCGACCATGGCGTTCACGGTCAGCAGGCCCAGCGAGGGCGGGCAGTCGATCAGGATGTAGTCGAGCGGCTGCTCGTAGGCCTGGATCGCCCGCTGGAGCCGGCTCTCGCGGGCGACCAGCGATACCAGCTCGATCTCCGCGCCGGCCAGGTCGATCGTGGCGGGAGCGCAGAAGAGCCCCTCCACGTCGACCACGGGCTGAACGACTTCCATCAGCGGACGGCTGTCCACCAGGACGTCGTAGATCGACGGGACCTCGGCGTGGTGGTCGATGCCCAGCGCCGTGGACGCGTTGCCCTGCGGGTCGAGGTCGATCACGAGGACCCGGGCGCCGTGCAGGGCCAGCGAGGCGGCCAGGTTCACGGTCGTCGTGGTCTTGCCGACGCCGCCCTTCTGGTTGGCCACCACCATGACGCGGGTGTCAGCGGGCCTCGGCAGAGCGGCACCGGACCGCCCCAGGGCCTCGATGGCCTGCTGGGCGGCACGGCCGACGGGACCCTCGCCGATGTCGTCGTTGTCGACGAGGGGTGGTGGCGATGTTTCACGTGAAACATCGCCAGGCGATTCAGAGCGGGGACCTGGGACCGGATCGGTCATCGGCCCCGCGAGGTTGGCGTCGGACCGCACGGTGTCACTCTCCTCGGCAGCGGGCTCGCGATGAACAGAGCCTGCCATGTCACCGGGGTCGCGAACCAGCGGGGCCCGTACTCCTGTGGATGAATCCACCGATGTGGACAACCCCGTACCCCCCGCTTCCTTGCGGGAACGGGGGGCGGCAGCCGCACGGCCGCGGCTGATGATTCCGTGCAGCAGAGAGCGACGTTTCACGTGAAACACGATGCCCGGACCGGGTCTGCAGGCCCTTACGACACTCCGGAATCCGCACCTATAGGGCCCAACGCGCCCGGAATCCCCGGCCCCGTCCGGTCACCGATGCCGGTTCAGCGGCGCCGGCGGGTCCTGCTCGTCCGCGCGGCCTTAGCCCGCTTGGCCGCAAACCTCACCCCGCCGGGGCTTTCTCCGACCTCGACGCGGACGACCGTCGACATGGGGTCGACGATGCCCTCGCCGACCTGGAGCACCGAGGTCTTCACCACGCCGAGCTTGGCCAGCGCGACCTTGGCCGCCACCAGCTCCTCATCCGCGGTGTCGCCCTTGAGCGCCAGCATCTCGCCGTACGGCCGCAGCAGCGGTACGCCCCAACCCGCCAGGCGGTCCAGGGGCGCCACCGCGCGGGCCGTCACCACGTGCACCGGCTGGACCTTGCCGAGCATCTCCTCGGCCCGCCCGCGCACCACCGTGACGTGGTCCAGCCCCAGCAGCTCCACGGCTTCCTGGAGGAAGTTGGTGCGGCGGAGCAGGGGCTCCAGCAGAGTGATCTTGAGGTCCCGGCGGACCAGGGCGAGGGGGATGCCGGGCAGCCCCGCGCCCGATCCCACGTCGCAGACGGTGACGCCCTCGGGCACCACCTCCGACAGGACCGCGCAGTTCAGCAGGTGCCGCTCCCACAGGCGGGGCACCTCGCGCGGGCCGATCAGACCGCGCTGGACCCCCGCATCCGCCAGCAGCTCCGCATACCGCACAGCTTCCGGGAAAAATTCACCGAACACCGCGCGCGCCTCTTCGGGCGCCTGGGGAAGCTCAGCTGCCTCCGTCACGGGGACCGTCCTTCCGTACAGAACCGCTCACACCAAAACCGTGCCGTTCAACTGTCAGGCTTACAAACATCGGCCCCGCCTGCGACACAGACGGGGCCGACCACATGATCTTCCGGTCAGGCCGGGAGCACAACGACGAAGCGCTGCGGCTCCTCGCCCTCGGACTCGCTCTTCAGCCCGGCGGCCGCCACCGCGTCGTGGACGACCTTGCGCTCGAACGGGGTCATCGGAGCCAGCTTCAGCGGCTCGCCCGATCCCTTCACGTCCGCCGCGGCCTGGGCACCCAGGGCCGTGAGCTCCTCGCGCTTCTTCGCCCGGAACCCGGCGATGTCCAGCATCAGCCGGCTCCGGTCGCCGGTCTCCCGGTGCACGGCCAGCCGCGTCAGCTCCTGCAGGGCCTCCAGGACCTCGCCGTCGCGGCCCACGAGCTTCTGCAGCTCACGGCCGGAGGAGTCGCTGACGATGGACACGGCGGCCCGGTCGGCCTCGACGTCCATGTCGATGTCGCCGTCCAGGTCGGCGATGTCCAGCAGACCCTCAAGGTAGTCGGCCGCGATCTCACCCTCCTGCTCAAGGCGGGTCAGGGTGTCGCCACTCTCAGCGGCGGCCGTGGTGGTGCCTTCCGTCACGGGAGGGACTCCTTCTTACTTCTTGGAGGGCTTGCTGGGGGGCGTCTGACGCTTCGCCTTCGTCTGCCGCTTCGGCTGCTGCCGCTTCGTCGCGACACCACCGCTCGCCGCATCCGCATCCGCGGTGGCCTCAGTACTCTTGATCACAGAGCCGTCCGCCTGCGCGGCCATGCCCTGCTTGGTGAGCGCGGTGATGAACTTCCGCTCGTTGTCGTTGCGCTCCGAGCCCTTGGCCACGATCGCAGCGACGATCTTCTTCTTGCTCCGGCCCTTGACGGTGCCGTGCGCGCCGACCCGCTTGAGCAGCCGGGTCAGGTACTCGTCCTGCGCCTTGCTGCCCGGCGTCGGGTTCTGGTTGATCACGTACATCTGCTGGCCCATGGTCCACACGTTCGTGGTCAGCCAGTAGACGAGGACACCGACGGGGAAGTTGATGCCCATCACCGCGAAGATCACGGGGAAGATGTACATCAGCATCTTCTGCTGCTGCATGAAGGGGGTCTTGACCGAAAGGTCGACGTTCTTCTGCATCAGCTGGCGCTGGGTGTAGAACTGCGACAGCGACATCAGGACGATCATGACGGCGGTGACGATCCGCACGTTGGTGATCGAGGCGTCCAGCTCGGCGACCTTCGCGGCGCTGTCGGTGAACTTCGCCGCCAGCGGGGCGCCGAAGATGTGCGCCTGACGGGCGCTCTCCAGCAGCGACTGGTTGATGACGCCGATGGTCTCGCCGTTGGCGATGCTCGCGAGCACGTGGTACAGCGCGAAGAAGAACGGGGACTGCGCCAGGATGGGAAGGCACGAGGAGAGCGGGTTGGTACCCGTCTCCTTGTACAGCTTCATCATCTCTTCGGACTGACGCTGCTTGTCGTTCTTGTAGCGCTCCTGGATCGCCTTCATCTTCGGCTGGAGCGCCTGCATGCCCCGCGTCGCCTTGATCTGCTTCACGAAGAGCGGGATCAGACAGATACGGATCAGGATCACCAGGGACACGATGGACAGGCCCCAGGCCCATCCACTGTCCGCACCGAAGATCGCCCCGTACAGGGAGTGGAACTGAACGATGATCCACGAAACGGGTGTGGTGATAAAGCTGAACAGACTGGCAATCGTGTCCACTAATCAGGCTCCTTGAGCATTGCGAGATCTACGCAACGCACTGCGCAGCTGCTCGTGCCAACGCGGGCGTTTCCGGGGTGGGACATGATCCACACCGCCCGGGGACCACGGATTGCACCGCAGGATCCGCCAGGCGGTTAGAACCGTCCCCTTCACCGCACCATGCCGGTCGATGGCCGCGAACCCGTAGTGCGAGCACGAGGGGTAGTAGCGGCACACCGGCCCGAGCAGCGGACTGATCGTCCACTGGTACAGCTTGATCAAAGCGAGCAGCGGGTACTTCATCGAGCCACGCCTCCCAGCAGCCGCGCCAAGGCGGCGTCCAGGTCACGGGCCAGCTCGTCGTGGCCGGCATCGCCCGATCCGGGCAGGGCCCGCACTACCACCAGGCTACCGGCGGGCAGCTGTGCCAGCCGGTCGCGGACAAGATGGCGCAGACGACGCTTCACCCGGTTACGGACGACCGCGACGCCGACGGCCTTGCTGACGACGAAACCCGCACGCGGCGAGGGATCGATCTCCCCCGCCGCGTGCGGGTCCGTTGCACCGCTTGTTCTTAGGTGGACGACGAGGAGCGGGCGTCCTGCCCGCCGGCCTCGGCGCACCGCGCTCGCGAAGTCCTCACGCCGCCTCAGCCGATTTTCGGGAGACAGCACGACGTCACGACCTGCGCGTTGTTACGCGGAAAGGGCGGCGCGGCCCTTGCCACGACGGTTCGCGAGGATCGCGCGACCGGCACGGGTACGCATCCGCAGGCGGAAGCCGTGGGTCTTGGCACGACGGCGGTTGTTCGGCTGGAAGGTGCGCTTGCTCACTCGGGGGCTCCAGAGAATGAATCGTTATGGCGGTACATCGCCTGGCTGTCACCGTGCGCCCACGAGGAACTCGCGTGTTCGCCCGAGTGGACACCGCTAAATGATCACTGACGTGACCTTCGCCCATCGGTAGGCAGGCGGCAGCAGCCATCGACAATTCGACCTCGTCACGGTACGCGCGGCTACGCCATCCGGTCAAACCGAGCCCGCCTGCCGCACACTGTGCACAGGCTGTGGACAACGACTTGAACCGTGGCCACCGGCCTGACTACCGTTGCCTGATCCCTGTTTTTTGTCCCGACCGTCCCAAAGAACCACACCTTCGTGGGACGGGACCCCTGTGAGAGAGCGTGCTCTGTGGCTGACGTACCTGCCGATCTTGCCGCAGTGTGGCCACGCGTGCTGGAGAAGCTGCTCGGCGAGGGTCAGCAAGGCATCGAGCCCAAGGACAAGCAGTGGGTCGAACGATGCCAGCCGCTGGCCCTGGTCGCCGACACCGCGTTGCTGGCCGTCCCCAACGAGTGGGGCAAGCGCGTCCTCGAAGGCCGGCTCGCCCCGCTGATCAGCGATGCGCTGAGCCGTGAGTGCGGCCGGCCCATCCGCATCGCCATCACCGTCGACGACTCCGCGGGCGAACCCGCGCCGTCCTCCCCGCCCCCCTCGGCCCAGCGGGAGGGTTACGAGCCGTACGGCGGTCAGCGACCCGGCGGTCACACCGGTCACACCGGCCCGGGCGACGATCTCCCCACCGCCCGCCCCGCTTATCCGGACTACCAGCAGCAGCGCCCCGAGCCCGGCGCCTGGCCCCGGGGCGGACAGCAGGACGACTACGGCTGGCAGCAGCAACGGCTCGGCGGCTTCCCCGAGCGGGACCCGTACGCCTCGCCGCAGCCGGGCTACCTCCAGCAGCCCGACCCCGGCGGCTACGACCAGGGCTCCTACGAGCAGTCCGGGTACGGGGAGCAGTCCTCCTACGAACAGCAGAAGTACGAGCAGCAGAAGTACGAGAACCAGCAGTACGAGCAGCCCTCGCCGCGCCCGGCCCCCGGCCGGCCCGCGCCGCCGCCCGCGTCGTCCGGTGGTTCCACGTCGGGGCCGTTGGAGCCGACGGCCCGGCTGAACCCCAAGTACCTCTTCGACACCTTCGTCATCGGCGCCTCCAACCGCTTCGCGCACGCCGCCGCGGTGGCCGTGGCCGAGGCGCCGGCGAAGGCGTACAACCCCCTCTTCATCTACGGGGAGTCGGGCCTCGGGAAGACGCACCTGCTGCACGCCATCGGGCACTACGCGCGGAGCCTCTACCCGGGCACCCGGGTGCGGTACGTGAGCTCCGAGGAGTTCACCAACGAGTTCATCAACTCCATCCGCGACGGAAAGGGCGACGCCTTCCGCAAGCGCTACCGCGAGATGGACATCCTGCTGGTCGACGACATCCAGTTCCTCGCGAGCAAGGAGTCGACGCAGGAGGAGTTCTTCCACACCTTCAACACGCTGCACAACGCCAACAAGCAGATCGTGCTGTCCTCGGACCGGCCGCCCAAGCAGCTCGTCACCCTGGAGGACCGGCTCCGCAACCGCTTCGAGTGGGGCCTGATCACCGACGTCCAGCCGCCCGAGCTGGAGACGCGCATCGCGATCCTGCGCAAGAAGGCCGTCCAGGAGCAGCTCAACGCCCCTCCGGAGGTACTGGAGTTCATCGCCTCCCGCATCTCGCGCAACATCCGCGAGCTGGAGGGGGCGCTGATCCGGGTCACGGCGTTCGCGAGCCTCAACCGGCAGCCGGTCGACCTCGGGCTCGCCGAGGACGTGCTGAAGAACCTGATCCCGGGCGGCGAGGACAGCGCGCCCGAGATCACCGCCTCCGACATCATGGCGGCCACCGCCGACTACTTCGGGCTGACCGTGGACGACCTGTGCGGCTCCTCGCGGAGCCGGGTGCTGGTCACGGCGCGACAGATCGCCATGTACCTGTGCCGGGAGCTCACCGACCTGTCACTGCCCAAGATCGGGGCGCAGTTCGGCGGCCGCGACCACACCACCGTCATGCACGCGGACCGCAAGATCCGGGCTCTGATGGCGGAACGACGGTCGATCTACAACCAGGTCACGGAGCTCACCAACCGCATCAAGAACGCCTGACGCGGGCTCCGGGCAGCCGTGCCAGGACCCTCCAAACGCGAGAACAGGGCGCTTCCGGGCCTTTCCGGGGGCGCCTTTTTCCGTGCGTGCGCCCCTGCTCTGTTCGAATACGCCCCCTGGGCAGCAACTCATCCACAGATTGGCCGACTTTCTTTCGTCCACAGCCTGAGGACAGTGCGCGGCGCCCACAATCTGTCCACAGGGCCGCAGGTTGAGGGCCCATCAGGGCAGGTCAGCCGCCTGTGGAATTGTGCGCAAGCCGGATCCACAGCCTGTGGACAGAAAATTCGTCCACAGGCTCATCCACGGCTTCGTCCACCGGCGGCCCACAGGTTCGCGCACCCTGTGCACAGGTTCCCGAGGGTTCTCCACACCGTTGTCCACTGTTCGGCAACCCGGCACCTCCCGTCACCGCCCCGAGTGAAAGCCGTCACACGGATGTCGACGTTTGGTCTGTGGAGCACTGGGGAAAAGCTGGGGACACACCTGTGGAGTAGTGAGGGTCGTCTGGGGACGGCCTGTGCAGAAGTTTTCGTTCTCCACAGGGACACCGTGTTGTCCACCGGTGCCACCCACAGGGTGTGGGGATAAAAAACTGGGCCTGACCTGGGAAAACGGGCTTATCCACCGTTTCCACAGGCCCTACTACTACCCCCATGGAGAGTTAGGCCGGATTCCGTTTTCAAGCGGGTCCTGTGCACAACTCGTCGATCGCCCTCGCCGACGCCTCGGTGGCGACTTGACCGCCGGCCGCAACGAGTGTCGGCGCCGTACGTCAGACTGGTCCCCGGCAACCGGTCGAGGCACCGACGAGCCGACGACGATGGCCGGCAGACGAGCGAGCAACAGCAGGAGGCGGTTCCGGTGAAGATCCGGGTGGAGCGCGACGTACTCGCAGAGGCGGTGGCCTGGGCTGCCCGCAGCCTCCCGGCCCGGCCGCCGGTGCCGGTACTCGCGGGCCTGCTGCTGAAGGCCGAGGAGGGCACGCTGTCCCTCTCCGGCTTCGACTACGAGGTCTCGGCCCGGGTCTCCGTCGAGGCGGACGTCGAGGAGGACGGGACCGTCCTGGTGTCCGGCCGCCTGCTCGCCGACATCTGCCGCGCCCTGCCCAACCGGCCGGTGGAGATTTCCACAGACGGTGTACGGGCGACCGTGGTCTGCGGCTCCTCGCGATTCACACTCCACACCCTGCCTGTGGAGGAGTACCCGGCGCTGCCGCAGATGCCGACCGCGACCGGCACCGTGCCCGGTGAGGTCTTCGCCTCCGCCGCGGCCCAGGTCGCCATCGCCGCCGGCCGCGACGACACGCTGCCCGTGCTGACCGGTGTCCGCATCGAGATCGAGGGCGACCGCGTCACCCTGGCCTCCACCGACCGCTACCGCTTCGCGGTCCGCGAGTTCCTGTGGAAGCCGGAGAACCCGGAGGCCTCCGCCGTGGCCCTGGTGCCCGCGAAGACCCTCCTGGACACCGCCAAGTCCCTCACGAGCGGTGACACCGTCACCCTGGCGCTCTCGGGCTCCGGCGCCGGCGAGGGCCTCATCGGCTTCGAGGGCGCGGGCCGCCGCACCACCACCCGGCTGCTCGAAGGCGACCTGCCGAAGTACCGCACGCTGTTCCCGACGGAGTTCAACTCCATCGCGGTGATCGAGACCGCCCCGTTCGTCGAGGCCGTCAAGCGCGTGGCCCTCGTGGCCGAGCGCAACACGCCGGTCCGGCTGAGCTTCGAGCAGGGCGTGCTGATCCTGGAGGCCGGTTCCAGCGACGACGCACAGGCTGTGGAACGCGTCGACGCCAAGCTGGACGGCGACGACATCTCGATCGCCTTCAACCCGACGTTCCTGCTGGACGGCCTCAGCGCGATCGACTCGCCGGTCGCGCAGCTCAGCTTCACCACCTCGACCAAGCCGGCGCTGCTCAGCGGCCGCCCCGCGGTCGACGCGGAGGCCGACGAGGCCTACAAGTACCTGATCATGCCGGTGCGTCTGTCCGGCTGATGTTCGACCCGTCGGGCCCGTTCTCGCATGTCGCGGGACCGGGCCCGACGGCGTCCACAGGACGGGGCTCGGGGAGTCCAGAACGCCTGGGGACTCCCTGGACGGACGCCACGGCCCGTGGGGCCGCCGTGCACGCCCCGGCGTAGGCTCGGATCCGGTGGGTGATCCGGTGCGCCGGGGAGCCCGCCGCAACGACGGCCACAACGCGTAAGGAACCAGTTGATGGAGCTTGGTCTCGTCGGTCTCGGCAAGATGGGCGGCAACATGCGCGAGCGCATCCGCCGCGCAGGCCACACCGTCATCGGATACGACCGCAACCCGGACCTCGCGGATGTCCACACCCTGCGGGAACTTGTGGACAGCCTGCAGGCCCCCCGCGTGGTGTGGGTGATGGTCCCCGCCGGCGCGGCGACCCAGTCCACCGTCGACGAGCTGGGCGAGCTGCTCTCGCCGGGCGACATCGTCGTGGACGGCGGCAACTCGCGCTGGACGGACGACGAGAAGCACGCCGAGGAGCTGAAGGCCAAGGGCATCGGCTTCGTCGACTGCGGCGTCTCCGGTGGCGTCTGGGGCCTGGAGAACGGCTACGCGCTCATGTACGGCGGCGACGAGAAGCACGTCGCGGCCGTCCAGCCGGTGTTCGACGCGCTCAAGCCCGAGGGTGACTTCGGCGCCGTGCACGCGGGCAAGGTCGGCGCGGGGCACTTCGCGAAGATGGTCCACAACGGCATCGAGTACGCCATGATGCAGGCCTACGCCGAGGGCTGGGAGCTCCTGGAGAAGGTCGACTCGGTCACCGACGTCCGCGAGGTGTTCCGGTCCTGGCAGGAGGGCACGGTCATCCGTTCCTGGCTGCTGGACCTCGCCGTCAACGCGCTGGACGAGGACGAGCACCTGGAGCAGCTGCGCGGTTTCGCGCAGGACTCCGGCGAGGGCCGCTGGACCGTCGAGGCGGCCATCGACAACGCGGTGCCGCTGCCGGCGATCACGGCCTCGCTGTTCGCCCGGTTCGCCTCCCGCCAGGACGACTCCCCGCAGATGAAGATGATCGCCGCGCTGCGCAACCAGTTCGGCGGCCACGCGGTGGAGAAGAAGTAGCACCGCATCCCAAGCAACACGGCACCACGAGCAACATCAGCAGCACTCAGCACCACGAGTACCAAGAGCACGACAGCAGGAAGCCGGGGGAGGTCGGCGCCGCATGCACGTATCGCATCTCTCCCTGGCCGACTTCCGCTCGTACGCCCGGGCCGAGGTACCCCTCG
Organism: Streptomyces sp. NPDC040432; assembly: GCF_055595445.1. Taxonomy (NCBI): domain Bacteria; kingdom Bacillati; phylum Actinomycetota; class Actinomycetes; order Kitasatosporales; family Streptomycetaceae; genus Streptomyces; species Streptomyces sp. NPDC040432. Next base: position 3,119 of record NZ_JBVIVP010000011.1, on the reverse strand, counting down.
GTCCGGGCGTCACGGCTTTCGTGGGGCCCAACGGGCAGGGCAAGACCAACCTCGTCGAGGCCGTCGGCTACCTCGCGACGCTCGGCAGCCACCGGGTCTCCTCGGACGCCCCCCTCGTCCGCATGGGCGCGGACCGGGCCGTCATCCGGGCCGCCGTCACCCAGGGCGAACGGCAGCAGCTGGTGGAGCTGGAGCTGAACCCGGGGCGCGCCAACCGGGCCCGGATCAACCGGTCCTCGCAGGTCAGGCCCCGGGACGTGCTGGGGATCGTACGGACGGTGCTGTTCGCCCCCGAGGACCTGGCCCTCGTCAAGGGCGACCCGGGCGAACGCCGCCGCTTCCTGGACGACCTGGTCACCGCCCGGTCGCCGCGGATGGCGGCCGTCCGATCCGACTACGAGCGGGTCCTCAAACAGCGCAACACCCTCCTGAAGTCCGCGGCGATGGCCCGCCGGCACGGCGGCCGGTCCATGGACCTCTCGACCCTCGACGTGTGGGACCAGCACCTGGCCCGGGTCGGCGCGGAGCTGCTCGTTCAGCGGCTCGACCTGATCGGGACGCTGCTGCCGCTCGCCGACAAGGCCTACGAACAGCTCGCGCCCGGCGGCGGTCCGCTCGGCCTCACCTACAAGTCCTCGGCCGGTGACCCGGTCGACAGCGGCGACGCACGCACCCGCGAGGCGCTCCACGAGGTCCTGCTGACCGCGCTGACCGGGGTCCGCAAGCAGGAGATCGAGCGGGGCGTCACCCTCGTCGGCCCGCACCGCGACGACGTGCTGCTGCGCCTCGGCGAGCTCCCCGCCAAGGGCTACGCCAGCCACGGCGAGTCCTGGTCGTACGCGCTCGCGCTGCGGCTGGCGTCCTACGAGCTGCTGCGCTCGGAGGGCGCCGAGCCGGTGCTGGTCCTCGACGACGTGTTCGCGGAGCTCGACGCCCGACGCCGCGAGCGGCTCGCGGAGCTGGTGGCTCCGGGAGAGCAGGTCCTGGTGACGGCGGCGGTGGACGACGACGTGCCGTCCGTACTGACGGGGACGCGCTTCGCGGTCTCCGGCGGTGAGGTGACCCGCCTGTGAACGGTGACGGGCAGGAGGGGCGCAGGACCCCGGAGCCCTCCGGGGTGGACCTGGCGCGCCAGGCCCTCGCCGCCGCCCGGGAGCAGGCCAGGGCCCGGGGCAACGCGGTCGGCGGGAAGAAGCGCCCCCACCAACCCGGGCTCCGCTCGGGCGCCCGGGCGGACGGTCGGGACCCGATGCCGCTGATGGCCGCGCTGGACCGGCTGCGCACGGAACGCGGCTGGGAGATGCCGATGGCGGTGGCCGGCGTCATGGAGCGCTGGCCGGAGATCGTCGGCCCGGAGATCGCGGCCCATTGCGTACCGGAGCGCTACGAGGACCGCGAGCTGGTCGTGCGCTGCGATTCCTCGGCGTGGGCGGCGCAGCTGAAGCTGCTGGCGCCGCAGCTGGTGGCGCGGCTCAATGCCGACCTCGGGCAGGGCACCGTCCGGCTGATCAAGGTGCAGGGCCCGGGCGGCCGGCCGAAGCGGTACGGACCCTGGCGCAGCCCGGGCAGCACGGGCCCGGGCGACACCTACGGCTGAGCCGGCGCCGCGCGCCCGGTGCCCCGGCCTTCTCGAAGCCGTCGTTCCCTCGGGAGCGGCGGCTTCCGGCCTGTCGGGTCCCCTTCCGCGAGAGGCGGGCGGGACCCGGTCGCGGGTGGTGTCCCTCACGGTAGTCGCGGGTTGACAGCCCGAAGCTCTGGATGCCCGTGTGAGCCACTTTGAGCCCCTCCCCGGATATGGGGAGTCGGAGAGAGGAGGTTCAGGGCGGCACATGCGTACTCAGGTACCGGCAAACCCCCATTCATGTCAGTGGTACCGGTAGACTGGAGACAATCCCGCCCAGTTGCGGGATCACCAGTCGAGTACCGGTGACAAACGCTGACAACGCAGATCGACGCAGCCGCTCCTGCTTGCATGCCTGCTGGCCCGGAGTACGGCCTGTGCTGTGCCAGAAAGGGCGCTTCGTGGCCGATTCCGGCAACTCCAACGACAAGAACGAGTCCACCGCCGGCGGCGAGGTCGCCGAGGCCGGTGGATCTTCGTATACCGGAAGCAACATCCAGGTCCTGGAGGGCCTGGACGCGGTCCGCAAGCGGCCCGGCATGTACATCGGATCGACGGGTGAGCGCGGCCTGCACCACCTCGTCTACGAGGTGGTCGACAATTCGGTCGACGAGGCGCTGGCCGGGCACGCGGACACCATCGACGTGACGATCCTCGCCGACGGCGGGGTCAAGGTCGTCGACAACGGCCGAGGCATCCCGGTCGACATCGTGCCGTCCGAGGGCAAGCCGGCCCTTGAGGTCGTGCTGACCGTCCTGCACGCCGGCGGCAAGTTCGGCGGTGGCGGCTACGCCGTCTCCGGTGGTCTGCACGGCGTCGGCGTGTCCGTCGTGAACGCCCTGTCGACGAAGGTCGCGGTCGAGGTCAGGCGCGACGGCTTCCGCTGGACCCAGGACTACAAGCTCGGTGCCCCGACGGCGGCCCTCGCGAAGAACGAGGAGACCGACGAGCACGGCACCTCGGTCACCTTCTGGGCCGACCCGGACATCTTCGAGACGACCGAATACTCCTTCGAGACGCTGTCGCGGCGCTTCCAGGAGATGGCCTTCCTCAACAAGGGCCTGACCCTGTCGCTGACCGACGAGCGCGAGTCGGCGAAGGCCACGGTCGGAGCGGACGACCCCGACGCGGACGTCACCGAGCCGGCGGCGCGCACCGTGAAGTACTACTACGAGGGCGGCATCGTCGACTTCGTGAAGTACCTCAACTCGCGCAAGGGTGAGCTCATCCACCCGACCGTCATCGACGTCGAGGCCGAGGACAAGGAGCGGATGCTCTCGGTCGAGATCGCGATGCAGTGGAACTCGCAGTACACCGAGGGCGTCTACTCCTTCGCGAACACGATCCACACGCACGAGGGCGGTACCCACGAGGAGGGCTTCCGCGCGGCGTTGACCGGCCTGGTCAACCGCTATGCGCGGGACAAGAAGCTGCTCCGGGAGAAGGACGACAACCTGGCGGGCGAGGACATCCGCGAGGGTCTGACGGCGATCATCTC
>NZ_JBVIVP010000010.1:0-243719 GCF_055595445.1 Streptomyces sp. NPDC040432 | reverse complement strand
CCGAAGACCGACGGGAACCCCCCAAAAGAACGGTCACGGGTCAGAGATGAACAGGGACGGGTCCCTCAGTGACGAGACGACGGGCCGGGCGCCGGCAGATCGGGCATACGGGGAGGTCGGAAGGCCTGCGGCCGGACCACGAGCGCGGGCATGAACCCCTACCTGCCCGTCAGGACGAAAAGGTCGGCCTGAGGCGCAGGTAGAGGGGGAAGACGCGTCAGATGTTCAGCTGCTCGGCTCGGATTGGCGCCTGCGGGCCGACTGGGGCCGGTCATCGGCGGGGAGGACGTTGTCGACCGCCGTGGTGAACTCACGGCCGGACGCGGCGCGGATGTAGGCCAATTCCATCCAACGCTCGGCGCCGATGTCCGAGACGTTCTCGTTCACCACGGCCATCAGCTCACCCGCCACTCCTGAGGCGATGTCGACAACACGACGGCGCAGGAGGCGGTGGGGCAGGTACTCGTACTGCTCAGCCATCGGACGCCTCCTCGAAGGAGGCCACGAAGCGCTCCCACCCGGCACGAGCCCGGACGAGAAGTTCCTCACTCGGTGCGGAAGACGGGGCCGGGGCGTGGAGCCACGGGGGCGGACAGGCCGACAGTCCTTCCTCCCGGCGCGGCACCGTGTTCATGTCGAAGCTGGTGGTCATGATCCCTCTCGTCCACCTGAAGGTGCGGGTAGGCAGATGGTGGGCCACGGCAAGGGCTGCAAGGGACACTTCTTGTATCACCTCGGCAGGGTCAGACAGCACCGATCCACTCTGCGTACGACGTCAATGCCTCTGTGTCGGAGCGTTTGAGTCGGCAGATCTTTTCGATGTCCTCGCGGGCCCAGGGGTGCTGGCGTACATGCTGTGGAGCGAGCCTGCGGGCCGCTTTGAGGGAATCGAAGGCTCTGTCCGGGCTTCCCGACCACAACTGCGCCCTTGCCACTTCAATCCAGAAACCTGACCGGCGCTCCGCCGGGATTTCCTCACCTGGTGACCATTGACGAGCCACTTCGAGGGCGCGGCCGATGTGGTCCTGGCCGAGGCTGACCGAGACCGCCACCTCGTGAATGCGCACGCTGGAGGGTCCGAACGCGGTGCCGAGGTAGACGCTCTCCGAAAGGCCCGCCGCAAACCTCCGGGCCTCGTCCAGGTGCCCGTATGCGGCCTCCGGGTCGGCCGCACGTGCCGCCATGACGGCCGTCCGCATGTGCAGGGCACCGCGCACTGCGGTCGAAACCTCTCTGTTCGGCGCAGGTGCGAGGTCCAAGGCCTGTTCCAGAACGATCAGGCCGGCCCGGTGAGCTCGCGCGGCGAGGAAGGTCTCGGCGTGAACGTAGGCGACGGTGGCACGCACATCCAGGTCGTCGATCTGGGTCGCCGCCCAACGCATCACGTCGATCAGTCGAGCCGAGAGGTCGTGCGCGCCGAACTTGTAGGCCGCCGCGTCAGCTGACCGGGCGGCTGCGACCACGAGTCCTGCCGCCTCGGCCCTGGCGACACCGGTGGCTGCGTGCAGGTGGGCCAGTGCGTCCCCCAACAGCTGAGGGGCCCGGGTGGAGATCAGGCCGTACTGTGCCGCAAGACGCCACGCTACGGCGATGTCGACGTCGGCAATGACCTGCGACAGAGGACGCCGGGGTGCGTCCAGGGCGAACTCGTATCCCGCGATTGCGGCAGAGATTGCAGGGAGCGCGGTGTGGACACGGCGACTCGTCCCCTTGTAGGCGTGATCGATGCGCGACGCGTCCACCGCAAGCGCGGAAGCGATGGCCTCAAGCGTCGACGATCCAGGAGTACGAGCCCCTCTCTCACACCCTTTGATCATGGAGAGGGAGACATGGGCCTCGCGCGCGAGATCGGCCTGGGTCATCCTGCGGGCTCGACGCAGTGCGGCGATGCGCTGTCCGATGTGATCGGCCATCTCCGCACGGTAGCGCTCCGCCACCCAACTCGACGCCGTTCCCTACAGTTCGACGATGCCGGTGAGCTCGGCGAGGGAATCGATGGACCAATCCGTGGCAGCCCGGACATCGGGGTCGTCGGCCCACCAATGGCCCCATGGACCGCGCCGTAGGTGCGCTGTGCGCAGCCCGGCGGCCTTCGCGGGATGAATGTCATTGGCCGGGTGATCACCGACGTAGAGCGTCTCGACCGCGGGACGTTCGGAGACCGCCAGCACCTGCTCGAAGAATGCGCGGGACGGTTTCGCCACGCCCCATTCCCCCGACGTGACGACGAGGTCGGCGGGCAGTGCCAGGGCGCGCAGGAGGTCCCCGGCCTTGGGGCTCTGGTTGCCCGCGATGACGACCCTCACCCCCGCCGCGCGGAGCGCCGCGAGCGCCGGTCGAACATCGTCGTAGAGATCCGTCTCGTCGATCTGCTCGCCGCGACCGGCAGCATCTCGGGCGGCGTACTCGGCGGCGATGTCGATGTCCGGGCGCAGCATGCGAATCGCGTCCGCGTTGTCCCTGCCGTCCACGACCACCGCACCCACCAGCGCGGAGAGCGTGTGGCGCGCCACGCCGAGCCAGTCGGCCCACGAAGCCCAGTACCGATCATCGCGGGTGAGGGTCTCACCGATGTCCAGAACGACCGTCCGAATCATCCGGCCAGGGTACTGAGCACACCCGCACGAAGGCACCCACCCGGTCCCCACGAAGCCCGAGTCGATCGTCCGACGTGCCCTGAGGTCAACCTCTCCGTCATGACGGCAGGCAGGGGCTCATGCTCGCGCTCGTGGTCCGGCCGCAGGCCCTCCGACCTCCCCGCATGCCCGATCTGCCGGCGCCCGGCCCCTCGTCTCGTCCCTGAGGGACCCGCACCTCCCCTCTCTGACCCGTGACCGTTCTTTTGGGGGGTTCCCGTCGGTCTTCGGCTTTCCGTGTCGGGTCGGTCGGTCAAGGGTGGCCGAAGGCCATCGCGAAGCGACGCGACCGCAGGGAGCGCCCTTGAGGGACCGGCCCGACACGGGGAGACGATGAGACCGGCGGGAACCCCCCAAACCAGCCCTGACACGGACCGGCCGCACCCCGCCCACCCCCGAGCCCACCCACACCACACCCCCGCCCCCTAGCCTGGGGCCATGAGCAGCGACGACTTCCACGAGACCCTGCACGCCCTGCGGGTGTGGGACACCCCGCTCCCCCGCTTCGATCCCGAGGCCGCGCAGGACGCGCCGCTGCCCCTGTTCAGGGACTGGTTCGTCGGCGCGGCGCGGGCCGGGCAGCCCGAGCCGCACACGATGAGCCTGGCCACGGTGGACGCCGATGGTCGGCCCGACGTACGGACTCTGATGCTGCACGAGGCCGACGACCGGGGCTGGCACTTCGCGTCGCACGCCACCAGCGCCAAGGGGGTCCAGTTGGCCGCCCACCCCGAAGCCGCCCTCGGTTTCTACTGGCCGCTGGTGGGCCGGCAGGTCCGCGTCCGGGGTCGGGTCACGGCGTGCGGGCCCGAGGAGAGCCGGGCCGACCTGGCGGTCCGCTCGCGCGGGGCGCTCGCCGCCGCGCTCACCGGCCGGCAGAGCGAGGTGCTCGCCTCGACGGCCGAACTGGCGCGCGTCTCGGCGGAGTCATGGGAGCGGGCCGGTACGGATCCGGACGCGCCGGCGCCCACCTGGACCCGGTACGTCCTGGCCCCGACGGAGGTGGAGTTCTTCCAGGGGGACGCCGCCCGCCGCCACATCCGGCTGCGCTACCGACGGGCCGCCGACGGCACGGACTGGGTACGCGAACTGCTCTGGCCGTAGAGGCCCGCCCGGGTCTACGCCCCGCCCCCACCCGCCGGCGCGAAGACCGGTACCCGTACGTCGTCCGTCGCCTCGCGGAAGGCGACCCGGAGCGGCATCCCGATGCGGAGTTCGTCGTGCGCGCAGTCGACGACCTCGGTCATCATCCGGGGGCCTTCGGCGAGGTCGACGACGGCCGCCACGTACGGGACGCGGGTGCCGAAGGGCGGCAGGTCGTTGCGGTGGATCACGGACCAGGTGTAGAGCGTGGCGCTGCCGCTCGCCTCCTGCCAGGTGACGCGGTCCTCGCCGGCCCAGCAGAAGGGGCAGAACTCGCGCGGGTAGTGGTGGTGGCGTCCGCAGTCGGCGCAGTGCCGGAGCAGCAGGCGGCCGTCGGCGGCGGCGTCCCAGTAGGGCCGGGTGAAGTCGTCCGGCTCGGGCAGGTCGTGGCGGACGGCGGCGCGGGCGGGAGCGCCGCCCCCGGGACCGGCAGCGGAGGCGGCGGAGGCGGCGTTCACAGGAAGAGTCCGATCGAGGCGTCGAGGGACCAGGCCTGCCAGCTCATGGCGAACAGCGCGACGAGCGAGATCAGCGCCATCATCGCGTTCTGCCCCTGCTCGGCCCAGTCGTGGATCATCAGCACGAGGTACAGCAGGTTCAACAGCAGCCCGCCCACGAGCGCGACGGGGGTCAGGAAGCCGAACACCAGGCCCAGCCCGAGGGCGAGTTCGGCGTAGACGACGACGTACGCCATGAGGCGCGGGCGCGGTTGGACGATCTTCCCGAAGCCGCTCCTGACGAACGGCCACCGGTGTTTGCCGGCGACGTCGGCGGCCCAGGCGATGCCGGTCCCGCGCTCGAACCAGCCCTTCTTGTCCTTGTGTCGCCAGCTCTCCAGCCACCACAGGCCGAGGCCTATCCGCAGCACGGCGAGCCATTCGGCCCCGCTGAGCCAGATGGTCTGCATCGGAAGCCCTCCACCCCTCACCCACACGATCTGACGGTACGTCAGTTCAGCGGATCGGAGCCGATCCCGCAAGGCCCCGGGCGTCGGGCGTCGGTCACGCCCCCGGACCCCCGAAGAGGCGCCCGTACCCGGTGACGCCCTCGGTGGAGGCGCCCGCCGCGCGCAGGGCCGCCCACAGCAGGACCTGGTTGGCGGTCAGGACGGGCCGGCCGAGAGTGGCCTCCAGGGCTTCGATCACCCCGACGGAACGGAACCCGTTGCCGCCGATCACGACCGCGTCGGCCGTGTCGGGCAGCCGCTCCGCCACCCGGTCGTGCAGCGTCTTCGGCCGGACCGCGCGCCGCTCGACGGGCAGCCCGCACGGGGCGGCGTACGGGACCTCGAACCCGGCCTCCTCGTAGTAGCCGCGCCCCAGGTCGTTCAGGGTGGTGTCGAACCACGGCGGGTCGACGAGGCCGATCCGTCCGACCCCGAGGACACGGAGCGCCTCGACCACGGCGGCGCAGGTGGCGACGACCGGCAGTCCGTGGGCCCGCTCCCCGAGCCGGGCCAGCATGTGCGCCTCGCCGCGCGCGCCGATGACGTAGGCGGAGCTGGTGAAGGCGTAGGCGATCACGGCGACGGGCGCGGCGGCGAGGAGCTCGGCGGCGGCGTCCACGTGCGGGGGTTCGGCGAAGGCCCGGACGGGGCCGAGCGGGATGGCGGAGCCCGTCGACCAGCCCCCGCCCCCGGCCGCGAACGGCACCCGGGCGGTGTGCAGACCCACCTCGGGCGGGGCCATGGCCCGCAGCTCCGATTCTGGGCCGACGTCGGCGTGCGGGGTGAGGATTCCGAGGCGGACGCGTACGTCCCACCCGTCGGGCTGCCACATCAGGTACTCACCTGCTCCTCTCCGGGACGGGGTCACCACTGTGACAGCGGGGCGCCCGCCCGTCGGGAGGCAACGCCGACCCCCGGACCCGGGGCCGCCGCGCCGCACCGGGTGGCGGAACGACCCGCCGGGGCGGGACGCCCGGGAATCGCGCGCGGGGCCCACCCCCACCTTCCTCCCATACCGGGCGAACCATCCGGCCGTGATCGTTCCGCAATCGATTCACTCCTTGTCCGAGACCCATCAACTCTGAGTGTCGATACGCTCACCCCTCATGCCCGAGCAGCAGCCCGACATGAACACCCAGCCCCGCCCCGTGTACGTGATCGGCGCCGGCCCCGGCGGCCTCGCCGTCGCCGCCGCGCTCCGCGCGCGGGGGGTGCGCGCCGTCGTCGTCGAGAAGTCCGACGCGGTGGGGGCCTCCTGGCGGGGCCACTACGAGCGGCTGCGGCTGCACACCACCCGGCGCCTCTCGGCCCTCCCCGGGCTCGGGATCCCGCGCCGGTTCGGGCGGTGGGTAGCGCGGGCGGACATGGTCCGGTACCTGGAGAAGTACGCCGAGTTCCACGAGCTGGAGCTGGTCACCGGGGTGGAGGTGACCCGGATCGAGCGGGCCGCCGACGGGGACGGCTGGACCCTCCACGCGAGCGGCGGGCGGCTGCTGGCGGCCGGCGCGGTCGTCGTGGCCACCGGCTTCAACCACACCCCGGCGCTGCCCGACTGGCCGGGCTCGGACACGTACACGGGGGAGCTGCTGCACGCCGCCGCGTACCGCGAGCCGAAGCCGTACGCGGGTCGGGACGTGCTGGTCGTCGGCGTCGGCAACACGGGCGCCGAGATAGCCGTGGACCTGGCCGACGGCGGGGCGTCCCGGGTGCGGCTCGCCGTGCGGACCGCACCGCACGTCCTGCGGCGCTCCACCGCGGGCTGGCCGTCCCAGCGCACGGGGATCCTCGTGCGCAGGCTGCCCGTGGGGCTCGTGGACCGGCTCGGGGCGGTCGTCACGAAGCTCTCCGTCCCGGACCTCTCGGCGCACGGCCTGCCGCGCCCCACCACCGGCCTCTACAGCAGGGTCCGGGAGGGTGCGATCCCGGTCCAGGACGTCGGTCTGATCGACGCGGTGCGCGGGGGGCGGGTCGAGCCGGTGGCGGCGGTCGTCTCCTTCGACGGCGCCGAGGTGGAGCTGGCCGACGGGTCGCGGATCAGCCCGGACGTGGTGGTCGCGGCAACCGGATACCGGCGGGCCCTGGAGGGCCTGGTCGGGCACCTCGACGTCCTCGACGGGCGCGGGAGGCCCGTCGTGCGGGGCGGGCGCAGTCCGCAGGGCGCCCCCGGCCTGTACTTCACCGGCTACACGAACCCGATCAGCGGCATGCTGCGCGAACTGGCCCTGGACGCCGAGAAGATCGCGAAGGCGTTGGCCCGGGGGAAGCGACGGTAGGCCGAAAGCGCTCTGGACCGCCCCTGAGCGGATCTGCCACCGTTCAGCACACCACCTCCACCACCTTTCCTGCGCATCCCTGTTCCTGACGGCGCGTCAGTTCAGTAATCTGACTACGCGTCAGCTATGGATCCCTTCGAACTATCGAAGTCCATCGAGGTTCATCGAGCAGGAGCGGGCGGAACGATGCTTGGATCTACTCACGGCACCCTCACCACCGACTTCCGCGCACGTGTCGAGGCCTGCGGGGAGAGCCCCAGGACGGCGGTCCACTCCACGGCCGCGCCCTCCGCCGAGGACGCGATCGCCCTGGACGTCAGCGGACGGCCCCTGCACTCCGATGTGCCCGACCTGGACCGGTTCTTCCGGCCCGAGTCCGTGGCCGTCATCGGCGCCTCCGACGCCGACGGCAGACCCAACACCGGCATCACCCGCCAACTCCTCGCCTGGGCCGAACGCGTCGGAGCCCGGGTGCACCCCGTGAACCCGACCCGTACGAGCGTCTTCGGGCTGCCCTGCCTGGCGTCCGTCGCCGACCTTCCCGAACAGGTCGACCTCGCCGTGATCCTCGTCGCCGACCCCCTGCCCGTCGTCGAGGAACTCGCCGAGGCCAAGGTCAGGTTCGCCGTCGCCTTCGCGTCCGGTTTCGCGGAGACCGGCGAGGCCGGCGCAGCCGCCCAGGCACGGCTCGCCGCCGGCGTACGACGCTCCGGGCTGCGCCTGTTGGGCCCGAACACCAACCTCAACGCCTTCGAGGAGTTCCGCCAGGACCTCGACGGGCCGGCCATCGCCCTCATCACCCAGTCCGGCCACCAGGGTCGCCCCGTCTACACCCTCCAGGAACTCGGCATCCGGCTCTCCCACTGGGCGCCCACCGGCAACGAGGCCGACCTGGAGACCGCGGACTTCATCTCCTACCTCGCCGAGCAGCCCGAGGTCGGGGCCATCGCCTGCTACGTGGAGGGTCTCAAGGACGGCCGGTCCTTCCTCCTCGCCGCCGACCGGGCCGCCCGCAACGGGGTCCCCGTCGTCGCCGTCAAGGTCGGCCGCACCGAGACCGGCGCCCGGATGGCCGCCTCGCACACCGGCAAGCTCACCGGCGCCGACACCGTCGTCGACGCCGCCATGCGGCAGTTCGGCGTCATCCGCGTCGACGGGCTCGACGAACTCCAGGACACCGCCGCCCTCCTCGCCCGCGCCCGCAAACCCCGGGCCGACGGCGTCGTCGTCTACTCCATCTCCGGCGGCACCGGAGCCCACTTCTCCGACCTGGCCACCGAGGCGGGCCTCACCCTCCCCACCCTCTCCGAGGCCAAACAGGCCGAACTCCACCAGTGGATCCCGCCCTACCTCGGCGTCTCCAACCCCGTCGACAACGGCGGCCACCCCGTCGGCGACTGGCGCGGCCGGAAGATCATCGACGCGATCCTCGCCGACCCGTCCGTCGGCGTCCTGATCTGTCCCATCACCGGCCCCTTCCCCCCGATGAGCGACAAGCTCGCCCAGGACCTGGTGGACGCCGCCGAACAGACCGACAAGCTCATCTGCGTGATCTGGGGCTCCCCCGTGGGCACCGAGGAGGCGTACCGCACCACCCTCCTCGGCTCCTCCCGCGTCGCCACGTTCCGCACCTTCGGCAACTGCATCACCGCCGTCCGCGCCTACCTCGGCCACCACCGCTTCACCGCCTCGTACCGCTCCCCCTTCGACGAGGCGCCCCGCACCCCCTCCCCCTCGTACCGCAAGGCCCAGGCCCTGATGCGGCCCGGCCAACAGCTCAGCGAACACTCCGCCAAGCAACTCCTGCGCGCGTACGGCATCCGCGTACCGCGCGAACAACTGGTCACGAGCGCGGCGGCGGCCGTCCGGGCGGCCGGACTCGTCGGCTACCCGGTCGTCATGAAGGCCTCCGGCCCCCAACTCGCCCACAAGACCGAACTCGGCCTGGTCAAGGTCGCCCTCACCTCGGCGAGCCAGATCCGCGACGCCTACCGCGAACTCACCGACATCGCCCGCTACGAGAACGTCCCCCTGGACGGCATCCTCGTCTGCCAGATGGTGGAACGCGGCGTCGAGATGGTCGTCGGCGTCACCCAGGACGACCTCTTCGGCCCGACCGTCACCGTCGGCCTCGGCGGGGTCCTCGTCGAGGTCCTGCGGGACGCGTCGGTCCGCGTGCCGCCGTTCGGCGAGGACCAGGCCCGCGCGATGCTCACCGAACTGCGCGGCCACCCCCTGCTGGAAGGCGTACGCGGCGCACCACCGGCCGACGTCGACGCCCTCGTGGAAGTCATCCTCCGCGTCCAGCGCATGGCCCTCGAACTCGGCGACGAACTCTCCGAACTGGACATCAACCCCCTGATGGTCCTCCCCCGAGGCCAAGGGGCGGTGGCCCTGGACGCCCTGGCCATCTGCCGCTGACCCGGCCGTCCACCCCGCGACCACCACCCGGCGGAACCACCACCCGGCGGGCCCTCGCCCCCCGGGGCTCCGCCCCGAACCCCGCGCCTCAAACGCCGGCGAGGCTGCGATGGCCGGAGGTGACGGGCCGAGCCGGGGGATCGAACTTGCAGCATCCGTACCGGTCGGGGTCGGGGGTGGGGTGGGGGGTCGGCAGGGGCTAAAACGTGATTTGTTGGCGCAAAATCCCGCCCACCCCATCGCAGCCCCGGACAGGGCGCCATAAATCATGCCCGCCCCGGCCGACCCCCCACCCCGCCCCCGGCCCCGACCCACCCGCAGCCACCGCCCGACCACCACCGGGCCGGCACCCGCCCCCGACGACAGGAGTCACCGCATGCCCGCCACCCCCTCGGACGAGATCCGGCACCGGATCGAGAACAGCGTCTCCTGGATCACCCTGAACCGCCCCGAGGCCATGAACGCCCTCACCCGGGACCAACGCGAACGCGTCATCGCCCTGCTCACCGACGCCTCCGCCGACCCCGCCGTCCGGGCAGTCGTCATCACCGCCACCGGCAAGGGCTTCTGCGCCGGCGCAGACCTCCGCAGCAGCGGCCCCACCGCCACCACCGCCGGAGGCGACCGCATCGCCGGCGACGTCTCCCGCATGATCCGCCTCGGCGCCCAACGCCTGATCACCGCGGTCCTGGACTGCGAAAAGCCCGTCATCGCCGCGGTGAACGGCACGGCCGCCGGCATCGGCGCCCACCTCGCCCTCGCCTGCGACCTCGTCATCGCCGCCGAACAGGCCCGCTTCATCGAGGTGTTCGTCCGCCGCGGCCTCGTCCCCGACGGCGGCGGCGCCTACCTCCTGCCCCGCCTCCTCGGCCCGCAGAAGGCGAAGGAGCTGATGTTCTTCGGCGACGCCGTCCCCGCCGAGGACGCCGCCCGCCTCGGCCTCGTCAACAAGGTGGTCCCGGCCGACGCACTGGAGGAGACGGCCCGCGCCTGGGCCGAGCGCCTCGCCCAGGGCCCGACCCGCGCCCTCGCCCTCACGAAGCAACTGGTCAACGCCTCCCTCGACGGTGACCGGGCGACCGCACTCGCCGCCGAGGCCACCGCTCAGGAACTCAACATGACGACGGCCGACGCGAACGAGGGCGTGGCGAGCTTCGTGGAGCGCCGCACCCCCAAATACCTGGGCCGCTGACCGGCAGAAACCGGCGACCCAACCCCGGCCGCCGCCGGCGCGGCCCGGCGGCACCGCCCCTCAGCCCCGCGGGTTCGGCTTCAGCAGCGCGAACAACGCCCCCGCCGGGTCGGCGACCCAGCCGATCCGACCGACCCCGGCGATGTCCTCGGCCGGCATCGGAACGGACCCGCCCGCACCCAGCGCCGCCTCGGCGACCCCGTCGACGTCCGGGACGTTGAAGTACGGCACCCAGCGCGGGATCCGCCCGCCCTCGTCACCCAGCGGAGCGACCCCGCCGAAGGTCCCGTCCTGCTGCTCCCCGTCGGCGATGCTCAGCACCCGGTACGTCATCCCGGGCATCTCCATGTCGGAGTGCCGCCACCCGAACACCCCGCCGTAGAAGCTGAGGGCCGCGAGCGGGTCCGGGACGTGGAGCTCCGCCCACACCAGGCTCTTCTCGGCGGAGGTGAGGTCGAGCCCGCCCGTCCGCCCGGGCTGCCAGCACGCGAACTCGGCACCCTGCGGGTCGGTGAACTGGGCGAGCCAGCCCTCGCCCATGACGTCGCCGGGTTCCATCCGCACCGCTCCGCCGCCCGCCCGCACCGCTTCGGCGGTGGCCCGGATGTCGGGGGTCATGAAGTGGACCATCCACGCGGACTTCGCCCCCTGCTCGGTGAGCGGGCCGATCGCGGCGACGGTCTTCCCGTCCACCTGGAAGAAGCCGTACCCACCCGCCTCCGGCCCGGCCGAGACGAAGTCCCAGCCGAGGACGGTCCCGTAGAACGCGGCGGCCGCCGCGGTGTCGGGGCTGCCGAGGTCGAGCCAGTTGGGCGAGCCGGTACGGAAGTCGGTGCCGAGCATGGGGTTCCTCCCTGAGGACGTACGGCGCTGGACGGTCCCGGGCCACGATGCCCCCGCCCGCCGCGGCGCCCCCGCACGAGCCGCCCCGAACGCCCCCGGTTCACCCGGACGCCCGAGCCCCGCCCGCGCCCACGTCGCCCGCACCGCGCTCCGCACCCGCGCCCCGCCGGAGGACCTGGAGTCCTCCGGCGTCCGCGTCCCCGAACCACGAGAACAGTTCGGGCCGCGCCGCCGTACCGGCGATCCGCCAGGCGAGGACGGACCCGGTGCAGGAGCGGAAGTCGAGCCACACCCCGTCCCGGTGGGCGGGTGCGGCCGCCGCCCAGGCGTGCGCCTCGGCCTCGGGGTCGAAGCTCCACGTCCCGGCGCCCGAGCAGCGCGCAGTTCCTCCGTCGCGGCCCACCACGGGCAGCGCGTCGGCACTCATCGTGCCGTCCGCGTGGAGCACCAGGCGGGCGCCCGCGTCGCCGGTCCACGTCCCGGTGTACTCGGCCTCCGCGAGGCGCGGCGGCCGGTACTCCGGCAGCAGCCCGGCCACGTCGGTCGCGTACGCGCCGCCGAGCAGCAGTAGCCCGGCTCCCGTCACGCCGGCGGTCCGGCAGACCATGCCCCACGGGCGGACGTCACGCCTGCGTGCGTGGCGGGCCGCGGCCACCGGGAGCAGCCCGGTCCCCGCCACCCACGCCCAGGTCGGCCCGTAGGGCAGGTCGTGGCGCCACCAGCCGACAGTCGCGTACAGCGCGGCGAGGCCGCAGGTGAGAAGGATGGCCCAGGCGCCGCCGGGCACCCGACCGCGCCGACCGAGGGCATGCGCGGGGACCGCCACGGGCAGGGCGAACAGGGCGGCGTGCAGGAGACCGAGCACGGGGTACAGGACGGGGGCGATGACGACGAGCCACGTCAGGAACGCGGCCCCGAACCCCCCTTGGCCCTGTTCGTGGTCGTACTGGTCCGACACGCCGGCCAGGACGAACAGGCCCGCGGACAGGACCAGCAGCTGTCCGGCCGCCATGCCGAGCGCCGCGGGCAGCTCCCTGCTCAGGACCGTCGCCGGCCGGGCCGTTCCGTCGTGCGCCACGGCGCCACCCCCGAACCAATTTTTGAACAAGTTCAACATCCGGCTGTCCGCACCCTACCCCCTTCCGGTGACACGCCCCACCGAGGCCCCCGCATGCCCCCGTCCACCCCCTCCGACCCTCGCGCGACCCCGCCCCGCCCCACCCCTTCCCATCTGACGACCCGTCAGCTTCAATCGGAGGTGTGATGGGACACGCAGGGATGGCGGCCACCGTCGTCCGATACCTCAGGTCAGCCGGCGCCCCCGCAACCGCGGCCCCGGAGTCCGTCGACGCTCTGCCCCGGCCCGCCCTGCGGGCCGTCGGCCGGGACGAGCGCGCGCCCGTCGGCCCCGCCGAGTTCCGGGCCGTGCTCGGGCGCTTCGCCAGCGGGGTCACGGTCATCACCGCACCGCCCGGCGAGGGCGAGGACGGCCCGGCGGGCTTCGCCTGCCAGTCCTTCGCCTCGCTCTCCCTCGACCCGCCGCTGGTCACCTTCATGGTGGCCCGCACGTCGACCACCTGGCCCCGGATCGCCCGCGCCGGGGTGTTCTGCGTCAACATCCTGGGCGCCGAACAGGGCGATCTGTGCCGGGCGTTCGCCGTCAGCGGCGCCGACAAGTTCGCCGGGGTCGGCCACCGGCCGGCGCCCGTCACCGGCTCGCCGCGGCTCGACGACGTGCCCGCCTGGATCGACTGCCGGATCCAGGCCGTCCACACCGGCGGGGACCACCTCATCGTCGTCGGCCGCGTCACGGCCATGGGCGCCGACGGCGAGGGCGACCCGCTCCTCTTCCACCAGGGCCGCTTCGGCCGCTTCACCCCCTGAGCTCCCCAGCCCCGCACGGCACCCCCACCGTGCCCGCGGCCCGGCCCCGCACCCCCACCGGGGTCCGGGGTCGGGCCGCGGGCACGCTCAGAAGGTGAGCACCCCCCGCGCCACCCGCCCGTGGTGGGCGTCGTCGGCGGCCTTGGCGAAGTCCTCGACCGGGTAGACCTCCGTCACCAGCTCGTCCAACAGCAGCCGGCCCTGCCGGTACAGCTCGGCGTACAGCGCGATGTCGCGCTGGGGGCGGGAGGACCCGTACCGACAGCCCATGATCGTCTTGTCGAGGTACATGGACGAGACGAGGAACGACGCCTCCTCCTTGAAGCCCGGCACCCCGAGCAGGACGGCCTGCCCGTGCCGGTCCAGCAGGTCCACGGCCTGGCGGATCAGCTTCACGTTGCCGACGCACTCGAAGGCGTGGTCCGCGCCCGTCGGCAGGATCTCCCGGACGGCGGCCGAGGAGTCCGGGACGGCCGACGCGTCGATGAAGTGGGTGGCGCCGAACTGCCGGGCCACCGCCTCCTTCGCCGGGTTCGCGTCCACGGCGACGATCGTCGTCGCCCCGGCTATCCGGGCGCCCTGGAGGACGTTCAGCCCGATCCCGCCGGTGCCGATGACGACGACGCTCTCGCCGCGGTCCACCTTCGCCCGGTTCAGCACCGCCCCGACGCCCGTGAGCACCCCGCAGCCGATGAGCGCGGCCGAGGTCAGCGGCACGTCCCGGGGGATCTTCACGGCCTGCACGGCCCTGACGATCGTCCGCTCCGCGAACGCCGAGTTGGAGGCGAACTGGAACAGCGGCTTCCCGCCCCGGCTGAAGGGTTGGCCGGGCATCCCGATCGCCTTGCGGCACATCGTCGGACGCCCCCGGTCGCAGTCGGCGCACGCCCCGCAGTTGGCGAGCGTGGACAGCGAGACGTGATCGCCCGGCGCCACGTGCGTGACGCCCGCGCCGACCGCCTCGACCACCCCGGCGCCCTCGTGCCCGAGCACCACCGGCGGCGGGAACGGGATCGTCCCGTCGATCACCGACAGGTCGCTGTGACACAGCCCGGCCGCCTTGACCGCGACGAGCACCTCCCCCGGGCCCGGATCGCGGATCTCCAGATCGTCGACCACCTGGGCCTGCTTGCCGTCGAACACGACGCCTCTCACCTGGGCTCCTTAGGCAGGCCGAGCACCCGCTCGGCGATGATGTTCCGCTGGATCTCGTCCGAGCCGCCGTAGATGGTGTCGGCCCGGGTGAAAAGGAAGAGCCGCTGCCCCTCGTCGAGTCCCCGCTCGTACGGCACCTCCCGCGACCAGGGCCCCGTACCGGCCGTCGCCGCCGCTCCCCGGACCTCGACGGCCAGCTCCCCGAGCCGCCGGTGCCAACCGCCCCACAGCAGCTTCGCGACGCTCGGCGCCCCCGGATCACCGGCCGAACCGAGCGTGCGCAGGGCGTTCCACCGCATGGTGCGCAGCTCGGCCCACTGCCGTACGAGACGTTCGCGCAGGACCGGGTCCGGGGCGCCGGCGGCGAGGTGGTCGGCCAGGACGCGCTCCAGTTCGGCGGCGAAGCCGATCTGTTGGACGAGGGTGGAGACGCCGCGTTCCAGGGCGAGCAGGCCCATGGCGACGGCCCAGCCGTTGCCCTCCCCGCCGACGGTCTCGGCCGCCACCGCCCCGTCGAAGAACACCTCGTTGAACTCGGCGGTACCCGACATCTGCCGGATCGGACGGACCTCGATCCGGCCCGGCTGGTCCATGGGCACCAGCAGGAACGACAGGCCCCGGTGCCGGCGGGAGCCGCTCTCGGTGCGGGCGAGGACGAAACACCAGTCGGCGTCCTGGGCGAGGGAGGTCCAGATCTTCTGTCCGGTGACGCGCGGCAGCCCGTCCGCGGAATCGCGCACGGCGACGGTGCGGACGCCCGCCAGGTCCGATCCGGCGTCCGGTTCGCTGTAGCCCTGGCACCACAGCTCCTCGCCGCGGGCGATGCCGGGCAGGAACCGGGCCTGCTGCTCGGGGGTGCCGTAGGCGATCAGGGTCGGCGCGAGGAGGTTCTCCCCGATGTGGCCGACCCGGCCGGGCGCGCGGAGCGCCGCGTACTCCTCCGCCCAGACGACCTGGCCGGTGAGGGACAGCCGCTGCTGCCCGTACGCGCCGGTGGGGACGTCCCAGCCCTGACCGATCCAGCCGCCGCGTCCCAACTCCCGCTCCCAGCCGCGGCGCTGTTCCGTCCCCTCGTGCTCGCTGCCCGGACCGCCGAGGCCGCGGAGGTCCGCGTACGGTCCGGTGAGGCGGGCGGTGAGCCAGGTGCGGGCGCGGGCGCGCAGCTCCTCGTCCCCCGCTCCGAAGCTGAAGTCCATGCGGTCTCCCTGTCAGGCGTCGGCGGGGCGGCGGTCAGGCGTCGGACGGACGGGGCACGGGCCGCCGGCGCGCGGACGGACGGATCACCGGCGCACGGGACCCCGGACCACGCGATCCGGTCCCGGCGGGGACGGACCCACCGGCGCCCGGGCCACCGGCGCCCGGGCCGCCGCGCGCGGCAGGTCCGGCCCCGGCCGGGTCAGGCATTGGGGCGGTCCTTGGCGGCGGCGGCCCTGGCCATGGCCTCCAGTTGCGCGAGCATCGGCATCGGGTCGGTGCCGACGGTTCCCGGGAGGAAATCGGCGATCCGCTCGGGGGTCCAGGCCCCCTCGGCGTACCCGGCGCGCAGTTCGCGCGGCTGGGCCCAGACGGCGATCTTCGGGCCGGCGATCGTGTACACCTGCCCGGTGATGTTCTCGGCCCGCGCCCGGTCGCTGAGGAGGTAGGTGACGAGGGCCGCGACGTCCTCGGGCTCGCCGATCTCCTTGAGCTCCATCGGGACGTTGGCGGACATCCTGGTCCGGGCGACGGGGGCGACGGCGTTGGCGGTGACCCCGTACTTGTTGAGTCCGAGGGCGGCGCTGCGGACGAGGGAGATGATCCCGCCCTTGGCCGCGCTGTAGTTGGCCTGGGCGACGGAGCCCTGGTGGTTGCCGCTGGTGAAGCCGATGAGGGTGCCCGTGCCCTGCTTGCGCATGACGGCGGAGGCCGCCCGGAACACGGTGAAGGTGCCCTTGAGGTGGGTGGCGACGACCGGGTCCCATTCCTCCTCGGACATGTTGAAGAGCATCCGTTCGCGCAGGATCCCCGCGACGCAGACGACCCCGTCGATGCGTCCGTACCGGGCGAGCGCCGTGTCGATGATGCGCTGCCCGCCGGCCATCGTGGAGATGTCGTCGGCCACCGCGACGGCCTCCCCGCCCGCCGCGGTGATCTCCTTCACCACCGATGCGGCGACCTCGCTGGTCGGCTCCCCGCCCTCGATGCCGACGCCGTAGTCGTTGACGACGACCTTGGCTCCCTCGGTGGCCGCGGCGAGCGCCACGGCCCGGCCGATGCCCCGGCCCGCGCCGGTGACGGCGACGACCTTGCCTGCCAAGAAGTTCCCCATGCCGGCCCCTTCCCGCGTTTTCTGACGGACCGTTAGATTCTAGGGGCAGCCCGACGCACCAGCACAAGACCCGGTTGTCCCTCGCCTTCGCAAGGAGCTGATGAGGCCCATGTCCCTGCCCCCCGAGTTCCACGACATCGCCAAGCGCATCAACAACTGGGGCCGTTGGGGCGCCGACGACGAGATCGGCACGTTGAACCTGATCACCGACCCGGTCGTCCGGGCGGCGGCCGCCGGTGTCCGCAGGGGCCGCCGGGTGCCGCTCGCGCTCCCGCTGAAGGAGGACGGCGTACAGGTCGGCATGATCCCGGGCCGGATCAACCCGCTGCACACGATGGTGCAGATCAACCAGGAGATCTTCGGTCCGGGCACGGTGGCCTGCAGCGACGACGCCGTGACGATGGGCCTCCAGGCGGCGACCCACTGGGACGCGCTGACGCACGTCTCGCACTCGGGGAAGATCTACAACGGCCGTCCGGCCTCCTCCATCACCGCGCACTCCCGCGCCGAGTTCAGCGGCATCGACAAGGCCCGGCACATCGTCTCGCGCGGTGTCCTGCTGGACGTGGCCCGCGCGAAGGGCGTGGACCGGCTGGAGGGCGGCCACGCGGTGACCCCCGAGGACCTGGCGGAGGCGGAGGAGTTCGGCGGGGTCACGGTCCGCGCCGGCGACGTCGTCCTCGTCCGCACCGGGCAGATCCAGGTCTACCTCGCGGGCGACAAGCACGGCTACGGCTTCCCGTCCCCCGGCCTGTCCGTCCGCACGCCTCAGTGGTTCCACGCCCGGGACGTGGCGGCCGTCGCCAACGACACCCTGACCTTCGAGATCTTCCCGCCGGAGATCGAGAACCTGTGGCTGCCGGTGCACGCCCTGGACCTGGTCGAGATGGGCATGCACCAGGGGCAGAACTGGAACCTGGAGGAGTTGTCCACAGCCTGTGCGGAAGAGGCCCGCTATTCCTTCCTCCTCTCGGCGATGCCCGAACCCTTCGTGGGCGGCACCGGCACCCCGGTCTCCCCGATCGCCGTCTTCTGACGACCCCGGGGCCGCTCCGGTCCCGACTGCGCGACACCGCGCCGGCGGTGGCACGCGCGCGCTCCGCCGCCTTCGCGCCACCTCCCCGCCGGGCCACTCGCGGGAACGGCGACCGCGGCGGGGAGCCCGGGCCGGACAAGGGGACGGCCGGCCACGCCACCGCGCCGGTGACCCCATACGGGTCACGGCGGCGGCAACGGCAGGGGCTGTTGGGGCGCAGGACCCCCCGCGTTATCCCCACAAGAGCCTCACAGAGGCCGATTCCACCCTTCTGGACCCACGTCGACCTTCGAAAGGATGGTCAGGCGTCTCCAGGCCACCGTCACGAGCGCGTGGCTTCCCCGACGCCGAACCAGAGGGGTTCCACCATGTCACCGCGCAAGATCCTGGCGATGATGACCGCGACCGCGGCCCTGATCGCAGGCCCCGTACTGACCGCCCACGCCTCTCCCGCCACCACCACCGACTCGACGTCCGCACGGTCCGTCCACGCCGGGCAGGCCCGCGACGCGGGGTTGAGCGCCCCGCAGGCGGCCCGCCTCCAGCAGCGGGTCGACGCCGTCCTCGCGAAGGACCCGACGGCCCGCCAGGTCTCCGCGAACCGGATGACCACGGCCGGCGGATCCGTGACCCTCGCCGTCCCCGGCCGGAGCGAGGCCCGGGACCTGGCCTCCCCGGACACCGTGCTCGCCTGCGGACACGGCCACCTGTGCATCACGGACGGCCGGGGCGACACCTACGACTTCTACCGGTGCGGCTACTACGACTTCTGGGGCATCGGCGACGGCACGTTCCACAACAACCAGACCTCGGGCACGCGGGCCCGTTTCTACAACGACAACGGCAGCGAACGCTGGTCGAACGTCGCCAAGTCCACCGGCACGGCCTCCTGGACCCCCGTCTACCACATCCGCCCCTGCTGACCGCTTCCCGACGACTCCCCCGGGCACCGGACCGCACCGCCCGGACCGATCGACGCCGGAGGCGCCACGGGTGGGGCCGGGGGCCGGGCGAACCCCTCGCCCGACCCCCGACACCCGTCCCCCATCCCCATCCCGATCCCGTCCCGGGACCGGCGGGTGGCGGCGTGTGTCCGTGCACACCCCGAGCTCGGCACGGCAGCCGCCACCCCACGACCCGCACTCGTCAAGGCAGGACCCTTGGCGTCCCCTCGCGACGAATCGCTCACCACAAGGGTGATCAACAGGTGACAATCCGTCAACACCTCGTTAGAGGTACACGCGCGGTTCCCGGCGGCAGGCAAAGTTTTCGTCGGGTGCGGTCTTCTTCGGCTCGGCCCGGTCGACCTCGCACCAGATGCGCTTGCCCGCGCCCTCGCGCTGCCAGCCCCACCGGTCCGCCAGGCCGTCGACGAGTTCCAGGCCGCGCCCGCCCGTGTCGTCCCCGGCGGCCTGCCGGGGGGCCGGCGCCCGGTCGCTCGCGTCGGCGACCTCGACCCGCACCCCCGGACCCCCGAACAGCATCCGCAGCACGGCCGGACAGCCCGTGTGCACGACCGCGTTCGTGACCAGCTCGGAGATCAGCAGGATCAGCGTCTCGGCGAGCGGCTCGTCGTCCCCTATCCCGGACCCGGCCAACCGGGACCGCGCCCACCGGCGTGCCCGACCGACCTCGGCGGGGTCCGGTCCTACCTCCAGCTGCACCTGAAGCACCTGCACCGCTCACACCATCCGAACCGGCGGACACTTCGCCTCGCGACAGGATGGGATCACGGACCGTGATCCCCGTGCTGTGCAGCATGGTTGACATACAGTCACCACAACAAGCGCTTCGGGCATATTCCAGCGCGAAGGAGTAGGCGTGGTGCATACTGTGCGACGCTCGCGCCGCTCAACCGCTCGCATTCGTGGGAGCGTACCGGAGCCCACCCCTGCCTTCGGGCCGGATCGGGCCCACCCCAGGACACAAACCGATATCAACTCTCCGTAATCGGACATGCGTCCCGGCCCGTCCTTCCCGTGCCCCGTCGTCACCGTGAGCGACTGGCGGGCGCGGCCCGCGCGCCCGCCCGACCGCTCCTCACGGCACCGCCGAGTCCAGCAGTTCCCCGGCCAGCAGTTCCTCCGCCTCCGCCGCGGTGCGCCACTGCTCGGCGCGCACCCAGGCCCGCTTCAGGTGGAGGTGGACGTCGGCCTCCCAGGTGAAGCCCATGCCGCCGTGCACCTGGAGGCAGTCCCGGGCGTTGGCCACCGCCGCCCCGTCCGCGAGGAGCTTGGCGGCGGCGATCTCCCCCGGGCCCCCGGCGTACGGCGCCGTCACCGCCGCCGCGTACACGGCGGTACGGGCCAGCTCGGCGCGGACCAGCATGCCCGCGCACAGGTGCTTGACGGCCTGGAAGGCACCGATCGGGCTGCCGAACTGCTCCCGCTCGCCCGCGTACCGAACGGCCAGCTCCAGTGTCCGCAGCGCGCTGCCGAGCTGGAGGGCCGCCGTGAGCAGGGCCCCCGCGTCCCGGTACGGGGCGAGGTCGTCGCCGGGGGTCCCGGCGCCGGGCCGGGCCCGGTGCAGGGGGGTCAGCGGGTCCGCCGAGCGGACCGGTTCGGCTTCGGGGCGGTGCGGGGAGCCTTCGGGGCAGTGCGGGGAGCCGAGGACGGCGTCCGCCTCCGCCAGGTGGGTGACCAGGTCCCCGCCCAGGTCGAAGGCGGTGACGACGGTGGTGCCGGCGGCGGCTCCGGGGACGACGCCGGCGGCCAGGTGGGTGGCGACCAGCGGGCCCGGCAGCAGCGCCCGGCCCGCCTCCTCGAACAGCAGCACGGCCTCGGGGAGGCCGAGGCCGACCCCGCCGTCGGCCTCGGGGAGCCGCAGTGCGAAGAACCCGGCCCCGCCGAGCTCCCGCCACAAGTCCCGGTCGACGGTGGTCCCGGTGTCCAGCGCGGTCCGCAGCGCCTCGCGTCCGTGGCGCCGGGCGAGGAGTTCGCGCAGGGCGGCCTTGAGGTCCCGCTGTTCCCGCGTCGGTTGGAAGTCCACGGCCGCTCACCGGCCCTTCGGGAGGCCGAGGATCCGCTCGGCGACGATGTTGCGCTGGATCTGGGAGGTGCCCGCCGCGATCGTGTAGGAGAGGGATGAGAGGCGGTCCAGGACCCATTCCTCGTCGAGGGCGAGGGATTCGGCGCCGAGGACCTGCGCGGCGGCCTCGTAGAGCTCCTGGCGGGCGTGGGAGTAGGCCAGCTTGAAGACGCTTCCGCCGGCGCCCGGGACGCCGCCGGAGCGCTCCGCCTCGCCGACGTTCCACTGGGTGAGGCGCCACAGGGCGCCGAACTCGCCGTGGAGCCGGCCGAGGGTGCGGCGCAGGACGGGGTCGTCCCAGCGACCGTTGGCCTTCGCGGCGCGGGCGAGGTGCGTCAGGGTGCGGCGGCAGGCGACGACCTCGCCGACGAAGGCCGTGCCGCGTTCGAAGGACAGGGTGACCATGGTGACGCGCCAGCCGTCGTTCTCGGCGCCGACCCGGTTGCCGACGGGGACGCGGACCTCGTCGAGGAAGACCTCCGCGAACTCCGTGGACCCGGCGAGGGTGCGCAGGGGGCGGACGGTCACGCCGGGTGCGTCCATCGGCATGGCGAGCCAACTGATCCCCCGGTGTTTGGGGGCCTGCGGGTCGGTGCGGACGAGGAGTTCGCACCAGTCGGCGACCTCGGCGTGGGAGGTCCAGATCTTGGAGCCGGTGATGACGTACTCGTCGCCGTCGCGGACGGCGCGGGTGCGCAGGGCGGCGAGGTCGGAGCCGGCGTCGGGCTCGCTGAAGCCCTGGCACCACACCTCGTCGCCGCGCAGGACGGGCGGTAGCCAGCGGGCGCGCTGTTCGGGCGTGCCCTCGGCGGCGATGGTGGGGCCGGCGTGGAGGAGCCCGACGAAGTTCGCGCCGACGTACGGGGCTCCGGCGCGTTCGGTCTCCTCCAGGAAGATCAGGTGCTGGGTGGGGGTGGCGCCGCGCCCGCCGGCGTCGACGGGCCAGTGCAGGCCCGCCCAGCCGGCGTCGTACAGGCGGCGCTGCCAGCCCAGGTCGTAGGCGCGGCGGGCGGGCCAGTCGTCCGGCGAGGGTTTGGCGGGGAGCTCGGGCAGGGTCTTGCCGAGCCATTCGCGCAGCCGGGCCCGGAAGTCCTGTTCCTCCTCGGTGTGCGTCAGGTCCATCAGCGGCCCTGGCCGGTCCGGTCGAGGTCCAGGGGCAGTCCGAGCATGCGGATGGCGTTGCCGCGCATCAGCTTCCAGACGGTCTCGTCGTCGAGGCCGCCGACGTGGTCCAGGGCGACCTCCTTGGTGTGCGGGAAGGTCGAGTCGACGTGCGGGTAGTCGGTCTCGAAGGTGGCGTTGTCGCGGCCGACGACGTCCAGCGAGGCGATGCCGTGCTTGTCGCGGAAGAAGCAGCAGAAGATCTGCCGGTAGTAGTACGTGGACGGCGGCTCGGGGATGAGGTCCTTGACGCCGCCCCAGGCGCGGTGTTCGCGCCAGACGTCGTCGGCGCGTTCCAGGGCGTAGGGGATCCAGCCCATCTGGCCTTCGCTGTAGGCGAGCTTCAGGGTGGGGAACTTGACCAGGACGCCGCTGAAGAGGAAGTCCATCATCGAGGCCATGGCGTTGTTGAAGCTGAGGGAGGCCTGGACGGCGGGCGGCGCGTCGGGGGAGGCGGCGGGCATCTGGGACGAGGACCCGATGTGCATGTTGACGACGGTGCCGGTCTCCTGGCAGACCGCGAAGAACGGGTCCCAGTGGCCGGAGTGGATGGACGGCAGCCCGAGGTGGGTGGGGATCTCGGAGAAGGTGACGGCGCGCACGCCACGGGCCGCGTTGCGGCGGATCTCGGCGACGGCGAGGTCGATGTCCCAGAGCGGGATGATGCACAGCGGGATCAGCCGGCCACCGCTGTCGCCGCACCATTCCTCGACCATCCAGTCGTTGTAGGCGCGCACGCAGGCGAGGGCGACCTCCTTGTCGTGGGCCTCGGCGAAGGTCTGGCCGCAGAAGCGGGGGAAGGTGGGGAAGCAGAGGGAGGCCTCGACGTGGTTGAGGTCCATGTCGGCGAGCCGGGCCTTGGGGTCCCAGCAGCCGCGGCGCATCTCCTCGCGGGTGATGCCCTCCAGGGTCATGTCGTCGCGGTCGAAGCCCACGGCGGCGATGTTGCGCTTGTACGGGAACTTGAGGTCCTCGTAGATCCACCAGTCGGTCGGGGGTCCGTCGGGGTCCATGGTGATGACGTACTTGCCGCCGGTGTACTGGAGCTCGCCGATGCCCGCGGTGAGGGGCCGGGGTCCGCGGTCACGGTACTTGGCGGGCAGCCAGACGTCGAAGAGGTGGGCGGGCTCGATCACGTGGTCGTCGACGCTGATGATCCTCGGCAGTTCCCGTTCCATAACCGTCTCCCCAATCACGTAATCTGATGGATCGTCAGAAACAAGCTAGCCCCGCCGGCTCTGGACCGGCAAGCGTCGGCGCCCTACGCTCTGCGCCAGATCTGACCATCCGTCAGGAAATTACCGAGGGAGGTCCGGGATGACGGACACCGCGACGGAACTGAGCCGGTCCCGGACCCTGTGGGAGCTGGTCGCCCGCCGGGCCGCGCTCACCCCCGACGGCCCGGTGCTCATCGAGGCCGCCGACCGGCCCACCGACGACCGCACGCTGACCTTCGGCGCCCTGCGCGAACGCTGCGAACGGGTCGCCGCGGGCCTGTACGCCATGGGCGTGCGTCCCGGCACGGTCGTCGCCTGGCAACTGCCCACCCGCATCGAAACGGTGCTGCTCTCGCTGGCCCTGGCCCGCCTCGGCGCCGTCCAGTCACCCGTCATCCCCTTCTACCGGGACCGGGAGGTCGGCTTCGCCCTGCGCGAGTCCAAGGCCGAGTTCTTCGCCGTCCCCGGCACCTGGCGCGGCTTCGACCACACCGCGATGGCGACCCGCCTGGGCGCGCGCGGGGTCTTCGACGCCTACGACACCCTCCCGGACGGCGACCCCGCGGTCCTGCCGCCGCCGCCCGCCGACGGCACCTCCGTGCGCTGGATCTACTGGACCTCGGGCACCACCTCCGACCCCAAGGGCGTCCTGCACACCGACCGCTCCCTGATCGCCGGCGGCTCCTGCCTCGCGGACGCCCTGCGCCTGACCCCGGCCGACGTCGGCTCGATGGCCTTCCCCTTCGCGCACATAGCCGGCCCGGACTACACGGTGATGCTGCTGCTGTACGGGTTCCCGGCGGTGCTCTTCGAGAAGTTCGCGATGCCGGACGCCCTGGACGGCTACCGCCGCCACCGGGTCACCATCGCCGGCGGGTCCACCGCCTTCTACTCCATGTTCCTCACCGAGCAGCGCAAGGACCCCGGGACGAAGCTCGTCCCGAGCCTGCGACTGCTGGCGGGCGGCGGCGCGCCCAAGCCCCCCGAGATCTACCACGCCGTGGTCCGCGAACTGGGCTGCCAGCTCACCCACGGCTACGGCATGACCGAGGTCCCCATGATCACCATGGGGGCGCCCGACGACACCCCCGAGAACCTCGCCACCACCGAGGGCCGGCCCCCGGCGGGCATGTCCATCCGCATCACCACACCGGCCGGCGACGCCCTGCCCACCGGCACGGACGGCGAGGTACGACTGCGCGGCGAGGCCGTCTGCCAGGGCTACCTGGGCCGCGAGGACACCGTCGGGGTCTTCGACGCCGACGGGTACCTGATCACCGGCGACCTCGGCCACCTGACCGCCGAAGGACACCTCGTCCTCACCGGCCGCAGCAAGGACGTGATCATCCGCAAGGGCGAGAACATCTCGGCCAAGGAGATCGAGGACCTCCTCCACGCCCTCCCCGCCGTCGGGGACGTCGCCGTCATCGGCCTGCCCGACCCCGAACGCGGCGAACGCGTCTGCGCCGTCGTCGAACAGCCGCCGGGCGCGGCCCCACTGACCCTGCCCCAGCTGACCGCCCACCTGCGCGCGCAGGGCCTGGCCCCGCACAAACTGCCCGAGCAGCTGGAACTGACCGACGCGCTCCCCCGCAACGACGCGCTGCGCAAGGTCCTGAAGTACAAACTGCGCGAGCGCTACGCCTGACCCTCCGGGCGCTCGCGCCGGTCCCCGCCGCCGGACGCGGCGGGGCGCGGCGCGGCGAGGTGCCGCGCCGGGTGGGACGGGCCGGACTACGCGTCCGGGTCCACCCCGCAGTAGCCCGCGAACGCCGCCAGGATCTCGTCCTCGGAGATCCTGCCGTCGCCGTCCGCGTCCAGTGCCGCCGCGACCTGGTCGGCGAGTTCGGCCGGGGTGCCGAGCACGCCCAGGACGCGGGCCGCCGCCCGCGGGGTCGCGCCGGCGCCGTCCTCGTCGGCGACGGCGATCACCGCCGCCAGGAACGGCCGGGCGATCTCGGCGAACCGGTCCGGGCTGTCCCGCAGCCGCTTCGCCGCGCCCGTGACGAACTCCTCGCGGGACACCCGCTGGTCCCCGTCCACGTCGGCGATCCCGGCCATGCCCTGCCAGAACGCCTCGGCGCCGTTGAACACGGCCTGGCCCTTGTACGACCGCGCGGCGGTGCCGAATTCGGCCAGCACCGCCCTCGCGGCCGTACTGAAGTCCTCCCGGTCGATATAGCCGGACCCGTCCTGGTCGAACGTGGCGAATCGGGCGGCGATCTTGCGCTCGTATTCTGCGCTGTCCATTGTCGGCGTTCCGCCTTCACGTGTGCGATGGGGTGCAGTTCAAGACAAGGCAGGAGCGTAAGCCCTCAGTGGCCCGAGCGTTAAGCGAAGTGGTCAAGCAGGTGGCCGCATCGAACCCGCGCACGGGGAGCGCGGCGGGGCGCGTATGCGTGTGCCATCCCGGGGTAGGTGTCACGCCGTCAACGCGACGGGCGTAGCACGGGAGCCATCCTTCCAGGGCGCGCTTCCGCCAAAACAGGCGCGTTCCGTCAGGTGCGGACTACATTCGACGGGTCGACACACGGCAGGGGGCACCATGGCGAAGGACGTTCCACCGCGCTGGGACCGACGCATGCAGCAACGCCTCGCCCGCGGTGAGGCGGCGGCGCTCGGAGAGTTGTACGACCGGTTCGCCTCGCTCGTGCACAGCCTGGCGCACCGGGTGCTGGGCGACGAGAAGGCGGCCGACCGGATCACCCGCGAGGTCTTCGGCTACATCTGGGAGAACCCGGACGCCTACGACCCGAAGCAGGGGTCCATGCGCTCCTGGGTCGCCCGGATCACCCAGGGCCAGGCAGTGGCCCGACTGCGCCAGGCCGAACTGGGCCGCGGCTCGCGGGAGGAACTGGAGCAGAAGGTCCGCAGCGCCAACGCGGCGGCCCGCGCCGACTACATCGTGACCTCCATGCCCGCCCCGCTGCGCGCCGCCCTCGAACTGGCCTACTTCAAGCGCCGCGACTACCGGCAGGCCGCCGCCGACCTGCAGATCAGCGAGGACGAGGCGCGGCGCCGGCTGCGCCTGGGCCTCCAACTGCTGTCGACCGCCAACGTCCTCCCCCGCGAGGACCCCGCCCCGCCCGGATACGGCTCACGCGAATACGGAACGCCCCGATGACCGGCCCCTCCGAAGAGATCCCCGACGACGCGAACGAGCGCCCGACGGGCGGTCCGGCGCGGATACCCGGTCCGCGGGCGGCGGGCGACGACCTGCGGCCGCCGCACCCGCTGCCGGCGCCCGCGGACGGCCCGTCGCCGACGGCCGTGCCGGAGCCGCCCTCGCACGGCGTCCTGAAGTCCCTGCTCGGGGCGTGGGCGCTCGCCGCCTGTTCCGCCGAGGAGACACAGGCCGTGGAGGACCACCTCACGGAGTGCGCGCCCTGCGCCGAGGAGGCGCTGCGGTTGCGCGACGCGGTCGGGCTGCTGCACCCCGAGGAGAGCCTGGACCTCAAGCCGCTGCTGCGCTCGCGGGTGCTGGAGGACTGCCTGGGCAAGCGCCCGGCGCGGATCCCCGTTCCGGTGTGGGCGAGCCCGTACGACACCGAGACGGCGCGGCTCGACGCGCTGCTGCGGGACTTCGGCGACTCCGAGTGGCACACCCCGGTCCGGCTGAAGTGGTTCGAGGAGGAGCAGCGGCGCTCCCGCCGGACGACGGTGGCGGGCGTGATCGGGCACCTGATGACGGTGGACGGGCTCGTCGCGACCGCGCTCGGTCTGGACGATCCGCTGGGCCCGGAGGCGCCGCCGGGCGGCGGGCCCACGGGCCGTACCGAGCACTTCTGGAACTCCTCCCCGTACCCGACCACCCGCCAGGTCCGCGAACCGTGGCGGGAGCAGGGACACACGCTGGTCCGCACGGTGTCGTTCGCGGGTCGCGGCGTGGCCGAACTGGGCGTGGACTACGGCGGTTTCGCGCTCCCGTTGGGGGACGCGTTCCTGGAGCGCGCCTTCGAGTGCTGGGTGCACGCCTGGGACATCGCGGAGGCGGTGGACTACCCGTACGAGCCCCCTTCGGGCCCGGACCTGCACCGGATGATCGACCTCGCGGCGCGGCTGCTGCCGGGCGCGCTGGCGGGCCGGCGCCGATCGGGGCTGGCGGCTCCGGCGCGCGGTCTGGTCGCGGCGGGCGCGCCGGGTCGGACCCTGCACCTGGAGATCGAGGGCGCGGGCGGCGGTGGCTGGGACATCGCCCTGGACTCGCCGGCCGCGAAGCCCTCGCGGGAGCACACGGTGGCGGAGGTGGCCTTGGACGGCCTCGAATTCTGTCAGCTCGCCGCCGGTCACATCTCCCCGGAGGAGGCCGCGGCGGGCCAGACCGGCGACCGTGAGGCGATCCGCGACGTCCTGTTCGCCGCCGCGTCGCTCAGCCGCCTGTAGGCGCGACGTCCCCGGCCGGGGACGTCGCGCCCGGGCCCGGGCGTCGCGCCCGGGCTCGGGCGTCACGCCCGGGCTCGGGGCTCGGGGCTCAGGGCTCAGGCGAAGACGACCGTGCGGGAGCCGTTCAGCAGGACCCGGTGCTCGCTGTGCCACTTCACGGCGCGGGCCAGGGCCTGGCACTCGACGTCGCGGCCGACGGCGACGAGCTGGTCGGGCGTCACCTCGTGCCCGACGCGCTCGACCTCCTGCTCGATGATCGGGCCCTCGTCGAGGTCGGCCGTCACGTAGTGGGCGGTCGCGCCGATCAGCTTCACGCCGCGCGCGTGCGCCTGGTGGTACGGCTTGGCGCCCTTGAAGCTGGGCAGGAACGAGTGGTGGATGTTGATGATCCGCCCGCTCAGCTCCTTGCAGAGGGTGTCCGACAGCACCTGCATGTAGCGGGCGAGGACGACCAGCTCGACGTCCTTCTCCCGCACGAGCTCCAGCAGCCGCGCCTCGGCCGCCGCCTTCGTGTCCTTGGTCACCGGGATGTGGACGAACGGCACGTCGTACGAGCCGACGAGCTCCGCGAAGTCGGTGTGGTTCGAGACGACCGCGGCGATCTCCACCGGCAGCGCGCCGATGCTCGACCGGAACAGCAGGTCGTTCAGGCAGTGGCCGAACTTCGAGACCATCAGCACGATCTTCATGCGCTCGTCGGAGCGGTGGATCTGCCAGTCCATCCGGAAGGACTCGCCGATCGCGGCGAAGCTCGCGCGCAGCTTGTCGACCGTCAGCCCCGGCTCGGACTCGAAGTGCACCCGCATGAAGAACAGGCCGGTCTCCCGGTCCCCGAACTGCTGACTGTCCACGATGTTGCAACCGGTCATGAAGAGGTAACTCGACACGGCGTGGACGATGCCCTGCTTGTCGGGGCAGGACACGGTCAGGACGTACTGGGGCTGCGCCTCGGGCTGCGGATCGCTCATGACCGCATAGCCTTTCACACCGCGCGGGTGAGGCTCCTCAAAACTTCCATGGAGCTGGGCCGGGCGTCCGGGTCCTCCCCGTCCGCAGCCGACATCCGGAGGTGGGCCTGCCGGGCGGCCCGCACGGCGTCGGGCCACGCGGGGTGCTCCAGGTAGACGGAGACGGGCGCGTCCGGGCCGACCTGGTGCAGGATGCGCAGCACCCGCAGCACGGCGAGGTCGACGGCGGCGGCCTCCTGCGCGTCGCGGAAGATCGTGCCGACGTACTTCTCCGCGGACCAGCTGTCGAGCCAGGTGTCCTCGACGAGCCGGTACACGGCGTCGGTGACGTCCCCGTACCCTTCGGCACCGGCCAGCCAGACCTCTTCCTGGAACAGCGGGTCGGAGAGCATGTGCAGCGCCGAGCGCACGTTGCTGCGCCAGCGCCACCACGGCATGTCGTTGAGGGGCATGCCGCCCATGGTGGAGGAGCGGCCGCCGCGGCGGGAAGAGTTCTTCGAACCTTGGGCGAATGTCACGCTTTCGATCGTACGTTCACCGCGAGCGCGATCTTGAGGCGCCCGCACCCGGCAATTCACCTCCGTGCCACCGAATGTTATGTACACCTCAGCATTCAGTTCCCCGTGGAGCGGAATGGTCGGTGGACATGACCAGTCGGCGAAGCTCAACCCCCTTCTCCCGCACCCTCCTTGCGGCGACGATGGGCGCGTGTCTCACCACCGCGTGCGGGATCGTCCCCGGCGGCCCGGGTGGTTCCGGGGACACCATCACGGTCATGACGTTCGCCCCGATCGACAGCAAAGCAACCAACATGCCGGGAATGCCCGGCATGGCCAAGGCGTACGAGAGCTGGGTCAACTCCAAGGGCGGCATCAACGGCCGCACGCTCCGCGTACTGACCTGCAACGAGAAGAACACCCCGACGGGCGCCGCCGACTGCGCCCGCAGGGCCATCGCCGAGAAGGCGATCGCCGTCGTCGGCTCCTACAGCCAGCACGGGCGCGCCTTCATGGCCCCGCTGGAGGCCGCGGGCATCCCCTTCATCGGCGGTTACGGCGTCTCCGCCGAGGAGTTCCAGAGCACCCTGTCCTACCCCGTCAACGGCGGTCAGCCCGCCCTGCTGGCCGGCGCCGGACACCAGCTGGGCAAGGCCTGCGCACAGGTGTCCCTGGTCCGCCCCGACACCCTCGCCGGCGACACCATGCCGGTGCTGCTCAACGCCGGGCTGAAGGCCAACAAGATGTCGGAGGCCTCCGACATCCGGGCCGCCGAGGACTCCGCCGACCTCACGCCGCAGGCGCGGGAGGCCCTGAACGGCTCCGCCGCGCCCGCCGCCGCGGCGGCCCCGCCCGGGACTCCGTCCGGCACCCCCACCGCGAAGGACACCAAGGAGAAGGACCCCAAGAACGGGACGGACGGGACGGACGGGAAGGCCGGGGCGGACGGGACGGACCCGAAGGACAACAAGCAGTGCGTGACGGCGGTCCTGGGCGAGCGCACCGAGACCTTCTTCGACGCCTTCCGCCGCATCGACGGCCGGCACCGCAACCCGCAGATCTCCTCCGTCCTGGGCAGCGTCAGCCAGGCCCTGGTGGACCGCACGGGCGGCAAGGAGAGCCCCTTCGAAGGCGCGTACGTCACCAGCTGGTACCCGGTGTCCACCGACCCGCTGTGGGCACCCATGCGCAAGGTGATCTCCGAGCAGGCCTTCGGCGACGACAGCGTGGACCCCGACGACAGCGGGGCGCAGACCACCTGGATCGCGTACACCGTCCTGAACGAGGTCGTGAAGCGCTTCGGGGACGACGAGGAGATCACGGCCCGCAAGCTGACCCGCGCCCTCAACCGGTCCGAGAGCATCGCGACCGGCGGGCTGACCCCCGACCTGAGCTGGCGCTACCAGGACATGCGGGCCGTCGCCGGCTTCCCCCGCCTGGTCAACGGCCGGGTCACCTTCCAGATCGTCCGGTCGGGCCGCCTCGTCGCACAGCCCGGCGAGCAGTCCCAGGACATGACGCCCACCCTCGAAGGCGCGCCCCGCTCCACCTGACGCGGGGGCGTGGCGGCGGCGAGCCGCCGCCCGCCCACCGCGCGACGGGTCACAACTGGGACTTGTCCCGCTGGGTGAGGCCGTACTTGGCCGCGACCCTGTTCCACAGGACCGCTGCCGACTCCTTGGCCTTCGTCGCCTCGCCGCTGGAGCGGTTGCCGTCGGAGGCGTTGTCGGTGGCGACGGCCTTGCCGTCCTTGCAGCCCTTCTCGTCCTTGGCGCCCTTGTCGCCCTTGTCGTCCTTGTCGTCCCTGTTGTTCTTCTCGTCCCTGTCGTCTCGGCCGCCCGGCTCGCCGGCGACGTCGTCGGCCCAGTCCGCGTAGCTGTTGTCGGCGTCCGCCGACGCCTTCCAGGCCTTGTTCAGGGAGGCCGTGAGCTTCGCGTGGTCCGGGAGCTTGTCCACCTTGAGTTCCTGGAGCCGGGTGACCAGACCGTCGCGCTGCCGGGCCGCGTCGCGCAGGTCCTGGGAGGCCTGGGCGAGGTTCTTGCAGACCTTGATGTCCTCGACGGCCTTGATCACCGCGGCGCGGCTGTCGTTGCTGTCGGCGAGGAGCTTGTCCAGCTGGACGGCCTGCGGACGGGCCGGGTCGGCCTGCGCCTCGCCGGCCGCGGACGCGGACGGGCCGCTCGACGTGGGTGCCTCGATCGCGACCGGGTCGTTGTTCTGCGCCTTCCCGTCGCCGAGCAGCGCCCCGACACCGAGCCCGGCCACGGCCAGCCCGACGACCGCCGCGGCGATGACCGCCGGAGGGATCCGGTGGGGGGCCGGCGGGGGCGGCGGGGGCGCGTACTGCTGCTCCTGCTGCGGCGGGCGCCCGGGGCCCGGGCGGCCCGGGGCGAACTGCTGCGCGGCGGCCGGCGGCGGGCCGCCCGGCCGGCGCGGGGCGGGCCGGGCCACCGGCTCCCGGACGGGCGGCAGCTGCTGGGTGTGCCCCGCGGCCTCGTCGCTGCCGCGGAACAGCCCGTCGAAGCCCTCGGCCGCGTTGGGCGCGGGGCCCGGCGGGACGGGCGGGATCATCTGCGTCGCGTCGTCGGCGCCCTGCGCGGGGACCGGCGGGATGAACTGCGTGGCGTCCTCACCCGCATGGGCCGGCACGGGCGGGATGAACTGCGTGGCGTCCTCGCCCCCGTGGGACGGGACCGGCGGGATGTACCGGGTCGCGTCGTCGGCGCCCTGCGCGGGGACGGGCGGTATGTACTGCGTGGCGTCCCCGCCCGGGTGGGCCGGGACCGGCGGGATGTACTGGGTGGCCGCTTCCGGCAGCGGCGGGTAGCCGTAGCCGTGCGGTTGGCCCGGCCCCTCGAAACCGGGGCCGAGGACGTGTCCCGGCGGCGGGTTGCCGTACGGGGGCTGCTCGGACTGCGGCTGCGGCTCGTACGCCGGCTGCCCGTACGGCGGTGACGGGTACTCCTGCGACGCGTGCGGGCCCGGCTGCCCGTACCCGGCGCCGTCCTGGCCGTAGCCCTCGGGCTGCGGGTACGCGTACGCGGGCGGTCCCCACGGCTCCCCGGCCCGCGGCGTCTGCTCGGCGTACGGCGGCTGCGGCTGCCCGCCCGGGTACGGCTGGTCCGGGTGGGCCGCCTGCTGCTCCGGCCGGTCCGCCCGGTACGGGTCACCCGCGTACGGCTGCTCGGCGTACGGCTGGTCCGGGTAGCCCGGAGTGGCCTCCGGGCCTGCCGGACGCGGCGTCCCGGGCTGGGGGACGCCCCCTTGTCCGTTCTGCGTCACCGGGACTCCTTCTGCCTTCTCCGACGTCTCCCGAAACTACGGCAGCCGTCGGGTCACGCTACCCGGTCCCTCCGCGGACATGTCAGGCCGGCTGGACCTCCAGCCGCGCCGCGAACTCACGAACGGCCGCTTCCTCCCGGTACGGCTCCAACCGCACCCGGAAGTCGTCCAGGTACTCGGCGCCCCGCCGCGAGCGCAGCGACTCCAACAGCTCGGCGGCCTTCGTCGCCGTCTGACAGGCCTGCTCGACCTCCCGTTGCTGGACCTGCGCCGCCGCCAGCAGGAGCAGTCCGATCGCCCGCCGGCGGGCCTTCGTCGCGGGCAGCGAGCGCAGCGCCTCCTCCGCGCGCCGGGCGGCCGCGTCGGCCTGACCGAGGTCCCGGTGGCAGTGGGCCAGCTCGTCCGCCAGGTAGGCGTGCTCGAAGTGCCGGATCCACACCGGGTCGTCCCCCGACTCCGGCTCGGCCCGCTCCAACGCCGTGACCGCCCGCCCGGACAGCACCGCCGTCGAGCGCGCGTCCCCCATCAGCGCGTGCCCGCGGGCCTCGGCCGCGTAGAACATGGCCTCCACCCTCGGGGTGACCTGCCCGCGCGTCCCCTCCTGCGCGGCCCGCGCCAACTGGGCGATCTCCCGCGGGTTGCCCAGCTCGGCGGCGAGGTGACTCATGGAAGCGGCGAGGACGTAGCCCCCGTACGCCCGGTCGCCCGCCGCCTGGGCCAGCCGCAGGGCCTGGATGTAGTAGCGCTGCGCCAGACCGGGCTGCCCGGTGT
Organism: Streptomyces sp. NPDC040432; assembly: GCF_055595445.1. NCBI lineage: Bacteria > Bacillati > Actinomycetota > Actinomycetes > Kitasatosporales > Streptomycetaceae > Streptomyces > Streptomyces sp. NPDC040432. The sequence continues at coordinate 210,576 of NZ_JBVIVP010000010.1, read as the reverse complement.
CCACGGCCATGTACCCGGCGAGTTCGGTCAGCCGGGCCACGGCCGCGAACAGCGCCCGCCCGACCGGCTCCCGATAGGAACCGCCGATCAGCCCGGACACCACGGAGTTCAGGTAGTGGACCACCACGGGCCGGACGTGGCCGCTGCCGAAGCGGTGGTCGAGCTCGGTCAGGGCCAGCGTCGTCGCCCGGACGGCCTCCACGTCGGACATGCCGACGCGGGCGCCGCCACTGCGCGCCACCTGCGGATCGGCGCCGGTGATCAACCAGTCACGGCTCGGTTCCACCAGCGCGGACGCCGCCACGCTCGACCCCGACAGGAAGTCCCGGCGGCCCACGTCGCTGCGCCACAGCTCGCAGACCTGCTCGATGGCGCCGATGACGGTCGGGGAGAACTGCAGGCCGACACCGGAGGCGAGGTTCTTGCCGTTGGCCATGCCGATCTCGTCGATGGTGACGGTCCGGCCGAGTTTGCGGCCCAACGCCTCCGCGATGATTCCGGGAGCCCGGCCGCGCGGCTGCTGGCCGCGCAGCCAACGGGCCACGGACGTCTTGTCGTAGCGCAGGTCGAGGCCGTGTTCGGCCCCGCACATGTTGACCCGCCGGGCGAGCCCGGCGTTCGAGCACCCGGCTTCCTGGATGAGCGCCTGCAGCCGTTCGTTCGGCTGGCGGGCCACGAGAGGCCTGGCTGCCATGAAAACCCCCTGAAGCCGCGGGTGATCGATGGAATGATCACTTCCCGCCTGATGTGCGGAGAATCTTCCCCTCCGCGGCTCGTGGCTACCCAGCGACCGCGCCCCAGCCTCCTACGCGCCCCCGCCCGTGCACCGATGCGCCCCGTATGCAGGATCGATGCACCGTCCACCGGCCCGTTTACGCCCGTAACCAGCCGTGACCCCGGCAGTTGTGATGGGCGTGGAAGAGACCATCGGAGTCACGGAGACCGCGCCCATCCCCCAGCAGCGTGGCGATCAGCTGCTCGACCATGCCGTGCGGTACGTGGAGGAACGGCACTGGGACGTCTTCGCCGGTACCTGGCTGGAACACCGGGACGGCCGGGAACTGTGCTCCTGCGGAGCGGCCGACTGCCCCGCCCCCGGCGCGCACCCGGCGGTGAAGGACTGGGCGGCCCTGGCGTCGGGCAGCGCGGTGGGGGTCCGTCGGATCTGGGCGAAGCACCCCGCGGCCTCGATCCTGCTGCCGACGGGACGGACCTTCGACGTACTGGACGTCCCGGACTCCGCCGGCTTCCTCGCCCTGGCCCGACTGGAGCGGATGCAGCGCACCCTCGGACCGGTCACGCTGACCCCCGACCACCGCATGCTGTTCTTCGTACTGCCGGGCGCCGGGGTGAAGATGGCGGACCTGGTCCGCAAGCTGGGCTGGCTGCCGCAGACCATCGACCTGGCGGCGCGCGGCGAGGGCGACTGGGTGGCCGCGCCGCCCACCCGGCTCGGCGGCAGGGGACCGGTGCAGTGGGCCCGCAAGCCCACCCCGGCGAACCGGTGGCTGCCCGACACCGAGGAGCTGATCGACGCCCTCGCGTACGCCTGCGGCAGCGAGGCCGCCGCGGCCCGCAACCGTCGGGGCGCCTGACCGGCCGCACGGCCTCGCCCCGAACGGACCCGAGTTCATGACATAAGTAACTGCTCACGCCCGCGACCCGCTCCTATGGTGAGAAAAGTACGACCACGGGGAACGGACGAGAGGCAGGCGCATGCCGAACCAGGGTGATGCGGCGGGCGGTACGGGCGGAGCGGGCGGTGCGCGTACCGCGCCGGCCGCCGCGGTACGCGTAGAGGGACTGTGGAAGAAGTTCGGCGAGCAGGTGGCCGTCTCGGGGATCGACCTGGAGCTGCCCGCGGGCCGGTTCATCGGGCTCGTGGGCCCGAACGGCGCCGGCAAGACGACCACGCTGTCGATGGTGACGGGACTGCTGCGCCCCGACGCGGGCACGGTGACGGTCGTCGGGCACGACGTGTGGGCCGACCCCGTCGCCGTGAAGTCCCGCATCGGCGTCCTGCCGGAGGGGCTGCGGCTCTTCGAGCGGCTCTCCGGGCGCGAACTCCTCGGCTACATGGGCCGCTTGCGAGGACTTCCCGGCGAGGAGACCGACAAGCGGGCGACGCAGCTGCTGGACGTCCTGGGCCTCGCGGGCGCGCAGCACAAGCTCGTCGTGGACTACTCGACGGGCATGCGCAAGAAGATCGGCCTCGCGGCCGCGCTGCTCCACAACCCCGAGATCCTGTTCCTGGACGAACCGTTCGAGGGCGTCGACCCAGTGTCGGCGCAGACGATCCGCGGGGTGCTGGAGCGCTACACCGCCTCCGGCGCCACCGTCGTGTTCTCCTCGCACGTGATGGAGCTCGTCGAGTCCCTCTGCGACTGGGTGGCCGTCATGGCCGCCGGGCAGATCCGCGCGGCCGGCCCGCTGGCCGACGTACGGGGCTCCGCGCCCTCGTTGCAGAGCGCCTTCCTCGAACTCGTCGGCGCCCAGGACGGTGCCGCGGGCGACTCCCTCGACTGGCTCGGCGGCGCCCGATGAGCACCGCCCCGGCCACCCCGAACGCCCAGGCCACCGCGGCCTCCCGGGTCGCCGCGACCGTCACGGACGTGCCGCTGACCCCGCTGTTCGTCCGCCTCAAGCTCTCCCTGCTGCGCAACGGGCTGAAGGGCTCCTCGAAGCGCAAGGCCGCCTGGATCGGCAGCCTGGTCCTGTCCCTCGTCGTCGCGGGATTCGTGACGCTGGGGCTGGCCCTGCTGCGCGGCCACGCCCACGCGGGCACCATCGTCGTGCTGCTGACCGCGATCCTGGCGCTCGGCTGGGCGTTCATGCCGCTGTTCTTCCCCACCGGCGACGAGACCCTGGACCCGAGCCGGCTCGTGATGCTGCCGCTGCGCCCGCGGCCCCTCGTGCGGGCGCTCCTGGCGTCCTCGCTGGTCGGCATCGGGCCCGTGTTCACGCTGTGCCTGGCCGTCGGCTCGGTCGTGGCGGTGGCCCGCGGCGCGGCGGGCGCGCTGGCCGGCGTCGTGGCCGTCCCGCTGGTCGTCCTGGGCTGCGTGACCCTCGCCAGGGCCGTGGCGACGGCGAACGTACGGCTGCTGACCAGCCGCAAGGGGCGCGACCTCGCGCTGCTGAGCGGCCTGCTCATCGCGGTCGGCGCGCAGGTCGCCAACTTCGCGAGCCAGCGCCTGTTCGAGGTGGGCGGCCTGACCCGGCTGGAGCCCGTCGTGGAGGTCGTGCGGTGGCTGCCGCCCGCGTCGGCCGTCGGCATGGTCGACTCGGCGGGCCGGGGCGCCTACCCGGAGGCCGCCGCGCAGTTCCTGATCACCGTCGGCGCGCTGGTCGGCCTGCTGTGGTTCTGGGAGCGGACCCTGACCCGGCTCATGGTCACCCCGGACGGCTCGACCATCGCCGCCTCCAAGCCCCGCAAGGAGCCCGGCGCGGGCCGGTCCTGGTCGGCGCTCCCCGACAGCCGTACGGGCGCCTCCGCGCAGCGGACGCTGCGGTACGCCGTGCGGGACCCGAAGACGAAGTCGGCCTGGGTGACGGCCCTGGCGATCGGGTTGATCGTCCCGGTGTTCAACGCCCTTCAGGGCACCGGTTCCGTGTACCTGGCCTGCTTCGGCGCGGGCATGCTCGGCATCCAGATGTACAACCAGTTCGGGCAGGACACCTCCGCCTTCTGGATGGTCGCCCAGACCATCTCGACGCCGCGCGACGCCTACCTCGAACTCCGGGCCCGTGCGGCGGCGCTGGCGCTGGTCATCGTCCCGTACACGCTGTTGGTCACGGCCGTCACGGCCGGCCTCATCGACGACTGGGGTGCCTTCCCCGCCGGAGCGGGCGTGTCCCTGGCCCTCGTCGGGTCGATGCTGTGCACGGGCGCGCTCGCCTCGGCGCACTTCCCGTACTCGATCCCCTCCGACGGGGCCTTCAAGAACGTGGCCCCCGGTCAGGCCGGGCTCGCCTGGGCGGGCATCGGGCTCGGCATGCTCGCCTCGGTGGTGATCTGCGCGCCGGTGATCGCGCTGACGGTGTTCCTGCACGTGGCCGACCACCACGACCTGACGTGGATCCTGCTGCCGTTGGGTACCGCCTGGGCGGTCCTGGTCACGTGGGCGGGGCTGCGGCTGGCCGCCCCGGCGGTGTCGCGCAAGCTGCCCGAGATCCTGACGGCGGTCAGCAAAGGCTGACTCCGGACCGCACGCCACGAGGGCCGGCCCCGCTCCCGGGAGGGAAGAGGGGCCGGCCCTTCGCGTGCGGTCCCCGGGGTTACGGGGCGGTCGGCAGGGAGGCCGTGAAGGCCGCCGGGACGCTGACCACGTCGTTGAAGCTGCGCTTGCCCGCGCCGAACTCGTCCGCGCCCATCGCCCGCTTCTTGCAGCCGACGACCTCCCACACGGTGTTGGAGTCCTGCGACAGCAGCATCGTCCCGTCCGCCGGAGCCGCCTTCGTCCGCGCCGAGGTCAGCCAGGCACCCGGGACGCCCTCCAACGGCCGCTTGTCGTAACCCAGTCCGGTGAAGTCCGCGTACGACAGGGCCACGGCCTTGCCGCCCGCCATCACGAACACCGAGGCGTCCGCGCCCGAACCGTCCTTCACGATCGTCCCGTCCGGGACCTGCCGCGCCGTGGTGGAGGCCAGCCATTCGCCGGGAACGCCGAGCAGCATGCGCCGGTCGTAGCCGTTGGCCGTCCACTCGGCGGCCGAGATGTGCAGCGCCGCCCCGTTGACCATGACGTAGCGCGCCGGGTCCTGGCCGTTCTGGTTCATCACGACGTGACCGGTCGGGACGGTGCGCTGCGTCGCCGCTCGCAGCCAGGAGGTGGGCACGCCCATGTCGGCGCGGACGTTGTAGCCGCCGGCCGTCCAGTCGGCGGCGCCGATCTTCAGGGCGGCCCCGTCGATCACCACGTAGCGGTCCGCGCCGCCCGCCTGGTCGTGGACGACGGTGCCGGACTTCGGTGAGCCGGGCAGGGCGTGGAACGCCGAGTCCTCGATCAGCACGACCTTACCGAGGTCGTAGCGGTCCGGGCCGACGTCCGAGGCGGCGACCGGGACGCCGGCGCCGTCGATCATCACCTTGACGGCGGCGCCGTTCGGCGACTTCACGAGCGTTCCCGAGCCGAGCGAGGCGGGGTTCGGGTAGGTGGGGCCGTCGGGGTAGGGAGTGGCGTGGTCCGAGCCGAGGTTGTAGCGGGGGCCGCAGGTCGGCCAGGCCCGCTCGCCCTGCACCGCGAGGACCTTCTCCGCTATCCGAATCTGCTGCTCCTTGGTGGCACGGTCGGCGCGGGAGGCGTACGCCTGGCCGCCGAAGGCGTTCCAGGTCTGCTGCGAGAACTGGAGACCGCCGAAGTAGGTGCCGGACGGGTCGATGGCCTTCCAGTTGTTGGTCGACTCGCATTGGGCGACCTTGTCCCAGGTCGCGATGGAAGCGGCCGAGGAGGGGCTGCTCGCCAGGAGCGGGACGGCGACGGCGATCAGGGCGGTGACGGTGACGGCGAGCGCGGACTTCTTGCGGGCGACGGAGCGCACGGGCATGACGGGGAATCCCTCGGGAGTGTGGTCGGGGTGGCGCGGCGGCGGGGGTACGGGACCGGGCCGCCCGGCCGGTGGGGCCGGGCGGCCCGGTGCGGTCCTCGGGGTCGTCGAGGACGCGGCGGGTGTTACGGGGCGGTCGGCAGGGAGGCCGTGAAGGCCGCCGGGACGCTGACCACGTCGTTGAAGCTGCGCTTGCCCGCGCCGAACTCGTCCGCGCCCATCGCCCGCTTCTTACCGCCGACGACCTCCCACACGGTGTTGGAGTCCTGCGACAGCAGCATCGTCCCGTCCGCCGGAACGGCCTTCGTCCGCGCCGAGGTCAGCCAGGCACCCGGGACGCCCTCCAACGGCCGCTTGTCGTAACCCAGCCCGGTGAAGTCCGCGTACGACAGGGCGACCGCCTTGCCGCCCGCCATCACGAACACCGAGGCGTCCGCGCCCGAACCGTCCTTCACGATCGTCCCGTCCGGGACCTGCCGGGAGGCGGAGGAGGCGAGCCAAGTACCCGGGACGCCGAGCAGCATCCGCTCGTCGTAGCCGTTGGCCGTCCACTCGGCGGCCGAGATGTGCAGCGCGGAACCGTTGACCATCAGGTAGCGCGCGGGATCCTTCTCGTTCTGGTTCATGACGACGACGCCGTTGCCCGGGGCCTTGGTGACGGCCGACTTCAGCCACTCGCCGGGGACGCCCATCAGGCTGCGCTCGGCGTACCCGTCGGCGGTCCACTCGGCGGCCGAGATGTGCAGCGCCGCCCCGTCGACGACCACGTAGCGGGCGGGGTCCTTGCCCGTCTGGTCCATCACGACCAGACCGGACGACACGTCACGCTGCTTGGCCTCGTTCAGCCAGGCCGACGGGACGCCCATGTCGGCGCGGACGTTGTAGCCGCCGGCCGTCCAGTCCGCGGCGCCGATCTTCAGGGCGGCACCGTCGATCACCACGTAACGGTCCGCGCCGCCCGCCTGGTCGTGGACGACGGTGCCGGCCTTGGGGGCACTGGCCAGCGAGCGGAACGCCGAGTCGTCGATGAGCACGATCTTGCTGAGGTCGTACTTGCCCGGGCCGACGTCGGAGGCGGCGACCGGGACGCCCGCCCCGTCGATCATCACCTTGACGGCCGGACCGTTCGGCGACTTCACGAGCGTGCCGGCGGGGAGCGAGGCGGGGTTCGGGTAGGAGGGGGTGGTGGTGCCGGAGGGCGAGATGTAGCCGCTGATCTTCTGGCCCCAGGGGGACTGCCCCACCCGCCAGTCCCTCGTCGTGTTCGTGCTGACGATGCCGGCGCCGCCGCCCTGGTTTCCGCCGGTGATCGTGACCTCGTTCCCGTTGACGGCCGTCACGAGCGCCACGTGGTCGTCCTTGTAGCTGCCGCCGTAGTTGTAGACCACGGCGTCGCCGACGTGCGGGGTGTTCGAGAGGGTTCCGTGCTTCTTGCCGTACTCGTAGAAGGACAGCGCCGCGTCGGTCAGGTCGCCCAGGTTCTTGACGCCGTTGCGGGCCCAGACCCAGCCCGCGAAGTCGGCGCACCAGGCGTGCGCCGTGCGACCGTTGGAACAGCTGCTGTTCTGGTTGGAGCCGCCGACGTAACCACCGTGGGCGCAGGCGCCGTTGCCGTTCTCAGCACGGGCCGTCGCGGCGATGTTCTCGCCGAGCGAGGCGGCGGAGGCCGGCGAGGCGACGGCCATCGTCAGGACGGAGGCGGCCAGGGCGGAGGTGGACGCGAGCCGGATGGCGATGGTCTTCACGCGGGACATGACGGTGCTCCTGAGGGCAGGTCGGAAGGTTGGGTATCGCCGGCGCGGTGCCGCAGGGTGGGCTCGGACGCGGGCCGGAGGTGATCGAGCGCGTCGGGCGGGTGGACGGCTGTCCTGCAGGAACAGCTGTCGGGCCGGCGGACGGAACACCGCGGTGGTGTGGGACGCGCGGGACGCGTGTGGTGTGGGTGGTGCGGGTGCTGTGGGTGGTACCGGTGATGTCGACGGCCGAGTGGGCCGCGGTGCGGGGCTGCTACTCCCAGGCGGTGGTGTTCTTACCGACCGGGGCCGTCTCCCAGGCGGTGGTGTTCTTACCGACCGGGGCCGTCTCCCAGGCCGTGGTGTTCTTACCGACCGGGGCCGTCTCCCAGGCCGTGGTGTTCTTACCGACCGGGGCCGTCTCCCAGGCCGTGGTGGCGGTGGTGATCCGGGTGTCGTCGGCGCCGGACGGGGTGGCCACGGCCAGGGAGAGGGCGAGGGCGGCTGCCGCCAGGGCGGAGAAGGAGGCGGTGCGGACGGCGGAGGTCTGGAATCGGGACATGACGAAGCTCCTGGGGGCGGGTCGGGAAGTTCGGGGGCGCCGCGGGATGCCGCGGGCGGGGCCCTGCGTCGGGCCGGCGGGGATCGGGCGCATCGTGGCCGGGGGCGACGGCTGTCCTGCGGGACCAGCGGTCGGGGCGGCATACGGGAAGCCCTGGGGTTCTGCGTGGGTCGTGCGGTGACGCGTGCTGCTGCGGGGCGGCGGGACCCCGGGGCGGGCTACTCCCAGGCGGTCGTGGCGGTGACGTGGGTCCCGGCGTCGGGGGCCTGGCCGACGAGGGCGGGAGCGAGGGCGGCGAGGGCGAGCGAGGTGACCGCGGCGGCCTTGACGATCGTGGTGCGCAGCATGGCGGGAGTCCTTTTCCTGGAACGAGTGGGTGTTCCGGTCTGGCGTCCCGCGGTGACGCTTCCTCCGGTGTTGCCCGCCGGGTGGTGTTCCCTGCTGGCAATCACTACTTTCGTCGCAGGTCAGGAGGGGTGGAAGAGGTTTCAGGTGGACGGAAACGGTCCTGTCCCAATCCGTCCAGGGAGCCCGGAGGAGCACTGGAGGAGCCGCTCGTAGTAGGGCGCCACGAACGGCACGCCCACCCGGGTCACCCGCCAACCCCGCAAGGCCCGTACCTCGGTGAGGGCGCGCCGGCAGAGGTCCTCGGTGCGGCGCTCCGCCTCGGCGAGACCGTCAGCGAGCACGTACACGCCGACGACCGGGTCCGGCAGGGCGCCGGGATGCGCCGAGACGTGCTCGACCAGCCCTGCGGCACCGGGCAGCGTCCGAATGAACTCTGCCGTGCCCGAGGGAAGTTGGACGCCGGGAGTCGGGGCGCGCAGGGCCGCGTGGATCAGAAACATGAGGTCGACCCTTCCGGAAGTGGAGGCCCGAACAAAGCATTGAACGCGGACAGTTCGGTCCTTGGCCGGAAGTGTCCACGGGCTGGTTTCGCCCGATCACTGCGTGCGATGATCTGCGGAACTTGATCAATAAGGCACACACGGGGGGAACCGCTGTGCTAGCCACGCTTGGCCTCGACTCGACGGCCGAAGCCGTCTACCGCACCATGCTCGCTTTTCCGCGCGAGGGGGTGAAAGCCCTCGGCGACCGACTCGGCGTGCCCGAGGACGACGTCCGACGCAGCCTCGACACGCTCAGCGAACTGGCCCTGATCCGACCGTCCTACGAACGCGCCGGCGAGCTGCGCGCGGTCACGCCCGAAGTCGGCATGGAAATCCTCATGGCCCGCCAACAGGCCGAGCTGGCCGCGCAGCAACTGCGCATCGAGGCGTCGCGCGCCGCCGCGGCCCAGCTCATCGCCGAGTACGCGGACCTCAGTCCGACCGCGGCGACGAGCCCGGGCGTGGAGCAGTTGGTGGGGTTGGACGAGATCCGCTCCAGGATCAGCAGCCTGGCCCACGGGCTCCGGACGGAGTTGATGAGCTTCGCGCCGGGCGGGGGCCACCAGCCGCAGACCCTGGAGGCGTCGAAGCCGAACGACCGGGCGTTGCTCGGCCGGGGGGTGCGGATGCGGTCGCTGTTCCAGGACAGCGTGCGCAACAGCCAGCCGACGGTGGCGTACGCGACGTGGCTGAGCGAACTCGGCGGTGAGGTGCGGACCGCTCCCGACCTGCCGACCAGGCTCATGATCTTCGATCGGACGTCGGCGGTCATCCCGATCAACAACGAGGACAGCGGGGCGGGCGCGGTGATCCTCACCGGGCAGGGCACGCTGACCGCGCTGTGCGCGCTCTTCGAGAACGTGTGGGTCGGCGCGCAGCCGCTGGGCGTTCCGCAGGAACGGGACGAGGCCGCGCTCAGCGCCCAGGAGAACACCGTCATCAGGCTGCTGGCGCAGGGGTTGACGGACGAGGCCATCGCGAAGCGGCTCGCGGTCTCCCCGCGGACGGCCCGGCGTCTGGCCAATGGGCTGATGGAGCGCCTGGGGGCGGCCAGTCGCTTCGAGTTCGGCGTTCGCGCGGTCCAACGGGGCTGGCTCCCGAGCACGTGAGGGCGGACCCGAGCACGTGAGGACGGACGGGTGTGGCGTACCCCGGCGGTGGACCGCTGCCGGGATACGCGTGCGCCGGCCCGTTCGGGAGTCCGGCCGCCGCCCTGCGCACGGTCAGGGGCGCGCGGGCACCGGCCGGAGTGGTCCCAGTCAACCCGGGACCGCTCGTGCGCCGCTGGAGCGGCCCCGACCGGGGCGGGCCGGGGCGCCGGCGCGGCTGTCAGGGGGCGTCGGCGGTGACTCCCTCCAGGAAGGGTTCGACGGCCTCGCGCCAGGCGGCCGGCCGGTCGTAGTGGAGGTAGTGGCCGGCGTCCGGGATCTCGGCGTACTGGCCTTCCGGGAGGACCCGGACCATCTCCTGGGCCTCGGCGCGGCCCAGTTCGCCGTCCAGGCCGCGGACGACCAGGGTGGGGCAGCGGACCTGGGCGAGTTCCTCCCAGTGGGCGTCGTGCACCCAGGTCTCCCGGGCGGTCAGCATCTGACTGCGGGAGAACAGCGGGCGCCAGCCGTCGGGGGCACGGTGCATGACCTCGGCGAAGAACGCGCCGCGACCGGGGTCGGGGCGCTCCACGCGGGGATCGTCCTCGCCGAACCAGCGGCGGGCGGCGTCCTGTGTGGGGAAGGGCAGCGGCCAGCGGCGGAACCATTCCTCCCATTCCTGCTGGGAGGCCTCGCCGAGGGCCGAGGCCCGCATGTCGCAGATGACGAGGGCCCGGACGAGCTCGGGACGGCGCGCGGCGAGCTGCCAGGCCGTGAGGGCGCCCATGGAGTGGCCGACGAGGATCACGGGGGCGAGGCCGAGCTGGTCGACGGCCGCCTCGGCATCGGCCACGAAGGCCTCGCGGTCCAGGGGGGTGGAGAGGTCCGGTCCGGCCGCGGGGCGGGTGCTGTGGCCGTGTCCGCGCTGGTCGAGGGCCACGACCCGGTGGCGCTCGCCGAGCCAGCGGGCGGTGCCGGCCCAGTGCAGGGCGCGGCCCATCAGGCCGTGGAGTAACAGGACTGCCGGTCGCAGGGGCTCCGCGGGCGGTTCGCGGAATTCCCAGGCGGCCAGGCGAACACCGTCGGCCCCCGTCACATCGATGCGCTGTACCACCGCAGATGCACCCCCTTCGATCCTCGCCAGAGTATCGAACCTGCATTCGAGAACGGGCGTCTCGCCGACAACACCGCTCTTTCGAGTGACCTTGCTCAAGGATTGGCCGCCCCTGCCGATGGAGATCCTTTCAGCAGGGAGGCGGGCCGCTCGGGGAAGACGGTCCGAAGGGGATGACCTTGAGAGCTCGGGGCTCCAGGTCAGCAAGGGGAGGATCGGTCCCGGCGCCGTGAGGCGCCGGGACCGCCCGTTTCCTCCCGCTCCGCGGGAACCGTCAGCGCTTCGCCACGAACACGTGCGAGGCGGTCTCCTCGTCCAGCTCGGCGGCCTCGCCGCCACTGCCGACGAGCACCCCGCCCGGGGATTCCGTCACGCTCACCACGGAACCGGGCTGCACGCCCGCGCGCCGCAGCGTGTACATCAGCTGGGCGTCCGTCTGGATCGGCTCGCCGATCCGGCGCACGACCACCGTCTTGCCCTCGCTGCCCGGGTCCAGCTCGGACAGGCTGACCATGCCGTCCTCCAGGAACGGATCGGCCTCCGCCTTCTCCCCCAGCTCCTCCAGGCCCGGGATCGGGTTCCCGTAGGGGGATTCGGTCGGGTGGCGCAGCAGCTCCAGTACGCGCCGCTCCACCGCCTCGCTCATGACGTGCTCCCAGCGGCAGGCCTCGGCGTGCACCTGCTCCCACTCCAGGCCGATGACGTCGACGAGCAGACACTCCGCGAGGCGATGCTTGCGCATCACGCGGGTGGCGAGCTTGCGGCCCTCGTCGGTCAGCTCCAGGTGACGGTCGCTGGCCACCGCCACCAGACCGTCCCGCTCCATGCGTGCCACCGTCTGGCTGACCGTCGGGCCGCTCTGGTCGAGCCTCTCGGCGATCCGGGCGCGCATGGGGACCACGCCTTCCTCTTCCAGCTCAAGGATGGTGCGGAGATACATCTCCGTGGTATCGATCAGTCCGGACATTCGTGCCCCTCGGATTGCGTGCGCTGGCCCTGCCCCCAATTCTGACGCATCGCGCCGACAACCGTCCCGCGCCGAGCGTCAAGGCATGTACGGGACATCTCCGGGGTCCCGCGGCGGGCCGTTGGTCCCGGGGATTGACGCTCGTATTGACACGCGGTTGGTCCAGACCGCACGGTGAGCGACGGACACCGACGTACCCCATCGCACCCCACCTCGGAAGGGCCTTCGGCGTATGAGCGAGAGCAAGCTGGCCGGGCAGTTCTTCGACGCGGCCATCGGCCTGCTGGAGCGGGTGCGGGACGAGGAGGCCTCGCGCATCAACGAGGCCGGAATCGTCATCGCCGAGGCCGTCGCCTCGGGGAACCGGCTCTTCGCCTTCGGCGCCGGACACTCCTCACTGCCCGCCCAGGACGTGGTCTACCGGGCCGGCGGACTCGCCCTGATGAACTTCCTCGCCGTTCCCGGCACCGCCGGCATCGACGTCATGCCCGCCACGCTCGGCAGCGCGCTGGAGCGGGTCGACGGACTCGCCGGGGCGGTCCTCGACAGCAGCCCGGCCTCCGACGGCGACGTCCTGGTGATCATCTCGCTGTCCGGGCGCAACGCGCTGCCGGTCGAGATGGCGATGAACGCCCGGGCGATCGGGCTCAAGGTCATCGGCGTGACCTCCGTGGCGTACGCGACGGGGACGCGCTCGCGGCACGTCTCGGGCACCTTCCTCAAGGACCACTGCGACATCGTCCTCGACAGCAAGATCGCCGTCGGTGACGCCGAGCTGAGCCTCGACGGCATCGACGCCCCCTTCGCCCCCGCCTCCACCGTCGTGACCAGCGCGATCATGCAGGCGGTGATGGCGGCCGCGGCCGGGGAGCTGGTCGCGCGCGGCGTCGAGCCGCCGCTGCTGCGTTCGGGCAACGTGGACGGCGGCCACGAGTGGAACGGCCGCGTGATGCAGGAGTACGGCGACCGGATCTTCTTCCGCCACTGACGGCGGGCGCGGCCCCCGCGGCCTAGCATGGGAAGGACGTGGCTCGGGGTCTCGGGGAGCTGAGGTGGCCGGGCATGTCCTGCACACGTACGACGTTCGCGGCGCGGCGGGCCCTGCCCGCCGGCGTGGCCGCGCTGCTACTGCTCCTGGCCGGCGCCGGAACGGCTCCCGCCGCACCCCCGCAGCCGCCCGGGGCGGTCACCGCCGCGGCCGTTCCCGGCCGGGCGGACCTGGATCCTGGGACGGTGGCCCGCCTCGACGCGGCGATCACCGCCGTGATGAAGGACGCCGGCATCCCGGGGGTGAGCGTCGGCGTGTGGATCCCGGGGCGCGGCGACTACGTCAAGTCCTTCGGGGTGGCGGACCGGAGCAGCGGCGCCGCCCTGAAGACCGGCATGTACTCGCGGATCGGCAGCGTGACCAAGACGTTCACCGTCACCGGGGTGCTCCAGCTCGTGGACCGGGGCCTGGTCGGTCTGGACGATCCGATCTCGAAGTACGTCGACGGGGTGCCCGGCGGCGAGCGCGTCACCGTGCGGCAACTCGCGGCCATGCGCAGCGGACTGTACGACTACACCTCGGACCCGAAGTTCCTCGACGCGATGCGCGACGACCCGTACCGCCCGTTCACGCCGCGGCAGCTGCTCGGGTACGCCTTCGCCCATCCGCCGCAGTTCGCCCCGAACGCGAAGTGGGAGTACAGCAACACCAACACGGTGCTGCTGGGGCTGTTGGTGGAGAAGGTGTCGGGGAAGTCGCTGGCCGCGTACCTGGAGGAGCAGGTCTTCGCGCCGCTGGGGCTCGACTCCACCTCGCTGCCGACCGGCAGCGCGTTCCCGGACCCGCACCCCCAGGGCTACACGACGTTCAGCCCCGACGGGAGCGTCGTGGAGGCCACCGACTGGAACCCGTCCTGGGGGTGGGCGGCCGGAGCCGTCATCTCCGACCTGGAGGACCTGCACACCTGGATCCCGGCGCTGATCGACGGCCGGCTGCTGAAGCCGGCCACGCAGGCCGAGCGGCTGCGGACGGGCCCCGTGGGCTACCCGGGCGTCGAGTACGGGCTGGGGATCGCCCGGGTCGACGGCTGGTTGGGCCACAACGGCGAGCTGCCCGGCTACGAGACGATCGCCGCCGGGCTGCCGGGCAGCGGGGTCACGCTGGCGGTCCTGATCAACTCCGACATCGACCGGGGCGGCTCGCTCAGCACGCGCATCGGCAAGGCCGTGACGGAGATCGTCACCCCCGAGCACGTGTGGACCCTGCCCTCCCCCACCCAGGTCGGCGAGAACCAACACTGAGGGAAGGCCGTCAGGACGGGCCGGCCGTCGCCAGGTCCAGGTCGGCGGCGACGCGGGCCGCGACCTCCTCCGCGTAGAGGGCGTCCGCCCGCTCGAAGGCCGGGCGGGAGGAGCCGCGCAGGAAGGTCAGGGCGCCCAGGGTCCGACCGCGGCTGCGCAGCACCACGCACAGGGCGTACGTCGCCCCGGCCGGCCAGTGCCGGGCCCGCGCCCAGCCGTCGTCCTCGGTACCGCCGGGGGCACCGGCCCGGACGGGACCGATCCGGTCCAGGGCCTGGAGCGCCGGGTGGGCGCTGTCGTAGCGGACCGGGATGGCGCCCGGTCCCGGGAGCAGCAGGGCGAGCCCGGAGGGGGACACGGCCGAGCGGACGAGCCGCCTGCCCCGGTCGGGGGCGTCGGGCCCCGGCGCCCGTTCCAGGACGTCGACCAGGGCGTGGTCGGCGAAGCCCGCCAGCGCGAAGTCCAGCCGGATCGCGGCGGCCTCGGCCGGGTCGGCGCATTCGGCGGCGGCCCGGCCGGCGCGGTGGAGCTGGTTGGCCCGGAACCGGAGCTGCCCGGTGTCCAGTTCGGCCCGCCGGGCCTCGGTGACGTCCTGGAACAGCCAGCCGACGCCGAGCGGCACGGGTTCCTCCGCGAGGGGGGAGGCCAGTCGCAGGAAGCCGGAGCGCCAGCACCGGCGCCGGACGCCCTCGGCGGTCCGTACGGAGACCCACAGTTCCAGCGGAGCCGGCGGCGCCCCTTCGGCCAGTACGTGCTGGAGCGCGCCCTCCAGTTCCTCGACGCCCTGGACGAGGAGGTCCCCGAGGGGGCGCCCGAGGAGCGCGCCCCGGCCCGCCCCGAAGGCGCGGGCGGCATGCGTGTTGACCACGGCCGGCCGCAGGTCGACGTCGACGAGGACGACGCCCCAGGAGGCGTCGTCCATGAGGGCCTCGCTGAGCGCGATGGAGCGTTCGAGGTCGATCTGGGCGTGGACCTCGCTGAAGGCGCAGTACACGCCGGCGGGCTTGCCGTCGGCGCCGGGGACCCCGGCGGACTGGGTGCGGACGAGGATCCGGCCGCCGTCCTTGGTGAGCAGGGCGAACTCGTGGACCTGGCGTCCGGGCAGGTCCTGGGCCGACATGAGCCGGTCCTGCACGTCGTCGGCGTCGGCGGCGCGCACGGCCCAGCCCGCGAAGCCCTTGCGGCCCACGGCCTCGGCGGCGGACCAGCCGAGGATCCGTTCCGCCTCCCGGTTCCAGTGGGTGACGACTCCGTCGGAGTCGAACGCGCACAGGGCGGCGTCCATCCCGTCCAGCAGCGCTGCGAGCAGATCGTCGGCGGTCTCACCACGACCGGAAGCACTCACCTGGCACCCCCTGCAGGTGTTCGCGTGTGCGGCACGTCAGATCATTGAACTGGAACGTGACGCAGGCCACACACAGTTCCCGCATTCCTCCCGGAATGTCCTTCAGTCGGCGAGGGCGAGGACGACCATCCCGGCCGCGAGGAGCAGCCCGGCCGTCCCGCAGCCCCGCAGCGCGGCCACCTCCCCGCGCCCCTCACGCAGGGCCTGCCGCTCGATCCTGCGCCGGACCCCGGGGTCGGGCGCCCAGTCGGGGCCGCGGAGCTCCTTCCAGGCGGCCCGCATCAGGGCGACCTCCCGGGCGACGTCGACGTGGTCGTCGTCGACGCACACGAGCCGGATCCGGCGCCCGGCCCGGTCATAGGCGTACGTGAGGACCGGCGGCCGGTCCCCCGCCACGGCCGCGCCGGGATGGGGCGCGGCCCGGATGTCCTGGACGTCCGCCCAGGCCAGCCGTCGGCTTCCGGTGAGCCGCCGGACCCGGATGCCCTCCTCGTCGATGAGGGTCGAACAGCGCCGGGAGGCCCGCACCAGCCAGCCGAACAGGGTGACGACCAGGGCGGCGATCAGCAGCTTCACACCGGTGACCACGTGTTCCATCGTCGCCACGGTCAGCAGCACACCGGGCGCGCCGATCCCGACCGCGACGTGGACACCCACCATCCGCGCGGCGCGGACCCGGTAGTCGCGCGGCAGCAACCCTGCGCCCATGGCACCCCTCCCCGCTGCGGGACGGCCAGTGTAGGAAGGAACTCCGGTGCGGGATAGGGGAGTTGCGGCCGTTCCGGCGGGGCCCTCATAAATGGGTTGAGGGCTCGGCGCGGCGGATCTAGGCTCTGGAGTACACGAGAAGGGAGGTGGTTCCCGCAATGTACGGAAACCGGACGCGTGAGGTGACTGCGGGCTGACGGCCCGTTGTCGCAACGCACCCAGTGCGGTGCCCGGCGTGGCCGCCAGGCGCCAATCCCAAGCAGTCACCCGACCCGCGGGCTCGCCGGTACGTCCGGCCGGCTCCTCTCACTGCAGGAGAGGAACCAGAGCCCGCGGGTCGCCTGCGTTCCCGGGCCTCTCGCGGAGTCCGCGCCGCCGTCCTACGGGCAGAGCCGCTCGATCCGCCACTTCTCGCCCTCCAGGACGTAGCGCAGCCGGTCGTGCAGGCGGTTCTCGTGCCCGTTCCAGAACTCCACCGCGTCGGGCACCACCCGCACCCCGCCCCACTCCGGCGGCACCGGAACCCGCTCGCCCTCCGGGTAACGCTCCGCGAGCTCCGCGTAACGCCGGTCCAGTTCCTCCCGGGAGCCGATCACCCGGGACTGTTCGCTCGCCCAGGCGCCCAGCTGCGAGCCGTGCGGCCGGGAGCGGAAGTACGCGGCGGTCTCGTCGCGGCCGATGCGGGAGGCGGTGCCGGTGACGACGACCTGGCGGGCGATCGGGTGCCAGGGGAAGAGCAGCGAGACGTACGGATTCGCGGCGAGCTCGACGCCCTTGCGGGAGCCGTAGTTCGTGAAGAAGACGAAGCCCTGTTCGTCGAACCGCTTCAGCAGCACCGTGCGGGTGCTGGGCCGCCCGTCGGGGGTCGCCGTGGCCACGACCATGGCGTTGGGTTCGAAGACGTTCGCGTCGGCCGCCTGCCGGAACCAGCGGCCGAACTGTTCCATCGGGTCGTCCGCGAGGCTCTCCTCCCGGACGATCTCGGAACGGTACTGCTTGCGCATGACGGCGGGGTCAAGGTCCTGATCGCTCACGCGGCCATCCTGCCGCAGGACGTCGACCGGTGGTGTGCCGTATGTCACGCTTCCGCAGGGCATCCGGAGCGGACAAAATCTTGGGGCCGGTCCGAGGGCCCCCGTACGGATGACCTTCGGCCGTGCCGGGCATCAACGGGGATGACCGCGCCGGACCGCGAATCACGCCGGGAGCCGCGCGTGTTCGCACTATCTGAGGAGCCGCCTGATGTCCGATTTCGTACCCGGACTCGAAGGGGTCGTCGCGTTCGAGACCGAGATCGCCGAGCCCGACAAGGAGGGCGGGTCGCTCCGCTACCGGGGGGTGGACATCGAAGACCTGGTCGGACACGTCTCCTTCGGGAACGTCTGGGGCCTGCTGGTCGACGGTGCGTTCAACCCGGGGCTGCCGGCCGCCGAGCCCTTCCCGATCCCGGTGCACTCGGGTGACATCCGCGTCGACGTCCAGTCCGCGCTCGCCATGCTCGCCCCCGTGTGGGGCCTGAAACCGCTGCTGGACATCGACGAGCGCACCGCGCGCGACGACCTGGCCCGGGCCGCCGTCATGGCGCTGTCGTACGTCGCCCAGTCCGCCCGCGGGCAGGGCCTGCCGATGGTGCCGCAGCGCGAGATCGACAAGGCCGAGTCCGTCGTCGAGCGGTTCATGATCCGCTGGCGGGGCGAGCCGGACCCCAAGCACGTCAAGGCCGTCGACGCCTACTGGACGTCCGCCGCCGAGCACGGCATGAACGCCTCCACCTTCACCGCCCGCGTCATCGCCTCCACCGGCGCCGACGTGGCGGCGGCGCTGTCCGGGGCGGTCGGCGCCATGTCGGGCCCGCTCCACGGCGGCGCCCCGTCCCGCGTGCTCGGCATGATCGAGGAGATCGAGCGCACCGGCGACGCCGTCGCCTACGTGAAGAAGGCCCTCGACAAGGGCGAGCGCCTGATGGGCTTCGGACACCGCGTCTACCGCGCCGAGGACCCCCGCGCCCGCGTGCTGCGCCGCACCGCCAAGGAACTCGACGCCCCGCGCTACGAGGTGGCGGCGGCACTGGAGAAGGCCGCCCTGGAGGAGCTGCACGCGCGCCGCCCCGACCGGGTCCTCGCCACCAACGTGGAGTTCTGGGCCGCGATCATGCTGGACTTCGCGGAAGTCCCGGCGCACATGTTCACGTCCATGTTCAGCTGCGCCCGTACCGCCGGCTGGTCCGCGCACATCCTGGAGCAGAAGCGGACGGGCCGCCTGGTGCGCCCGTCGGCCCGCTACACCGGTCCCGGCCGTCGCGACCCCCGCGACATCGAGGGCTGGGCCGACATCGCCGAGACGGCCTGATCCGTCCCGCACCCCTTTTCGCCCGGCGGGCGCCGCACCCCTTCACGGGGGTGCGGCGCCCGCACCCCGTTCGGAGCCACGTGTCCAGGATCCCCTACCTCTTCCTCGCCGTCGGCGCGCTCGTGGCCGCGGTCTGCCTGCTGCGGCGACGCCGCCTCCTGCACGCGCGCGGCATCGCGGTCACGGCCCGCTGCTCCGCCGTGCACCGGCCCGCGCGCGGCGGCGAGGCCCGGATCACGCTGCGCTACCCCACGCCGGACGGCCGCACCCGCACCCATGCGACGGGTGAGCGGGAATGCCCGCCGGGAACCCGCGAGGGCGACCCCGTGGAGGTGCTGTACGACCCCCGGGACCCGTCCCGGGCCGGTACGGCGCTCACGGCACGGAAGTCCCCCTGGCGGCACTACGACCTGTACGCCCTGATGGTCCTGTCCCTCGGCGTCGCGGTGGCGGCGGCCCGGATCTGACACGGGGCGGGGGCGCCGGGGCGGCGGGCTCGGGCGGCGGGCGTCGGCGTCGGGGGGCGTCGGCGGTCAGGTCAGGGTCGCGTCCAGGATGCGGGACCACTGGGCCACCACGCGGGCCCGGCGGGCCGTGTCGTCGGTGAGGACGTTGGCCAGGCCCAGGCCGCGGGCCATGTCGAGGAGGCCCTGCACGGTCTCCCGTACGCCGGGCACGGACTCGTCGGCGCCCAGCAGCTCCACCGCGATGCGGTGGGTCTCACGGCCGACGCGCGCTTCGAGATCGGTGACCTGCGGGCGCAACTGCTCCTCGTTCGAGGCGGCGACCCACAGCTGGAGAGCGGCCCGGAACAGGGCGCCCGTGAACAGGTCGACGATGGCCTCGACCACGGCCGGGCGGGGTGCCGGGGCCGTGTGGAACAGCTCGCGCAGGGCGGTGGAGCGTTCCTCGGCGACGAACGCGACCGCCGCGGTGAAGAGCGCTTCGCGGGTCGGGAAGTGGTGCTGGGCCGCGCCCCGCGAGACCCCGGCCCGTTCGGCGACGACGGCGACGGTGGAGCCCGCCCAGCCGTGTTCCGCGAGGCAGGCGACGGCGGCTTCCAGGAGGTGGCGTCGGGTGACGCGACTGCGGGCCTGCTTGGGGCCGGTCACCGTACCCATGCCGCGTCCCGGCGCTCGAAGCGGGCGGTGATGCCCTCGCGGGCCTCCGCCGACGCGAAGACGGACGCGGACAGCTCGGTCAGCCGGGCGCCGTCCCGGTCCAGGGCCTCCCGCACCCCGGCCGTGACCAGGACCTTGGTGGTGGCGAGGGCCTGCGGGGCGGCCCTGCGCAGGCCGTCGAGCACGGGGGCCAGGGCGGTGTCGACGTCGTCCTCGGCGTGCAGCGTGAGCAACCCGATCCGGGTGGCCTCGGCCGGGCCGAAGGATTCGGCGGTGAGGAAGTAGCGGGAGGCCGCGCGCGGGTCGAGGCGGGGCAGCAGGGTCGCGGAGATCACCGCCGGGGCCAGGCCGAGGTGGGTCTCGGTGAACGCGTACGAGGACTGCGGTCCGGCGGCGGCGATGTCGCACGCGCCGAGCAGGCCGAGGCCGCCGGCGCGGACGTGACCGGTGACGCGGGCCACCACCGGCTTCGGCAGTTCGGTCGTCTCGCGCAGGAGCGCGAGGAAGTCGGCCGGGTCGCAGGGGGACTTGAGGTCGGCGCCGGCGCAGAAGGTGTTGCCGGTGTGGGTGAGGACCACCGCGCGGATGTCGGGGTCGGCGGCGGCCCCGGCGAGGGCCGAGCGGAGGTCTGCGACCAGCTGCGCGGAGAGGGCGTTGCGGTTGGTCGGGGAGGTGAGGGTGAGGGTGCTGATGCCGTTCGCCTGGCCGGCGTGTACGAGTGGGGGCATGGGTCCTCCGGGGGCGGGCTGCGGCGGGGGCGGCCGGCGGGACGGGGTGGGGTGGGTCGGGCGGGGGCGTGGGTCGGGCGGGGGCGTGGGTCGGGCGGGGGCGGGGTGGGGTGCCGTCCGGGATGGGCATGATTTATGGCGCCCGTTCCGGGTCTGAGTTTGCGGGCGGGAGTGGGCGCCAACAAATCACGTTTTACATCCCGGACGGCACCCCACCCCGCCCCCGCCCTCGGGTTCGTCCCCGGCCTGGCGATCGTGGTCGGCCTCGGGTCCGATACGGCGTTGTCGCCCTTGGGTCACGGGGGGTCAGTAGGACTTGGGGAGGCCCAGGGTTTGGTGGGAGATGAAGTTGAGGATCATTTCTCGGCTCACCGGGGCTATGCGGGAGACGCGGGCGGCCGTGATCAGGGAGGCCAGGCCGTATTCGCGGGTGAGGCCGTTGCCGCCCAGGGTGTGGACGGCCTGGTCGACCGCCTTGACGCAGGCTTCGGCGGCGGCGTACTTGGCCATGTTCGCCGCCTCGCCGGCGGCCATGTCGTCGCCCGCGTCGTAGAGGTGGGCGGCCTTCTGCATCATGAGGCGGGCCAGTTCGAGTTCGATGTGGGCTGCCGCCAAGGGGTGTGCGATGGCCTGGTGGCTGCCGATGGGCTCGCGCCAGACCTGGCGGGTCTTCGCGTAGTCGACGGCCTTGGCGAGGGCGTGGCGGCCCATCCCGATGGCGAAGGCGGCCGTCATGATCCGCTCCGGGTTGAGGCCCGCGAAGAGTTGGAGGAGGCCGGCGTCCTCGTCGCCGACGAGGGAGGACGCGGGGAGGCGGACCTCGTCCAGGGTGAGTTCGAACTGTTTCTCCGCCGCCTGGAGTTCCATGTCGATGACGGTGCGGCCGAAGCCGGGGGTGTCGCGGGGGACGATGAACAGGCACGGCTTGAGGCGGCCGGTGCGGGCGTCGCTGGTGCGGCCGACGATCAGGGTGGCGTCGGCGATGTCCACGCCGGAGATGAAGACCTTGCGGCCGGTGAGGATCCAGTCGTCGCCGTCGCGGCGTGCGGTGGTGGTGATGCGGTGGGAATTGGACCCGGCGTCGGGTTCGGTGATGCCGAAGGCCATCGTGCGGGTGCCGTCGGCGAGGCCGGGGAGCCAGGCGCGCTTCTGCTCCTCGGTGCCGAAACGGGCGATGACCGTGCCGCAGATGGCGGGCGAGACGACCATCATGAGGAGCGGGCAGCCCGCCGCGCCGAGTTCCTCCAGGACGATGGAGAGTTCGGCGATGCCGCCACCCCCGCCGCCGTGTTCCTCCGGAAGGTTGACCCCGAGGTAGCCGAGGCCGGCGGCGTCGGCCCACAGTTCGTCGGGGTGGCCGCCCTCGCGGGCGACGCGGGCGAGGTAGTCGCGGCCGTACTTCTGGCCGAGGGCGGCCACCGCCGTGCGCAGGGCCTTGTGCTCGTCGGATTCGATGGTGGGGCTCATGTCTGCGTTTCCTCCTGGACTACGGCGAGCAGGGCGCCGAACTCGACCTGTTGGCCGGGAGCGGCGTGGAGCGCGGTGAGCGTGCCGGAGGCGGGGGCGAGGACGCGGTGCTCCATTTTCATGGCCTCCAGCCAGAGCAGGGGTTGCCCGGCGGTCACGGCGGAGCCGGGGGCGAGGCCCTCGGCGACGCGGACGACGGTGCCGGGCATCGGGGCGAGCA
Organism: Streptomyces sp. NPDC040432; assembly: GCF_055595445.1. Taxonomy (NCBI): domain Bacteria; kingdom Bacillati; phylum Actinomycetota; class Actinomycetes; order Kitasatosporales; family Streptomycetaceae; genus Streptomyces; species Streptomyces sp. NPDC040432. The sequence continues at coordinate 188,451 of NZ_JBVIVP010000010.1, read as the reverse complement.
GGGAGCCGGGCGCGGTGTGGTCCTCGGGCTCGGGGAACCGGGGGACGGGGAGCAGGGTGTGCGCGCCGAGCGGGGAATCGACGTGGACCTCGCCGGTGTGCGGGTTGTGTTTCACGTGGAACACGCGTCGGATGCGGTCGACTTCCAGGGTCACGCGGGTGGGCGTGGCGTCGAGGAGCTTGATGTCGGGGTGGTCGGCGAGGACGCCGTCCTGCTGGTAGCGGGCCGTGTACGTGGTTCCGGCCGCCGTGTAGCTGCGGGTCTGCGGCTGGGAGCGGACGTTGCGCCAGCCGCCGAGCCGGGCGGCGAGGCCGGCGCCGGGGGCGGGGGCCGCCTCGGCGAGGGCGGCGGCGAGGACCGCCGTCGTCGGGTCCGGGGTGTCCGTGGTGAGGGCGGCCAGGTGGCGGTCGTAGAAGCCCGTGTCGGGCCGACCGCCGGTGAACTCCGGGTGCCGCAGCGAGCGTACGAGGAGGTCCCGGTTGGTGATCAGGCCGTGGACGCGGGCCCCGGCCAGGGCGTGGGCGAGGACACGGACGGCTTCGGCGCGGGTGGGGGCGTGGGCGATGACCTTGGCGAGCATCGGGTCGTAGTGCACGCCGACGGTGTCCCCGTCGGCGAAGCCGGTGTCGACGCGGAGTCCGCCGGGGACGTCGAGGGTGTGCAGGACACCGGCCTGGGGCCGCCAGTCGTGGGCCGGGTCCTCGGCGTAGAGGCGGGCCTCGACGGCGTGGCCGGTGGGCTGCGGCGGGGTGGGGGGCAGTGCGGCGCCTTCGGCGACGCGCAGCTGGTGGGCGACCAGGTCGAGGCCGAAGACGGCCTCGGTGACGGGGTGCTCCACCTGGAGGCGGGTGTTCATCTCCAGGAAGTACGGGCGGCCGTCGGCGGTGACGAGGAACTCGACGGTGCCGGCGCCCTCGTAGGAGACGGCGCGGGCGGCGGAGACGGCCGCGTCGTGGAGGGCGGCGCGCAGGGTGTCGGGCAGGCCTGGTGCGGGAGCCTCCTCGATGACCTTCTGGTGGCGGCGTTGGAGGGAGCAGTCGCGGGTGCCCAGCGCCCAGACGGTGCCGTGGGTGTCGGCGAGGACCTGTACCTCGACGTGCCGGCCGCGCTCCACGTAGGGCTCGGCGAAGACCTCGCCGTCGCCGAAGGCGGAGAGGGCCTCGGCGGAGGCCGCGTCGAGGGACTCCTTGAGGGTGTCGAGGTCCCGTACGACGCGCATGCCGCGGCCTCCGCCGCCTGCGGCGGCCTTGAGGAGCAGGGGTAGGTCGGCGGTGCCGGCGTCGGCCGGGTCGACGGGGTCGAGGAGGGGGACGCCGGCGGCGCGCATGAGCTCCTTGGCCCGGGTCTTGGAGGCCATCGCCTCGATCGCCTCGGGGGGCGGGCCGATCCAGGTCAGGCCGGCGGCCCGGACCCGGCGGGCGAAGTCGGCGTTCTCGGAGAGGAATCCGTAGCCGGGATGGACGGCGTCCGCGCCGGCCGTCCGGGCCGCTTCGATGAGCAGGTCGGCGCGGAGGTAGGTGTCGGCGGGTGCGGCGCCGGGCAGGCGGACGGCGGCGTCGGCGCACCGGACGTGCAGGGCGTCGGCGTCGGGGTCGGAGTGGACGGCGACCGTCGCGAGGCCGAGGGCGCGGGCCGTGCGCAGGATCCGGACGGCGATCTCGCCCCGGTTGGCGACGAGGAGGGAGGTGATGGTCATCTGCGGGCTCACATCCGGAAGACGCCGAAGCCGCCACGGGCGCCCTCGACGGGGGCGTTGTGGACGGCCGACAGGCACAGGCCGAGGACGGTGCGGGTGTCACGGGGGTCGATGACGCCGTCGTCGTACAGCCGCCCGGACAGGAACGTCGGCAGGGACTCGGATTCGATCTGCGCCTCCACGAAGGCGCGCATCCCGGCGTCCTGTTCCTCGTCGTACGGGAGGCCCTTCGCGGCGGCGGACTGGCGGGACACGATGGACAGGACGCCGGCGAGTTGGGCGGGGCCCATGACGGCCGATTTGGCGCTGGGCCAGGCGAAGAGGAAGCGGGGCTCGTAGGCCCGTCCGCACATGCCGTAGTGGCCGGCGCCGTAGCTGGCGCCGATGAGGACGGACAGGTGCGGGACGCGGGAGTTGGACACCGCGTTGATCATCATCGAGCCGTGCTTGACGATGCCGCCCTGCTCGTACTCCTTGCCGACCATGTAGCCGGTGGTGTTGTGGAGGAAGAGGAGCGGGATGTCGCGCTGGTTGGCGAGCTGGATGAACTGGGCGGCCTTCTGCGACTCGGCGCTGAACAGCACGCCCTGGGCGTTGGCGAGGATGCCGACCGGGTAGCCGTGCAGGGAGGCCCAGCCGGTGACGAGGCTGGGTCCGTAGAGGGGCTTGAACTCGTCGAAGTCAGAGGCGTCGACGATGCGGGCGATGACCTCGCGCGGGTCGAAGGGGGTCTTCAGGTCCGGGGGGACGATCCCGAGGAGTTCCTCCGGGTCGTGGAGCGGCTCGGCGGCGGCCGGTGGGTCCTGGTGCGGCTTGCGGTGGTTGAGGCGGGCGACGATGCGGCGGGCCTGGCGGATCGCGTCGTACTCGTCGAGGGCGTAGTGGTCGGCGAGGCCGGAGGTGCGGGCGTGCATGTCGGCGCCGCCGAGGGACTCGTCGTCGCTCTCCTCGCCGGTGGCCATCCTGACCAGGGGCGGACCGCCGAGGAACACCTTCGAACGGTCCTTGATCATGATGGTGTGGTCGGACATGCCGGGGATGTACGCGCCGCCGGCGGTGGAGTTGCCGAAGACGACGGCGATGGTCGGGATGCCGTCGGCGGAGAGCCGGGTGAGGTCGCGGAAGATCGCGCCGCCCGGGATGAAGATCTCCTTCTGGGAGGGCAGGTCGGCGCCGCCGGATTCGACGAGGCTGACGCAGGGCAGCCGGTTCTGCCGGGCGATCTCGTTGGCCCGCAGCGCCTTCTTCAGGGTCCACGGGTTGCTGGCGCCGCCGCGGACCGTGGGGTCGTTGGCGGTGATCAGGCATTCGACGCCCTCGACGGTGCCGATGCCGGTGACCATGGATGCGCCGACCGGATAGTCGCTGCCCCAGGCGGCGAGCGGCGACAGTTCCAGGAACGGGGTGTCGGGGTCGAGGAGCAGCTCGACGCGCTCGCGGGCCAGGAGCTTGCCCCGGTCCCGGTGGCGGGCCGTGTACTTGTCGCCGCCGCCCGCGAGGGCCTTGGCGTGTTCGGCGTGCAGGGCGTCGAGGCGTTCCAGGGCGGCCGTACGGGCCGTCGTGTGCTCGGGGCTGCGGGGGTCGACGGTGGTGCCGAGGCGGGTCATGGGCGGGTCCCCTCCGGGGTGGGCAGGAGGTGGGTCGGGATGTCGAGGCGGTGGGCGCGGGTCCCCTCCGGGGTCGGCAGGAGGTGGGTCGGGATGTCGAGGCGGCGGGCGCGGAGCCATTCGCCGAGGGCCTTGGCCTGCGGGTCGAAGCGGTGGCCGGAGGCGACGCCGGCGCCGAGGATGCCGGTGACGGTGAAGTTCAGGGCCCGCAGGTTCGGGAGTTCGTGGCGGGTGACGGGGAGCTCCGCCGTCTCCGGGAGCAGGGTGCGCAGGGTGTCCACGGTGAGCGTGCGGAGCAGCCAGTCCCACGCGGGGTCGCTCTCCACCCAGACGCCGATGTTGGCGTCGCCGCCCTTGTCACCGCTGCGGGCACCGGCGACCGCGCCGAGGGGCGCGCGGGTGGTGGGGCCGTCGGGGTGCGGGGTGTACGGGTGCGCGGGGTTGTCGGCGTGCGCGGGGTGCGCCGGGTTGTCGGCGTGCGCGGGGTGCGCCGGGCCGTCCGGGGTCTTCCCCGGCGCGGCGGGCGCGGGGCCCTCGGCGTGCGCGGGGTTGTCGGGGGTCTCCCCCGGCGCGGCGGGCGCGGGGGCGTCCGGGGTTTCACCCGGCGCGGGGCGTGCGTCCCGGGGTGTCGTCGCCGGTGGGGCGGGTACGGGGAATCGGCTGCCGTCGGGGAGGACCGCGGTGTGCGGGACGGAGTCCGCCGGGACGGCAGCCGAGGTGAACACCCCGTACGGCTGGGCCGGTCCGGGCGGGGCGGTGACGTGGAAGCCCGGGTAGCTGCCGAGGGCGAGTTCCACGGCCGCCGAGGTCAGCGCGCGGCCGACCCGGTCCGGGGAGGGGTCGCGGACGACGAGGCGCAGCAGGGCGCTCGCGGTCTCCTCGGTGTCGGCGTCGTCGTGGTCGGTCCGGGCGAGGGTCCAGCCGGCCGACCCCACCTCGGTGAGGAGATCGGCGAGTTGCTCGCGGACCAGGGCGGCCTTGGCGTCGATGTCCAGGCCGGTCAGGACGAAGACCACCTCGTTGCGCCAGCCGCCGATGCGGGTCACGCCCACCTTGAGGGTGTCCGGCGGGGCCTCGCCCCGGACCCCGCCGACCCGGACCCGGTCCTGCCCCACGGTGGTGAGGCGGACGGTGTCCAGGCGGGCCGTGACGTCCGGGCCGAGGTAGCGGGCGCCCTGGGTCTCGTACAGCAGTTGGGCGGTCACCGTGCCCGGGGTGACGGCACCGCCGGTGCCCGGGTGTTTGGTGATGACGGCCGAGCCGTCCTCGGAGACCTCGGCGAGGGGGAAGCCGGGGCGGCGGACGTCGTGGGCGGTGAAGAAGGCGTAGTTGCCGCCGGTGGCCTGGGTCCCGCACTCCAGGACGTGGCCGGCGACCACCGCGCCGGCCAGTCGGTCCAGGTCGTCGGCCGCCCAGTCGAACCACCAGGCGGCCGGCCCGCTGACCAGGGCGGCGTCCGTCACCCGGCCGGTGACGACGATGTCGGCGCCGGCCCGCAGGCAGGCGGTGATGCCGGCCCCGCCGAGGTAGGCGTTGGCGGTGAGCGCGCCCTCCTCGTAGGGCATCAGGTCGTCGCCCTCGACGTGGGCGACGGCGACCGGGATCCCCGCCTTGGCCGCGAGGGTGCGGACGGCGTCGGCGAGGCCCGCCGGGTTGAGTCCGCCCGCGTTCGTGACGATCCGTACGCCCCGCTCGTGGGCCAGGGCCAGGCAGTCCTCCAGCTGGCGCGGGAACGTCTTGGCGTAGCCGAGGCCGGGGTCCTTCAGACGGTCGCGGCCGAGGATCAGCATGGTGAGTTCGGCGAGGTAGTCGCCGGTCAGGACGTCGAGGGGGCCGCCGGTCAGCATCTCGCGCAGCGCGCCGGCGCGGTCCCCGTAGAAGCCGGAGGCGTTGCCGATGCGCAGGGGGCGGCGGCTCACCGGGATCCGGCCCGGGGGGTGCGTCCGGCGCCGGCCGGACCGGCGAAGGCCTGCGCGATGTCCAGCCACCGGTCCGCGTCGGGGCCGCCGGCCGTCAGCGCGAGGTCGTCGCGGTGGGCGCGCTGCGTGACGAGCAGGCAGAAGTCGAGGGCCGGCCCGGAGACCCGCTGCTCGGCGTCGGCCGGGCCGTACGTCCAGGGCTCCCCGCCGTCCGGTGCGTGGAGTTCCACCCGGAACTCCACCGCGGGCGCCGGCAGGCCCCGTACCGCGTACGCGTAGTCGCGGGCCCGTACGCCGATCCGGGCGACGTGCCGCAGCCGGGCGGTGGGGGTGCGGCGGACCCCGAGGGCGTCGGCGACGTCCTGGCCGTGGGCCCAGGTCTCCATCAGGCGGGCACCGGCCATCGAGTTGGCCTTCATGGGCGGCCCGTACCAGGGGAAGCGGGCGTCGGGCGAGGCCGCGTCGAGGGCGTCGTCGAGGGCCACCCGGCCGGCCCGCCAGCGGGCGAGCAGCTCGGCGGGTGGCAGCGCGGCGCCCTCGGCGGCGCCGTCGTCGACGAACGAGTCGGGGGCCTTGAGCGCCTCCTGCACCATCTGCCCGAAGCCGTCGGCGTCGGTGAGGGCGAGCAGCGAGGCACGGTCGGTCCAGTGCAGGTGGGCGATCTGGTGGGCGATGTCCCAACCGCTCGCGGGCGTCGCCCGCGCCCAGTCGGCGGTGGGCAACTCCGCTACGAGGGAGTCGAGTTCACTGCCCTCAGCACGGAGATCGGCGAAGACGGCGACGGCGGACGGATCGGGCACGGTTGCGCTCCCCTGCTCGGCGTGGGGGGAAGCCTGGCACCCGCCGGAGAAACAATCAAGCACGCTTGCATGATTTCTTCGGGGACCGTCCCGTTCCCGCCAAGCGGGCCAACCGGCCCGAACCGGGCGGGGTTTGCCGTTCGGAATGGTCCGGCCCGGCGGGGCGCGCGCCGGGCCGCGGGGCGGGTGGAGGGGTTTCGGTCGGGCGGGTGGGAGTGCGGCGGGTGGGCGTGGTGGCGCGTCGATACTGGGGGCTTCGCTCCGGGCCCGGGAGTGCGCCGTCGCAGCCGAACACGTCCATGTCACCTCGACGAAGAGGATGAACCGCCGTGAACCCAGCCGACCCAGCCACCCCGTCCGGCCCGTCCACCCCGTCCGACTCCTGCACCCCGCCCCCGGGGTCCCTCCACCCCGAGCTCGACGCCGCGGCCCTCGGGTCCTTCGCCGCCGCCCTGGAGAGCGGTGATCCTTCCGGGTTGCCGCCCGCGCGGGCCGGTGAGGTGGAGGCCGTCCGGTCCGTCGCGGTGTTCAGCCGGGGCCGGGTGGGCGGTGCGGGCGGTGTCCTGCTCGACGCCGCGCTGTGGCGGCGCAAGGGTTCCGGGCCGCGGCCGGTCGTCGTGATGCCCGCGCCGTGGACGAACCTGGGCTGGGTCACGTACGCCGTCCGGGCCAGCGCGTTCGCGACCCGCGGCTACGACGTCCTCGCCTACACCCCCCGTGGCTTCGGCGCCTCCGCGGGACAGGCCGACGCCGCGGGCCCCCTCGACGTCGCCGATGGCAGCCGGGCCCTGGACCACCTGCTGCAACGCACCGCCGGACCCGTCACCCGGATCGGTTTCCTGGGCGTCTCCTACGGCGCCGGCATCGGCCTGCTCGTCGCCGCGCACGACCCCCGGGTGGACGCGGTCGGCGCGTTCAGCGCCTGGGGCGACCTCGGCGCGGTCCTCGTGGAGAACTCGACCCGGCGCGTCGGCGCCGTGCGGGCCCTGCTCGCGGCCGCCGCCCGGGCCCGGCTGAGCCCGGAGACGGAGCGCGCGCTGGACGACGTACTGACCGGCCGCGACGTCGTGGGCGCCCTGCGCTGGGCGGAGGAACGTTCCCCCTTCGGCCACGTCAAGGAGTTCAACCGGCGCCGGCTGCCGGTGTTCCTCTCCCACGCCTGGCACGAGACGCTCTACCCGACCAACCAGACCCTCAAGCTGTTCGACGAACTCACCGGCCCCAAGCGCGTCGTCCTGTCGATCGGCGACCACGCCGGCCCCGGCTCCGCCGGACTGCTCGGCCTCCCGGACCGTGTCTGGACGGACGCCGACCGCTGGTTCGACCACCACCTCATGGGCGCCGACAACGGCGTCGCGGACGAGGGCCAGGTCGCGGGCGAGGTGATGTGGAGCGGAACCGTCGAGCACCGGGCCACCCGGCACGCCCTCACCCGGCGGATCCACCGACTGCACCTCACCGGCGGCGGGCGGCTCGCCGAACGGCCCGAGGCCGGCTGGACCGCCGGACTGCTGTGCGGGGTGGACACCCCGACGGCCGTCGCCGACGAGGTCGTGCGCTCCGGGTACGCGGAGATGGCGGGCCGCCCCCGGATCCACCCGGCCGGTGACATCGACCGCACGGTGGCCGCCGTCTGGGTCTGCGCCCCCGCCGAGGACACCCTGCGGCTGCGCGGCGTCCCCCGGCTGCGGGTCACCTACCGGGCCGCGAACGCCGGCTCCAGCTTCGTCGCCCACCTCCTGGACCTCGCCCCCGACGACTCGGCCCGCCTGATCACGCACGCCCCGTACAGCGACCTCGGGTCGGCTCCGGACAGCCTGGTCGGCGCGGACATCGACCTCCAGGCCACCGCGTACGACGTCCCGCGCGGGCACCGCCTGCTGCTGGTGATGGCCGGCCGCGACGCCTTCTACGCGGACGCCAACCTGCCGCGCGCCTCCCTCGCCTTCACCTCGCCCGAGACCACCCCCTCCTACCTGGACCTCCCCCTGGGCTGACCCCGAACCGGATCCGGATCCGACGACGCGGGGCCGACGATCCGGCGCGCCCCGTCAGGAGCCCGACCTGCGCGTGAAGTCCATCGTCCAGTTCCGCAGCCACGTGCCGCCCCCGTCGACGGAGAAGAACTGCTCCCAACGGGGCGGTGCGCCGGCCGTGGTCCCCGACCAGAGGTACCGCACCCGCACCGCCCTGCCGTCGTGCGTGTCCTCGCCCTCGAAGATCCCCCGGCCGTCCGCGAACCGGCCGACGACGGGCGGGAACAGCACTCCGGTGCGACGGCTCGACCAGTACAGCGACCATTGCGCGCGCTCCCGGTCGAACAGGCGCAGGGTGAGCCCGGCGAAGCCCTTCGTCGGAAAGTCGACCTCGTCGAAACTGGCCCCGCCGTCGAAGTGGCGGGAGATCCGCGAGACCCCCGGGAACTCCTCCCACTCGCTGTCCGGGTCGAGGAAGTCGGTGCGCCAACGGTTGGCGATGTCCCAGGTCCCGACGAGGAAGTCGAAGTCGTTCATGCGGTGCGCTCCCCTGTTCCGTGCCCCGGCGCCGGTCGGCTCCGGGGCGCTGCGTTCGGAGGGAACCGTAGGAGCGCTCCCCTGACATCCTGTGTCAGTGAAGTCCAGCCGTCTCCTGTCGATGCTGTTGCTGCTCCAGACCCGGGGGCGGATGACCGCCGCCGAGCTGGCGCGGGAGCTGGAGGTGTCCGTACGCACCGTCTACCGCGACGCGGAGGCGCTGACCGCCGCGGGCGTGCCCCTGTACGCGGACGCCGGGCACAGCGGCGGCTACCGGTTGCTCGCCGGCTACCGGACCCGGCTGACGGGGCTCAGCGCGGACGAGGCCGAGGCGCTGTTCCTGACCGGGATGCCGGGGCCCGCTGCGGACCTCGGACTGGGCCCGGCCGTGGCCGCGGCGCAGCTGAAGCTGCGGGCGGCGTTGCCGCCGGAGCTGCGCGCGCAGGCCGACCGGATCCGGCTGCGCTTCCACCTGGACGCGCCCGGCTGGTACGCGGAGCACGAGGAGGTCCCGTACCTCGCGCAGGTCGCCGACGCGGTGTGGCGGGGCCGGGTGATCGCGGTGCGCTACCGCCGGTGGAAGGAGCCGCAGGAGGTGGAGCGGCGGCTGGAACCGTACGGGCTGGTCCTGAAGGCGGGGCGCTGGTACCTGGTGGCGGGGCCGGAGGGGCCGCGTACGTACCGGGTCGATCAGATCCTCGACGTCACCGCGGGCGACGAGGGGTGCGAACTGCCCGAGGGCTTCGACCTGGCCGCGCACTGGCGGCGCAGCCAGGCCGACTTCCACGAACGGCTGCACCCCGAGGAGGCGGCCGTACGTCTCTCCGCGCGGGCGGCGGAGCGGCTGACGGGGGCCGCCGCGCGGGCACTGGCCGCGACGGGCCGGCCGGATCCGGACGTGCCGGGCTGGATCCGCGCGGTCCTGCCCGTCGAGTCACCCGAGCAGGCGGAGGCACAGTTCCTGGCACTGGCGGCGGAGGCGGAGGTACTGGGCCCACCGGCCCTGCGGGCCCGCGTCAGGGCCACCCTGGCGGCGCTGACGGCCCGCTACGGGTGAACCCGGTGGGGCGGGGTCGGGGCGGGGCCCACCGGGCCGGGCCGGGTCAGCTGGCCTTGCCGGGGGTCGCGGCCGTGGCCCGCAGGAGGTCGCGCAGCAGGTCGAAGTCGATCCGGTCGGGGTGGCGGAAACGCAGGCAGGACTTGCCCATGTCGTGTCCGGCGAGGCGTTCGGCGAAGGCGTCCCGGACGTCGGTGCGCAGCAGGTACACGGACACGTACTGCTTCTGGTTCGCCCAGGCGACCTCGCCTTCGGTCCCACCGGGCCGGACGTACACGGGCATGCCGTACGCGATGGTCTCCTCGAAGCCGGTCAGCTCCGTACGGCACAGCTCGCGCAGCCGGGTCAGGGCCGGCCGTCGCGCGTCCGGGGCGGCGGCGAGGTAGCCGGCGACGGGGTCGGCGGCAACGGGCCCGGGGGCCGGGGCCTCGGGCGTGACCGGGTGATCCACGTGGTCCATCAGGAAACTTCCTCCTTGGGGCCGGGCTTCGCCCGGCCGCCGATCTGGGAGCGGACCGCGCCCATGCTGGCCGCGATGACCAGGGCGATGGCGAGGGCGTCGAGGGCGGACATGGCCTGGTTCAGGACCAGGAAGCCGGCGGTCGCCGCGATGGCGGGTTCCAGGCTCATCAGGATGGCGAAGGTGGGGGCGGGCATCCGGCGCAGGGCCAGCAGTTCCAGCGTGTACGGCAGGACCGACGACAGGACGGCCACGCCGAGGCCCAGCGCCAGGGTGCTCGGCACCAGCAGGGCGGACCCGGACTCGACGACGCCCAGGGGCAGCGAGATGACCGCGGCGACGGCCATGGCCAGGGCCAGTCCGTCGGCCTGCGGGAACCGCCGGCCGGTCCGGGCGCTGAAGACGATGTACGCGGCCCACATGGCGCCCGCTCCGATCGCGAACGCTGCACCCGCCGGGTCGAGGGAGCCGAAGCCGAGGCCGCCCCCGCCGTGTCCGGACAGCAGGACGACGCCGCCGAGGGCGAGGCCCGCCCACAGCAGGTTCACCAGGCGCCGCGAGACGATCACCGACAGGGCCAGCGGGCCGAGGACTTCCAGGGTCACGGCGGGGCCGAGGGGGATCCGGTCGATGGACTGGTAGAAGAGGCCGTTCATGCCGGCCATCGCCACGCCGAAGGCGATGACGGTGCCCCAGTCGGAGCGGCTGTAGCCGCGGACCTTGGGCCGGCACAGGATCAGCAGCACCAGCGCGGCGGCGGCCAGCCGCAGCGTGACGACCCCGGCCGCGCCCGCCCTCGGCATGATCATGACCGCGAGGGCGGCCCCGAACTGCACCGAGATCCCGGCCGAGACCACGAGAGCCACCGGCCCGAACCGCGTACGGGCAGGTACCGGGGCGGGCCCGGCGGCCGTTCGCGCGGTCGCGGTGGCGAAGGTTTCGTGGGAGGCCGTCGGGGACGGGGAGGGTGCGGGCATGAATCCAGCCTAAGGGGTACGTAAGGGCCGTGACGCGGTGTCCTTCCTTACAGGGCTCGTCCCGTCATGGCGCCCCTCCCCCCGCGGTCCCCCTCCCTCGCGGTCCCCCGAAGCAGGGCTCCCCCTCACAGCGCTCCTGCCTCACAGCGCCTCCGCCAGGAGCTCCGCCAGGTGGCGGGCCCGGACTCCGCCCAGCTGGGCGATCTGGGTACGGCAGGAGAACCCGTCGGCGAGGACCGCCGTGCCGGGCCCGGCCGCGCGCACCGAAGGCAGCAGTCGTTCCTCCGCGCACGCCACCGAGACGGCGTGGTGGCCCGGCTCGAAGCCGAAGTTGCCCGCCAGGCCGCAGCAGCCGCCACTGAGGTCCCCGGTGAGGCCGGCGCGTTCCCGCAGCCGCCGGTCGGCGGCGTCGCCGAGCACGGCGTGCTGGTGGCAGTGGGTCTGGCCGACGACGGCGCGGTCCAGCCGGGGCGGGGTCCAGTGCGGGGCGTACTCCTCCAGGGTCTCCGCGAAGGTGCGGACCGCCGCCGCGAGGCGCTCCGCGCGCGGGTCGTCGGGGAGCAGGGCGGGCAGGTCGGTGCGCAGGGCCGCCGCGCAGCTGGGTTCCAGGACGAGAACGGGTCCGCGCACCTCCCCCAGGGCGTCCAGGGTGCGGCGCAGGACGGTGCGCGCGCGGTCGGGGCGGCCGGTGGAGACGAGGGTGAGTCCGCAGCAGATCCGGCCGCGGGGGACGTCGACGGTGAGCCCGGCCGCCTCCAGGACCCGTACCGCGGCGCGGCCGGCCTCGGGGGCGAGGTGCTCGGTGAAGGTGTCGGGCCACAGGGTCACCCGGGGGCCCGCCGGCGCCCCGGGGGCCGCGCCCCGGCGCCTCCACCACCGGCTGAACGGCGTCCGGGCGACGGGCGGCAGGGGCCGTTCGCGGGTGAGGCCGGGGACCGGCAGCAGTCGGGCGGCGGCGTTGACGAACGGCGCGGCGCGCAGCGCCGCGACCGGCCGGAGCAGGTCCGGGAGGTCGCCGAGGAGGTAGTGGGCGAGGGGGCGGATCCGGCCCGCCCAGTGGTGGTGCAGGAACTCGGCCTTGTACGCGGCCATGTCGACGCCGACGGGGCAGTCGCTGCGGCAGCCCTTGCAGCCGAGGCACAGGTCCAGGGCCTCGGCGACCTCGGTCGAGCGCCAGCCGTCGGTGACGATCTCCCCGGCCAGCATCTCGTGCAGCAGCCGGGCCCGGCCGCGGGTGGAGTGCCGTTCGTCGCCGGTGACCCGGTACGTCGGGCACATCACGCCGGGCCCGCCGCCCTGTTCGGTGCGGCACTTGGCGACGCCTACGCAGCGGGCGACCTCCGCCGCGAACGGGGTCGCGGGCAGGACAGCGAAGCGGAGGTTCTCGTCGAGCCGGGCGGGCCGCACCAGCATGCCCGGGTTCATGCCGCCCGCCGGGTCCCACAGGTCCTTGTAGGCGCCGAAGAGCCGGATGACCTCCGGGCCGTACGTCTTCGGCAGCAGTTCGGCCCGGGCCTGCCCGTCACCGTGCTCCCCCGACAAGGAGCCGCCGTGCGCGGCGACCAGGTCGGCGAGTTCCTCCGAGAAGGTCCGGAAGCGGGCCACGCCCGGCGGGGTGAGCAGGTCGAAGTCGATCCGGACGTGGACGCAGCCCTCCCCGAAGTGCCCGTACGGGGTTCCGCGCAGCCCGTGCTGCGCCAGCAGCGCGCGGAACGCCCGCAGGTAGGCGCCGAGCCGGGCGGGCGGGACCGCGCAGTCCTCCCAGCCGGGCCAGGCCATGGTGCCGTCGGGCATCCGGGTGGCCGTCCCGGCGGCGTCCTCCCGGATCCGCCACAGGGCGCGCTGCGCCGACGGGTCGGTGACGAGCAGCGCGTCGACGGTGTCGGCGGCGCGCATCAGGGTGCGGGCGGCGCCCTCGTCGGGCATCTCCACGAACAGCCAGGCGCCGCCCGCGGGCAGTCCGGCGGCCCCGCGGACCAGGTCCTGGGCCATGCCCTCGACGGTGAGCGGCCCGTACGGGAGGAGTCCGGCGGCGGCGTCGGCGGCGGCGCCCTCGTCGGCGTACCCGAGGACGGCGAGGACGGGTGCGGACGGCACTTCGACGAGGCGGACCACCGCCTCGGTGACCACGCCGAGGGTGCCTTCGCTCCCGCAGAAGGCGCGGGCGGCCCCGACACCGCGTTCGGGCAGCAGGGCGTCCAGGGCGTAGCCGGAGATCCGCCGGGTGAAGGCGGGGGCCCCGGGTGCGGCGGGCCCGCCGAAGCCCGTGCGGAGGGTGGCGAGGTTCCCCTCGACGAGTTCCCGCAGCCCGGTGGGCGTGCCGGCCCAGCCCGTCCCGAGCCGGTGGGTGGTTCCCCCGTAAGCGGTGACGGACAGCTCGGTGACGTTGTCGGCGGTGGTGCCCCGGGCGACGGAGTGGGCGCCGCAGGCGTTGTTCCCGATCATCCCGCCGAGGGTGCAGCGGGAGTGGGTGGAGGGGTCGGGGCCGAAGGTCAGTCCGTGCGGGCGGGCCGCGTCGAGCAGCCGGTCGAGGACGAGTCCGGGCTGGACGACGGCCGTCCGGGCCGCGGGGTCGAGGGAGAGCAGGGCGTTCATGTGCCGGGTGAGGTCGAGGACCACTCCGGTGCCGGTCGCCTGACCGGCGATGGAGGTGCCGCCGCCGCGCGGGACGACGGGGACCCCGGCGTCGGCGCAGATCCGCAGGGCGGTCGCCACGTCCTCGGCGTCGCGCGGGGCGACCACGCCGGCCGGGACGCGGCGGTAGTTCGAGGCGTCCATGGTCACCAACGCGCGGGCGGCGGCCCCGAAGTCGACCTCTCCGCGCAGGTTCGCCCGCAATGTCCGTTCGAGTTCGCCGGGTGTCGTCACGTCGCCCACCCTGCCACCGTCCCGGGGCGTCTCATCCGGTGGACGCGCTTCCAACACGCGGACCCGGACCCGATACGCTCCGCTCGTGGCTGAGATCCAGATTCCCGCTGACATCAAGCCCGCCGACGGACGCTTCGGCGCGGGCCCCTCCAAGGTGCGGACCGAGGCGCTGGACGCCCTCGCCGCCACCGGTACCTCCCTGCTCGGAACCTCGCACCGCCAGGCCCCGGTCAAGAACCTGGTCGGCTCGGTGCGCGAGGGCCTGCGGGACCTCTTCTCCCTCCCCGAGGGCTACGAGGTGATCCTGGGCAACGGCGGCTCCACCGCCTTCTGGGACATCGCGACCCACGGACTGATCGAGCAGAAGTCCCAGCACCTGACCTTCGGCGAGTTCTCGTCCAAGTTCGCCAAGGCCGCCAAGCTCGCGCCGTGGCTGGACGCGCCGTCCGTGATCTCCTCCGACCCGGGCACGCACCCCGAGCCGGTCGCCGAGGCCGGCGTGGACGTGTACGCGTACACGCACAACGAGACCTCGACGGGTGTCGCGGCGCCGATCAGGCGCGTCGCCGGCGCCGACGCCGGTTCGCTCGTCCTGGTCGACGCGACCTCGGGCGCCGGCGGTCTGCCGGTCGACATCACCGAGTCCGACGTCTACTACTTCGCCCCGCAGAAGTCCTTCGCCTCCGACGGCGGCCTGTGGCTGGCCGCGTTCTCCCCGGCGGCCCTGGAGCGCGCGGCCCGTGTGCACGCCTCCGGCCGGCACATCCCGGAGTTCTTCTCGCTGCCGACGGCGATCGACAACTCGCTGAAGAACCAGACGTACAACACCCCGGCGCTGTCCACCCTCTTCCTGCTGGACCAGCAGCTGCGGTGGATGAACTCCCAGGGCGGCCTGGAGTTCACGACCGGCCGTACGGCGGCCAGCGCGCGGAACCTGTACGGCTGGGCCGAGGCGTCGAAGTACGCGAGCCCGTTCGTGCAGGACGCCGACAAGCGTTCCGCCGTCATCGGCACGATCGACTTCTCGGACGACATCGACGCGGCGGCCGTCGCCAAGGTGCTGCGCGCGAACGGCATCGTGGACACCGAGCCGTACCGCAAGCTCGGCCGCAACCAGCTGCGCGTCGCGATGTTCCCGGCGATCGACCCGGCGGACGTGCAGGCGCTGACCGCGTGCATCGACCACGTGATCGAGCAGCTCTGACCGTACGGGCCCACGCCCCGCACCCGCAGCACCCGCAGCATCCGGAACCCCGGCGCCCGCCCCGGCGCCGGGGTTCCGGCGTTCCCGTCCGCCCGGCGGCTCTCCCGATCCGCGGCGAACCTCCGCCCTCCGCAGGGACCTTGGTCCCAAAAATCGGGGCAAAGAGCCCACCAAGGGAAGATCTCGGCGCCCCGTCCGGCCTGCGCGTTCGCGACGCGGGACCTTCGGCGGGAGGCGATCGGGCGCCGGAACCCCCTGCAACCGAGTGCCCCGTGATGTCCCTCATGTCTGATGTGCCGGGAAAAAGCCCGGCCCGTTCAGGAGGAACCCCATGCGCAAGGCACTCACCCTCTCGGCGATAGCCCTCGCCTCGTCGATGGCCCTCGGCGGCGCCGCCACCGCTTTCGCAGCCGACTCCCCGGCCTCCCCCTCGCCCACGGCGAGCGCGAGCACCCGCCCGGAGCAGGCCCGCGCCTCCCTGTCCGTACCCGGCTCCCCGGTGAAGCCGGGTGACTCCGTCACCCTCTCCATGGAGGTTCCCGACGGCTCGACGCACCTCTCCGTGTCCTCGGCGGCCCTCAAGGACGTCCGGATGACCGACGGCAGGGGCGTCAGCGCGAAGGTGGCCGACGTCAAGGACGGCGACTACGGGGTCTCCCTCGTCGGTACCGGCCCCGACGGACAGAAGCTCCAGGCCACCGCGCAACTGCACGTCGTGTCGGACGCCAAGCCCACCCCGGCGCCGTCCACCCTCCGACTGTCCCAGGACTTCGGCCGGCCCGGGGACCGGATCGTCGTCACCGTGAAGACCTCCGCGAAGGACGCCTCCGTCAAGTCCGAGGCCTTCACCGGCGGACAGGTCAACCTGAAGAGCGACGGCAAGGGCACCTTCACCGGCACCGCCACCGTCGCCGCGGACGTCAGGACCGGCTACTACGGCGTCGACGCCTACGCGGGCGGCAAGAAGTTCGACACCGTGAAGTTCTCCACCGAGGGCAAGGCCGCCCCGGACGTGAAGCCCGTGAAGCCGGACGTGAAGCCCGTCCAGCCGCTGCGCCCCAGCGAGCACCGGATCCCCAAGGGCTCCGTGAACACCGGTCAGGCCCCCGCCGGCACCGCCGCCGAGCCCACCCGTGGCTGAGCGCACCCCCCTCCGCCCGGGCAGCCGCACACACCGTGCGGCCGCCCGGGCCGGTGCCCGGCCCCTGGCCCTCGTCCCCGCTCTCGTCCTGCTGCTCGGCGCCGCGTCGGCCGGCTGCTCGGGCGGCGCGGGCTCCGCGCGGGCGGCCACCACCCCGGCCGCCTCGGCCGTCTCCGTCCTCGGGCCGGCCGTACCGGACCGGATCGAGATCCCCGACATCAAGGTCGACGCCCCCCTCGACACCGTCGACCTCGACGCCAAGGGCGTCATGCGGGAACCCGACTTCGCCAAACCCGACGACGCCGCCTGGTACCGACAGGGCCCCACCCCCGGCGAGCCGGGCGCCGCCGCGATCGTCGGCCACATGGACACCCCGCAGGCCCCCAAGGCCGTCTTCTTCAACCTCAAGGAGCTCAAGAAGGACCAACGGATCGAGGTCCACCGCACCGACGGCACCACCGCCGTCTTCACCGTCGACGAGGTCGACACCTTCAAGAAGGACGCCTTCCCCACCGACCGCGTCTACAACGACACCCACGGCAGGGCCGAACTGCGCCTGATCACCTGCGGCGGCGACCTCACCGCCGACCGCCACTGGGACGCGAACGTCGTCGTGTTCGCACACCTCACGGGCAAGGCGTAGCCCCGCACGCGATACCTTCAGCAGTTCGGGGCAGGCTCGGGGGTTCCGGGCCGGGCGAGTTCTTGGAGGCAGCGGCGTGAGCGTGCGAGTGACGGCGGCACAAAGTGGCGGGGACCCCTTCGGGACCGCACGACTGCGGCGCGGGGTGCTCGACGCCTGGGGCGCGGGACCGGCCCGATTCCGGGAGGACGCCAACGCCGAGGAGGACCTGGCGCTCGGCGGCTACCGGGACCGGCTCGTCGTCGAACTGGCGCAGAACGCCGCCGACGCCGCCGCCCGCGCCAAGGTCCCCGGCCGGCTGCGGCTCACCCTGCACCCCGGCGACGGCGGGCACGCCGTCCTCGCCGCCGCCAACACCGGGGCCCCGCTCGACGCCACGGGCGTGGAGTCGCTGAGCACCCTGCGGGCCTCCGCCAAGCGCGAACCGGGCGGCGCCGGGGAGACCGTGGGCCGCTTCGGCGTCGGCTTCGCGGCCGTCCTGGCCGTCTCCGACGAACCGGCGGTGCTCGGCCGCCACGGAGGTGTGCGCTGGTCCCTCGCCGAGGCCCGCGAGATGGCCCGGGACGCCTCCAACGGCAGCCCGGGCCTCGGCGACGAACTGCGCCGCCGCGACGGCCACGTCCCGCTGCTGCGCCTGCCGTTGCCCGCCGAGGGCACCGCCCCCGAGGGCTACGACACCGTCGTCGTCCTCCCGCTGCGCGACGCCGCCGCCGAGGAACTCGTCGAACGGCTGCTGGCCGGCATCGACGACGCGCTGCTCCTCACCCTGCCCGGCCTGCGCGAGGTCGTCGTGGAGACCCCGGCCGCCGGACACCGCGTCCTCTACCGGACCACCGACGGCCCGTACACCGTCATCGAGGACTCCGCCTCCGGCACCCACCGCTGGCGCACCGTCCGTCACAGCGGGCCCATCGAGCGGGAACTGCTCGCCGACCGGCCCGTCGAGGAACGGCTGCGCCCCACCTGGACCGTCACCTGGGCCGCCCCCGTCGACCCGGACGGCGCCCCCGAGCGGCCCCGGACCGCGCCCGTCGTCCACGCGCCGACCCCCACCGACGAACCGCTGGGCATCCCCGCGCTGCTCATCGCCTCGCTGCCGCTCGACACCTCGCGCCGCCACCCCGCCCCCGGACCCCTGACCGACTTCCTGGTGAAACGCGCCGCCGACGCCTACGCCGAACTCCTCGGCTCCTGGGACCCGGTGACCACCGCCCTCGTCGACCTGGTGCCCGGCCCCCTCGGCAAGGGCGAACTCGACGGGGCCCTGCGCGCCGCCGTCCTGCAACGCCTGCCCCGCACCGCGTTCCTCGCCCCGGCGGCCCCGCCGGTCCCCGCCGACGGATCCGCCGACCCGTCCGCCACCGACCACGCCGAGCCCGGCGGGCGGGCCGCACTGCGCCCCTTCGAGGCGGAGATCGTCGAAGGGGCCGGCGCCGACACCGTACGGGTGCTCGCCGAGGTCCTGCCGACCCTGCTGCCCGCCGGGCTGGAGCGCCGCCCCGAGCTGCGCACCCTCGGGGTGGGCCGGCTGCCGCTGGGCGACGCCATCGAGCGGATCGCCGGCATCGAGCGCACCCCGCAGTGGTGGCACCGGCTCTACGACAGCCTCGCCGGGGTGGACCCCGACCGGTTGTCCGGGCTGCCCGTCCCCCTCGCCGACGGCCGCACCGCGATCGGCCCGCGCCACCTGCTGCTGCCCGGCACCGACACCCCCGCCGACCTGGCCCGGCTGGGCCTGAAGGTGGCCCACCCGGACGCCGCGCACCCGCTGCTGGAGAAGCTCGGCGCCCTGCCCGCGACCCCGCGCGCCGTCCTGACGACCCCGCAGATCCGGGCCGCCGTGGCCGGCTCCCTCGACGTCGGGGAGATCTGGGACGAGGACGCCCTCGACGCCGACGAACTCGCCGAGGTCGTCCTGACCCTGGTCCGCGACGCCGGCCTGGCCGCCGGTGACGAACCGTGGCTGGGCGCGCTGGCGCTGCCCGACGAGGACGGCGAACTCACCCCGGCCGGCGAACTCCTGCTCGCCGGGAGCCCGCTGGCGTCCGTCCTGCGCGAGGACGAAATCCCCTACCTGGACGCCGAGTTGGCCGCGCGGTGGGATGCCGGAACGCTGGCCGCCTGCGGGGTGCTGACCGCCTTCCAGCTGGTCCGCGCCACCGACGTCGTCCTCGACCCGGACGACCTGGAGCCCCGCGACGGGGACTTCGCCGAACCCGACGACGTCGGCCTGCTCGACGCCGTCGACGTGTGGTGCGAGGACCTCCTCGACCAGTTCCCCGACACCCCCGTCCCGCCGGTGGCCACCGAACTCGTCGCCGTCCGCGACCTCGACCTCGTCGACGACGACCGCTGGCCGCAGGCCCTGGCGATGCTGGCGCAGCCCCCGCTGCGCGACGCCCTCGTCCAGCCCGTGCGGATCCTGCTCCCCGACGGCACGACGCAGTCCGTGCGCCCGTACACCGCCTGGTGGCTGCGCGACCACCCGGTGCTCGACGGTCGCCGCCCCGCCGGTTTGCGCGCGGCGGGCGGGGATCCGCTGCTGGAGGGCCTGTACACGCCGGCGGACGCGACCGGCTTCGAGGACGAGCAGGTGCTGCGGGCGCTGGGCGTGCGCACCACCGTGCGAGCCCTGTTGGAGGAGCCCGGCGGGGCGGCCGAGCTGTTGGCCCGGCTCGCCGACCCGGACCGCGAGGTGACGGGCGGCCGGCTGCACGGCCTGTACGGGGCGCTGGCCGATCTGGACCCGGAGCAGGTGACGCTGCCGGACGAGCTGCGGGCCGTGGTGGACGGCGAGGTGGTCGTGGTCGACGCGGCCGACGCGCTCGTCGCGGACGCCCCCGACCTGCTGCCGCTGACCGGGGGCCTGCCGCTGCTGCCGGTGGCGCCGGCCCGGGCGGCCGACCTGGCGGACCTGCTCCAGGTGCGGCGCCTCTCGGACACCGTCCCGGCGGAGGTGACGACCCCGGGCGAGGAGCACGAGGTCCCGGAGTCCGTGCGGGTGCTGCTGGGGCCGGCGACCCCGCCGACGTACCTGGAGCACGAGGAGCTGATCGCGGGCGGCATCGAACTGGACTGGCGGCGCACCCCGGACGGCACCCTCCACGCGGCCACCCTGGAGGGCGTGGCGGCGGGTCTGGCCTGGGCGGCGCACCAGTGGCCGCGCCGCTTCGAGGTCGCGGCCCTCCTGGAGGACCCGTCCCGCACGGCGGAACTGGCCCGCGACCGCTGGTTCGACTGACACCCGCGCGCGGGGCCCGGACGGCGACGTCCGGGCCCCGTCCGTCCGCGGGCGTTACGCCGGGAACCTGCGGTCGACCCAGCGGAACGCGAACTCGATCAGGGCCGCGGCCCCGACGGCGATCGCGACCGCGATCCACGGCATGGTGACGCCCACCAGCTTGAGCTGGAAGAACTCCTGGAGCCACGGCACGACCAGGACGATCAGGAAGGCGCCGCCCATGGCGCCGACCAGTCCGACGCGCCACCACGTGTACGGGCGGGCGATGATCGCCAGGACCCACATCGAGGTCAGGAACAGGGTCAGCGTCGCCGCGCTGGTCTCGGCCTCCAGGGCCTCCGGGCCGCTGTAGTGGGCGCGGGCGACGATGTACGTCACGAAGGTGGCGGTGGCCGCGATGACGCCGCCGGGGATGGCGTAGCGCATGACGCGTTTCACGAAGTGCGGCTTGGCCCGTTCCTTGTTCGGGGCGAGGGCCAGGAAGAACGCCGGGATGCCGATGGTCAGCGTGGACAGCAGCGTCAGGTGGCGGGGCAGGAACGGGTACTCGACCTGCGAGCAGACCACGAGGACGGCCAGCAGGACCGAGTAGACCGTCTTGGTGAGGAAGAGCGTGGCGACGCGGGTGATGTTGCCGATGACGCGGCGGCCCTCGGCGACCACCGACGGCAGGGTGGCGAAGCTGTTGTTGAGGAGGACGATCTGGGCGACGGCCCGGGTCGCCTCGGAGCCGGAGCCCATGGAGACGCCGATGTCGGCGTCCTTGAGGGCGAGGACGTCGTTGACGCCGTCGCCGGTCATGGCGACGGTGTGACCGTTGGACTGGAGGGCCCCGACCATGTCCCGCTTCTGCTGCGGGGTCACCCGGCCGAAGACGGAGTTCCCGTCGAGGACGGCGGCCATCTCGGTCCGGTCGGCGGGCAGGCCCCGGGCGTCGACGGTGTTCTGGGCGCCGGGCAGCCCGAGCTTCCCGGCGACCGCGCCGACGGAGACGGCGTTGTCACCGGAGATGACCTTGGCCTTGACGTCCTGGTCCTCGAAGTAGCGCAGGGTGTCGGCGGCGTCGGGGCGCAGCCGCTGTTCGAGGACGATCAGGGCGGTGGGCCGGACCTCGTCGGCGACGGCGGGGTCGTCGAGTTCGCGGGTGGAGCGGGCCAGCAGCAGGACGCGCAGGCCCTGCTCGTTGAGGCCGTCGATCTCCTCCAGGGCGGGATCGCCGGCGGGGAGGAGGACGTCGGGGGCGCCGAGCAGCCAGGTGCTGTTCTCGCCGTCGCCCTCGCTGAAGCCGGCGCCGCTGTACTTGCGGGCGGAGGAGAACGGCAGGGATTCGGTGCAGCGCCACTCGGCGCTGTCGGGGTAGGCGTCGATGATGGCCTGGAGGCTGGCGTTGGGGCGGGGGTCGGACTCGCCGAGGGCGCCGAGGACCTTCTTGACGTAGGTGGGGTCGGCGCCGCCGAGCGGGCGGAGCTCGGTGACGTCCATGCCGCCCTCGGTGAGGGTGCCGGTCTTGTCGAGGCAGACGACGTCGACGCGGGCGAGGCCCTCGATGGCGGGCAGTTCCTGGACGAGGCACTGCTTGCGGCCGAGCCGGATGACGCCGATGGCGAAGGCGACGGAGGTGAGGAGGACGAGCCCCTCGGGGATCATCGGGACGATGCCGCCGACGGTCCGGGCGATGGCGTCCTTGAGGTTGTTCTCCTTGACGACGAGCTGGCTGATGATCAGCCCGATCGAGGTCGGGATCATCATCCAGGTGACGTACTTGAGGATGGTGGAGATGCCGGAGCGCAACTCGGAGTGGACGAGGGTGAAGCGCGAGGCCTCTTCGGCCAGCTGGGCGGCGTAGGCCTCCCGGCCGACCTTCGTGGCGGTGAAGGCGCCGACGCCGGCGACCACGAAGGAGCCGGACATGACCTGGTCGCCGGGCTTCTTCAGGACGGGGTCGGCCTCGCCGGTGAGGAGGGATTCGTCGATCTCCAGGCCGTCGGCCTCGCCGACGACGCCGTCGACGACGACCTTGTCGCCGGGGCCCAGCTCGATGACGTCGTCGAGGACGATCGCGGAGGTGGAGATCTCGGCGGTGGTGCCGTCGCGACGGACGCTGGGTTTGGCCTCGCCGATGACGGCGAGGCCGTCGAGGGTCTTCTTGGCGCGCAGTTCCTGGATGATGCCGATGCCGGTGTTCGCGATGATCACGAAGCCGAAGAGGCTGTCCTGGATGGGCGCGACGATCAGCATGATCACCCACAGGACGCCGATGATCGCGTTGAAGCGGGTGAAGACGTTGGCGCGGACGATCTCGGTGGTGGAGCGCGAGGAGCGGACCGGGACGTCGTTGACCTCGCCGCGGGCGACCCGTTCGGCGACCTGCGCGGTGCTGAGGCCGGCCGGTTTGAAGCGCGGGGCGGGCGGTGTGACCGGGTGCACCGGATCGAGCTCGGCCCCCGCGTCGATGGCGGCGCCGGACCGCTCCGGCCCGTCCTGGTCGGTCTTCGCCCGCTGCGTCATGCTTCCGACCGTAAACGGGGTTCGAACGGTTCACCCGCCGAGCGGTCGCAAGATCCGACCTGAGGATGAGCGGAATCCTCCCCTGGTCCCCCGCGTCCCGCCCGCGCGTCCCCCGGCACGCCTACGGGTCGGCGTCGGTCGGGACCACCGGTCGGCATCGGGCGCGGTGGCGGACGGGACCACCGGTAGGGGTCGGGCCCGGTGGCGGGTGGGACTACCGGTCGGTGGTGGGGGCGGCCGCGTCCCGGTCCGCCTGCTCGGCGGCGTGCCGCTTGAGGGCGGCGTCACGGCCGCGGACGTACCAGATGCCGATGAGGCCGAGGGCGCCGCCGGCGGCGCAGGTCCACAGCCACCACAGCAGGTCCCGGTCGGCGAACCAGCCGTAGAAGGGCAGCTGGACGACGAACATGGCGAACCAGAGGATCGTTCCGCCCGTGATGGTGGCCACCACCGGGCCCTCAAGGGGCTCGGGCGCCTCGTGTGTCGCTGTCCACTTCGCCATGCCGCCCAGTCTAGGTGGCCTGTTTTCGGGTCTACGCGCGGAGATGGACTGGCCTCCAGTGATGTGTTCATACTGAAACGGTTTGCCTACGGCCTGATTCGTTCGTACGAACCACCTATAGACCAGTTTGAGGACCGCATGAGCACCTCGGCACCCGCCGCGGCCCCCACCACCGGCCTGGACCGCTACTTCAAGATCTCGGAACGCGGTTCGACCGTGGCCCGCGAGGTCCGGGGCGGTCTGGCCACCTTCTTCGCGATGGCCTACATCATCGTGCTCAACCCGATCATCCTGGGCAGCGCGAAGGACATGTACGGGCACCAGCTCGACGGCGGCCAGCTCGTCACCGCCACCGTCCTGACGGCCGCCTTCACCACCCTCCTCATGGGCGTGATCGGCAACGTCCCGATCGCGCTGGCGGCCGGTCTCGGCGTCAACACCGTCGTCGCCCTCCAGCTGGCCCCGCGCATGAGCTGGCCGGACGCCATGGGCATGGTCGTCCTCGCCGGTTTCGTGGTGATGCTGCTGGTCGCCACCGGTCTGCGCGAGCGGGTCATGAACGCCGTCCCGCTGGGCCTGCGCAAGGGCATCGCGATCGGCATCGGCCTGTTCATCATGCTGATCGGCCTGGTCGACTCCGGCTTCATCACCCGCATCCCGGACGCCGCCCACACCACCGTCCCGCTCCAGCTCGGCACCGACGGGCACCTGCACGGCTGGCCGGTCCTGATCTTCGTGGTCGGCGTCCTGCTCACGCTCGCCCTGCTGATCCGCAGGACGCCCGGCGCGATCCTGATCTCCATCGTCGTCATGACGGTGGTCGCCGTCGGCGTCCAGCTGGTCACCGACCTCCCGGGCCTCGCCTGGGGCCTGACCGTGCCCGAGTGGCCGGGCAACCCCGTGGCCGCGCCCGACTTCGGGCTCGTCGGTCAGGTCAGCCTGTTCGGCGGCTTCGGCAAGGTCGGCCTGGTCACCGGCGTCCTCTTCGTCTTCACCGTGCTGCTGTCCTGCTTCTTCGACGCGATGGGCACCATCCTCGGCGTCGGCGACGAGGCCAAGCTGATCGACGCGGACGGCAACTTCCCCGGCATCAACAAGGTGCTCCTGGTCGACGGCCTGGCCGTCGCCGCGGGCGGTGCGACCTCGTCCTCGGCGACCACCTGCTTCGTCGAGTCGACCGCCGGCGTCGGCGAGGGCGCCCGTACGGGCCTGGCCAACGTCGTGACGGGTGGCCTCTTCGCCGTCTCGCTGTTCCTCACGCCGCTCGCCACGATGGTCCCCTCCCAGGCCGCCACCCCCGCGCTCGTCGCGGTCGGCTTCCTGATCCTGGCCGGCTCGGTCAAGGACATCGACTGGAGCGACTTCACCATCGCCGTCCCGGCCTTCCTGGCCATGGTGATGATGCCCTTCACCTACTCGATCACCAACGGCATCGGCATCGGCTTCATCAGCTTCTGCGTCCTGCGGGCCGCGACGGGCCGGGCCCGCGAGGTCCCGGCCGCGATGTACGTCGTGTCGGCGGTCTTCGTCTTCTACTACGCGATGCCGGCCCTCGGCCTCACGTAAGGCCCTCACGTAAGGCCGTAGAACTTCTCCGTCTCGTCGACCGCGGTCTTGAACCGCTCGTCGAAGTCATCGCGAATGAGCGTCCGGACGACATAGTCCTGGACGCTCATTCCGCGTTTGGCGGCATGGTGCCGGAGCCGCTCCAGCAGCTCCCCGTCTATGCGCATGCTCAGCACATGTGTCCCCATGCCGAAAGAGTCGGGCCACAGGTAGCGGACGCGTGCCGCTTTCCGCGCCCGACTCACCCGTACGAGTGACTCGATCTTTGCGGTGTGTGGCGCGCCACGTCCCGGGTGTGTCCCACGGCTCGATCAACCCGGTGTTCCTTAGGGAGAGTAATGAGTTACTCTAAATACATGCCTGACCTTTCCCATGGCGACGATGCTGCCGCCGTGAACGACCTCCGCTCCGCCGTCATGCGGCTGGGCCGGCGCCTCAAGCACCAGCGGGTCGACGAGTCGCTGAGCCCCACCGAGATGTCGGTGCTCGGCACCCTCGCCCGCTGCGGCCAGGCCACCCCCGGTGAGCTGGCACGCCGCGAGCACGTCCAGCCCCCGTCGATGACCCGCATCGTCGCGCTGCTGGAGGCCAAGGGACTGGTCACGCTGGAGCCGCACCCCGACGACCGCCGCCAGAAGGTGGTCCGCCAGACCGAGGTGGCCGAAGCGATGCTCGAAGAGAGCCGTCGCAAGCGCAACGCCTTCCTGGCCGGGCTCGCGGCCGAGCTCGACGAGGACGAATGGGCCAAGCTCCGCGCGGCGGCCCCCGTCCTGGAGAAGCTCGCGCACCTTTAGGAACGACGCCAGGAGGCGAACGCTTTTGAGTACGGGAACCGGAGCAGACTCCGCACCCGGCCACACATCCACCCCCACCACCACTGCGCCGGCGGGCAAGAGCTCCATGTTCAGCTCGCTGAGGATCCGGAACTACCGGCTCTTCGCGACGGGCCAGGTCGTCTCGAACACGGGCACCTGGATGCAGCGCATCGCCCAGGACTGGCTGGTCCTCTCACTGACCGGCTCCGCCTCCGCCGTCGGCATCACCATCGCCCTGCAGTTCCTGCCGATGCTGATGTTCGGCCTCTACGGAGGCGTCCTCGCCGACCGGCTGCCCAAGCGGCCGCTGCTGCTGGCCACCCAGGGCGCCATGGGCCTCACCGGCATCGCGCTCGCCGCCCTGACCCTCGCCGGGCACGTCCAGGTGTGGCACGTCTACCTGGCGGCCTTCCTGCTCGGCCTGGTCACCGTCCTCGACAACCCGGCCCGGCAGACGTTCGTCCCCGAGATGGTCGGCAAGGACCAGGTCGCCAACGCGGTCAGCCTGAACTCCGCCAACTTCCAGTCCGCGCGGCTGGTCGGCCCGGCGATCGCCGGCGTGCTCATCACCGCCGTCGGCTCCGGCTGGGCCTTCCTGCTGAACGGACTGTCCTTCGCCGCGCCCATCGCGGGCCTGCTGATGATGCGGACCGACGAGCTGCACCCCGTCGAACCGCAGCCGCGCGCCAAGGGACAGCTGCGCGAGGGACTGCGCTACGTCGCCGGTCGGCCCGAGCTGATCTGGCCGATCGCCCTGGTCGGCTTCATCGGCACCTTCGGGTTCAACTTCCCGATCTGGCTGTCGGCGTTCGTCAGCGACGTCTTCCACGGCGACGCCGGCACGTACGGCCTGTTCAACACGCTCATCGCGGCCGGCTCCCTCGCCGGGGCCCTGCTGGCCGCCCGCCGCGGCCACTCCCGGCTGCGGCTGCTGGTCGCGGCAGCCGTCATGTTCGGCGGGCTCCTCACCGTCACGGCCTTCGCCCCCGGGTTCTGGCTGTTCGCGGCGCTGCTGGTGCCCATCGGGATCTTCGGCCTGACCGTCAACGTCACCGCCAACTCCAGCGTCCAGATGGCCACCGACCCCGAGATGCGGGGCCGCGTCATGGCGCTGTTCATGATGGTCTTCACCGGCGGCACCCCCCTCGGGGCCCCGCTGCTGGGCTGGATCACCGACACCTGGGGCGCCCGCGTCGGCATGGCCGCCGGCGGCCTGATCTCCCTCACCGCCGCGCTCGCCATCGCCGTCGTCCTCTCCCGGATCGGCAACCTGCGCCTGCGGGTCGGCCGCCGCGGCGTCACCTTCGTCCCCGCCGCGCCGCGCCGGGAACTCACCACCGCCGCCTGACCCCCACCGGCTCCCCGAAACCGACGGCCCGCCCCCCGGGGGGCGGGCGTAGGGTCGGGGGCATGAGGCTGTTCGCCGCCGTACTGCCCTCCCCCGGGGCCACCGCCGAGCTCCGGGCGGCCGTCGCGACCTCCCCCCGCCCCGAGGGACTGCGCTGGACCGCCGAGGCGGGATGGCACCTCACCCTCGCCTTCCTGGGGGAGGTCCGCGACGAGGTGCTCCCCGACCTGTACGAGCGGCTCGGCCGGGCCGCGTCCCGCACCGCCCCGTTCCCGCTGCGCCTGCACGGCGCCGGGCACTTCGGCGACCGCGCCCTGTGGGTGGGTGCCGCCGGCGGCCTCGACGCGCTGCGGCTGCTCGCCGAACGCGCCGACGCCGCGGCCCGCCGCGCCGGCGTCCCGATGGACCGGCACCGCCGCTACACCCCGCACCTGACCCTGGCCCGCAGTCGCACCGGCGGCGACCTGCGGCCGTGCCTCGACGCCCTCGCCGGGTTCGAGGGAACCCCGTGGCAGGTCGACACCCTCAGCCTGGTCCGCAGCAACCTGCCCACCGCCGGCGTACCGGGCGAACAGCCCCGCTACGAGGTCGTACGGGCCTGGCCGCTGTCCCCCTGACCGGGGTCGCCCGCCAGGTGCTCCCGCGCCACCCGGGCGGGTACGCACATCCGCCACGCCTCGGTGACGAGCTCCGCCAGTTCCGCCGCGTCGAGGGCGGCCATTCGCGCGTGGACCCAGTTGTAGCGCATGTCCCCGGCCCCCGGCAGGGAGAACCTGTCCGGCTCGGCCGCGACCAGCGCGGCCCGCTCCTCCTTGGGGAAGGCGAAGCCCAGCTCGGTCTCGTCGCGGGAGAGGGCGAGGTAGACGATCCGCCCGATGCGGAACTTCACCCGGTCCCGCACGAGGTGTTCCTCGGTGCGCGGCAGCGCGAGCGCCAGCCGCCGTACGTCCTCCACGGTCACCATGACGGCAGTCTCGCGCACCGCCCCCGCCCGTGGGGCCGGGGGCCGTACGCGGGGGCGACGGGAGCCGCGTTAGGCTCGAAGGGTGGATCCCAAGACCAGAAACCGTGTCATGGCCGGTGTGCTCGTGCTGATGTTCCTCGTCGTCGCCGTGGCGGCCGCCGTCGGCCAGTAGCCGGCCGGCGGGCGCCCCGGCCGCCCGCTACCAGGCGAAGGCCTCCGGCGACGGGCCCGGTCCCGGGAAGATCTCGTCGAGGCCCGTCAGGACCTCCTCCGGAAGTTCCAGCTCCACCGCCCGCAGCGCGGACGCGAGCTGCTCCGGCGTGCGCGGACCCACGATCGGGCCCGTGACCCCGGGGCGGGTCAGCAGCCACGCCAGGGCCACCTCGCCGGGCTCCAGGCCGTGCTTGTCCAGCAGGTCCTCGTACGCCTGGACCTGCGCGCGGACCGTGCTGTTGGCCAGCGCGTCCGCCGACCGCCCGGACGCCGTGCGCCCCGACTCGGCCGCCTTGCGGATCGCACCGCCCAGCAGACCGCCGTGCAGCGGGGACCAGGGGATGACGCCGAGCCCGTACGCCTCGGCCGCCGGAATGACCTCCATCTCGGCACGCCGCTCGGCGAGGTTGTAGAGGCACTGCTCGCTGACCAGGCCGAGCCGCCCGGTGCGCGCGGCCGTCTCGTTGGCCTGGGCGATCTTCCAGCCGGGGAAGTTGGAGGAGGCCGCGTAGAGGATCTTGCCCTGCTGGACCAGGACCTCGACGGCCTGCCAGATCTCCTCGAACGGGGTCCGCCGGTCCACGTGGTGGAACTGGTAGACGTCGATGTAGTCGGTACCGAGCCGCTTGAGGCTGGCGTCGACGGCCCGGCGGATGTTCAGCGCCGAGAGGCGGTCGTAGTTGGGCCAGGTGTCGGCCTCGCGGTACATGGAGCCGTAGACCTTCGTGGCGAGGACCGTCTTCTCCCGGCGGTCGCCGCCCTGGGCGAACCAGGTTCCGATGATCTCCTCGGTACGGCCCTTGTTCTCGCCCCAGCCGTACACGTTGGCCGTGTCGACGAAGTTGATGCCGGCGTCGAGGGCGGCGTCCAGGATGGCGTGGCTCTCCGGCTCCCCGGTCTGGGGGCCGAAGTTCATCGTGCCGAGTACGAGGCGGCTGACCTTGAGGCCCGTGCGTCCGAGCTGCGTGTACTTCATGGTGCACCAGCCAACTGCTTGGAGTGCGCTCCAGGCAAGCCCCCCGGGTGAAGGGCGTGTTACGGATCCTCCGCCGGCCGGTAGGGACCCCCGATGCCCCACGCCTGGTGCAGGACGGCCGCGAACTCGCCGGCCAGCCGGTGCTCCCCCGAGGCGTTGGGATGGGTGCCGTCGTAGGTGTCGTGGCGGATGTCGTACGCCTGGGGCCGGGCGGCCAGCAGGATCGGCGAGGAGTCCGTCGACAGGTCGGCGACCGCCTTCGCGAGCAGTTCGTTGAAGCGCCCGACCTGCGCCGCGAACGGCGCGTCGTCCTCGGCCCGGACGTTGGGGATGACCGGCAGCAGCACCATCCGGATCCCGGGGCGGGCGGCGCGGGCCTCGGCGACGAACCGGCGGACGTTGACGGCGGTCCCGTCGGCCTCGGTGTAGAAGCCGAGGTCTATCAGGCCCAGGGAGACGAGCAGGACGTCCGCCCCGGACGCGGCGACGGCGGGACCGACCAGGGGTGCCATGTGCTGCCATCCCTCGCCCCAGCCCGCCAGGTGACGCCGGGCGGGCTCCGGGAAGTCCGGGGCGGCGTAGGCGTGGCTGGTGGCCGCGTCGGTGGCGGCGTCGTAGAGCGCCGTGCGCGGGCCGACGATCTCGAAGGGGCCGTCCAGGGTGGCGCACAGGTGCTGCCACATCCGGTGGCGCCAGGTGTAGTCGCCGGCGCGTCCGATGGTCATGGAGTCGCCGACGAACATGAAACGCATCCGGTCATCATCGCGGATCACGCGACAGAAACCCCTGTGACGCCGGACACGCGGAACGTGCCGGCAGGCTTGGGGGATGCGCCTGCTCCCCCGGTCGTCCGCCGTCCTCGCCGCCACCGTCGTCACCGCCCTCGCCGTGCTGCCGACGGCGGCCCTCGCCGCGGAGACCCCGGGCTCGGCCGGGTTCACGATCACCGACCCGCGGATCCGGGAGTCGAGCGGGCTCGCGGCGAGCCGACTGCACCCGGGCGTGTACTGGACGCACAACGACAGCGACGACGGCCCGTACGTGTACGGGGTGGACGCGGCGACCGGGAAGACCGTGGCCCGGGTGACGCTGACCGGGATCGGCACGCCCCGCGACGTGGAGGCGATCTCGCTGGGGCCGGACGGGCAGTTGTACGTCGGGGACATCGGCGACAACCGCAACGGCACCTGGGACCACGTGTGGGTCTACCGCTTCCCGGAGCCGAAGCAGCTCGCCGACACCACCGTGAAGGCCGAGCAGTTCACCGTGACGTACGCCGACGGACCGCGCGACGCCGAGTCCCTGATGGTCCATCCGGTGACGGGTCGGGTGTACATCGCGAGCAAGCACGAGCGCACGGCCGGCCTGTACGAGGGACCCGAACGGCTGTCGGCCGGTGGGCCCAACGTCTTCCGGCGGGTCGCCGACGTGCCGTGGGTGACGGACGGGGCGTTCTCCCCCGACGGGGGCCGGCTGACGCTGCGCGGTTACTTCACGGCCCGCACCTACCCGTGGAAGGACGGCCGCCCGCAGGGCGACGGGACCCGGGTGGGCGCCCCGTTCCAGGGGCAGGCCGAGTCGGTGACGTACACGGCGGACGGGAAGACGCTGATGTTCGGGTCGGAGGGCGCGAACAGTCGGGTCATCGCCGTCCCGGCGACCGACGGCGCCGCGGACGACGGCTCGTCCCCGAGCGAGCCGTCCGCGCCGGGCGCCGCCCCGTCGGGGGCCGCTTCGGGCCGACCCGGCTCATCGCCGCAGGCCGATGGTCCCGCCGGG
This sequence comes from Streptomyces sp. NPDC040432, assembly GCF_055595445.1. Classification (NCBI taxonomy): domain Bacteria; kingdom Bacillati; phylum Actinomycetota; class Actinomycetes; order Kitasatosporales; family Streptomycetaceae; genus Streptomyces; species Streptomyces sp. NPDC040432. The sequence continues at coordinate 157,654 of NZ_JBVIVP010000010.1, read as the reverse complement.
GAGGACGGCGCGTTCGCCAAGGGGGCGCTGGTCCTCGCGGTGGGCACGGCCCTGGTCATCGGGGGCAAAAGGCTGCTGCGACGCCGGCCCAAGGGCTGACGGAACGCCGTCGGCCCAGGGGCTGACGGAACGCCGGCCGGCCGGCGACGGGCGACCCGGCCGGGCGCCTTGCCACCGGCGGGCAGGGGCGGGCGCGTACGCCCTACGAGTGGCCGAGGTCCGACGCCGCGAGGTCCGTGACCGGGACGGAGCCGGTGTCGGCGGCCGGCCGCAGGGGGAACTCGTCGGCGGCCATCGAGTCGAGCACCGGCGGCGCGGGCCGCAGCGGCTTCGGCATGACCGCGGCCTCCGAGTGGCCGCCGCAGCCGTAGGAGAGCGACACCAGTCGCCCGTCGGCCGGTCCGAACTCGTTGGCGCAGACACCGAAGGCCTGCCCGAGCGAGCCACCGATCTTGACGAGGAACCCGCAGGACACGCAGGACGCGGGAGCCGCCTGCGCCATCGGGGTCTTCGCCCCGAAGGACTCGTCCCAGCGGTCGGCCGCGCTGTGCAGCCCGTACCGCGACAGGACCCGCGCGCGCCGCATGCCCAGTTCCTCGGCGACCGAGGTGATGGACCCGCGGGCCGGGACGACCACCCGGTCGGTGACGTCGGCGTCCTCGGCCTCGACGAGTTGGGCCATCTCCTCCGAGACGACGGAGTTCGGCGGCGGCGCGTCCTCGTCGGACCAACCCTGCTCCAGCCGCAGGTCGTCGGCGTCGGTCGGCAGCAGGTCGCCGGGGCCCATGTCCCCCGGACGCAGCCGCTCGCTCCACGGCACCCATTCGGGGGCCAGCAGCGCGTCGTCGCCGGGCAGCAGCACCGTTTCGTCGAGCGTGACGTTCTTCGCGCGGGAGGCGCGGGTGACGGTGACGGCCCAGCGCCAGCCCCGGTAACCGGGTTCCTTGCACTCGAAGAAGTGGGTGACGACCCGGTCACCCTCCGCGACGACGGAGACGTGCTCGCCCACCACGCCGGGGAAGGCGGCTTCCTCCGCCGCCGCACGGGCGAGTTCTACCGCCTCGGCGCACACGCGGTCGGGGGTACGCGGGGTACGGCTTCGCGTCGTCGCAGCACTCACAGGTCTCGTTCTCTCCTACGCCGTCTCACGAGTGCGCCGTCCGTACTGTCGTCCACAACGACCCGTCGGTCTCGTCCGTACGTAGCGCGGGCGGAGCGGACCGGAGGGCCGCGTCGACGTCCGCGCCCGATCGGCCTCGGGCGCACCCCACTGCGATCCATTCTGCGGGATCGCGAAGAGGCGCGCGGCCAAGAGCAACCGCCGGTGGCGCGCTACGCACGCTACCTCCTCCGGAGCCTTCGTCCCACATGCGAGGTCCGATTCGCGGACGACGCCTGCACCCGGAACGTGCCGGGAGGGGTCCGGGAGGGCCGAGTGGGGCACTATGGCCACGTGGCACCCGCACGGTCGTCCGATGACGGCTCGGGACCGGCCAAGCGGGCCGGCCGGGCTGTCGGGCGTGCCCTGCACCTTCCCATCACCGGTACGGCACGCGGGATCCGGCGGGCCACGCACGCGCACGGGGCGGGTGAATCGGGCCTCGGCCGACTGATCGAACTGCACGCGATCAACGGCGCCGGCGACGTGATGATCACGGTGGCGTTGGCCTCGACGGTGTTCTTCTCCGTCCCCACGGACGAGGCACGCGGCCGAGTGGCCCTGTACCTGGCCATCACCATGGCCCCCTTCACCCTGCTGGCCCCGGTGATCGGACCGCTCCTGGACCGGCTGCCGCACGGCAGGCGGGCGGCGATGGCGGCGGCGATGCTGGCCCGGGCGTTGTTGGCGCTGACGATGTCGGGCGCCGTGGCGACCGGCGGACTGGAGCTGTACCCGGCGGCGCTGGGCGTGCTGGTGGCGTCCAAGGCGTACGGGGTGGTCCGCAGTGCCGTCGTCCCGCGCCTCCTCCCACCGGGGTTCTCACTCGTCAAGGCGAACTCCCGGGTCACCCTGGCGGGCCTGCTGGCCACGGGCGCGGCGGCGCCGATCGGGGCCGGCCTGCACACGATCGGACCACCCTGGCCGCTGTACGGGGCCTGCGCGATCTTCGTGTGGGGGACGTTCGCGGCGTTCCAACTGCCGCACAAGGTGGACGACGCGAAGGGGGAACGCCGCGCCCGGCTCTCCACGCACGAGGCGCACTCGCGGCGGCCCGGCCTGCGCACGATCAGCCGGCCGGTGCTGTGCGGGCTGATGGCCAACGCGTCGATGCGGGCCCTGTCGGGCTTCCTGATCTTCTTCCTGGCGTTCCTGTTGCGGGAGCACCCCCTGGCCGGGCAGAGCGCGGCGGTGTCGTTGGCGGTCGTCGGCATCTCGGCGGGCCTGGGCAACGCGTGCGGTACGGCCGTCGGCGCGTGGCTGCGGGCGCGGGCCCCGGAGGCGATCATCGCGACCGTGCTGTGCCTGACGCTCGCGGTGGCGGTGATCGCGGCGGTCCTCTTCAGCGGGGCGATGGTGGCGGTCCTGGGCGCGACGGCCGGCTTCTGCCAGGCCCTCGCCAAGCTGTCGCTGGACGCGATGATCCAACGGGACGTCCCGGAGTCGGTCCGCACCTCGGCCTTCGCCCGCTCGGAGACCCTGCTCCAGGTGGCGTGGGTGCTGGGCGGCGCGATCGGCATCGTGCTCCCGCTGAACGGAGTACTGGGCATGGCCGTCGCGGCGGCGGTCGTCGCCCTGGGCACGACGATGGCCCTCCGCGGCATCCTCACCACCCCCCACCGCCACCCGGGCACCACCCACCCCCGCGTGGCCTGACCGGATCGACAACGCACCCCCACCAATCCAGCCCCGCCGGCATTTGAGGCGCGGGGGTCCGGGGGGCGGAGCCCCCGCAGCGGCGCCGCACCCGAACGGCACGCCCCCACCAATCCAGCCCCGCCGGCGTTTGAGGCGCGGGGGTCCGGGGGGCGGAGCCCCCGCAGCGGCGCCGCACCCGAACGGCACGCCCCCGCCCGGCGCAGCCGACCGACTCCGGCCCCCAGCCGCCCGCGGCCCCCGTACCGCCCCGGCGCAGCCGACCCGCACCGGACCCCATGCAGCACCTCGGCCCACCGGCCCGATAGCCTTCGGCTCATGACCGCACCGCTTTTCCCGGGTAGGGCCCGCCGCAGCGTCGCGGCCCTCGGAGCCGTGTCCGCCGGCCTCCTCCTCCTCTCCGCCTGCGGGGACAAGCCGACCCCCCTCGCGACCGTGACCGTCGGCACGTCCACCGTCTCCGCGGAGTCCGACTGCCGCGCAGACGGCAAGGACCTCTCCATGGACCGCGTCCAGGAGTGCCTCACGAACGTGAAGCACGCCAAGACCGTCGACTACCGCCGCGGCGACACGCTGCGCCTGGGCGTCGAGCCGGAGATCGTCGAGGACGGCAACCAGTGGCAGGCGGTCCTCGACGGGCAGCCGATCACCGAGCCGTCCTCCAACACCTACCGCAGCTTCCAGGGCGCCGACGTCTTCGCCACCGGTGGCCAGGGCGAGGCCCCCTCCTCGAAGGTCCTCGGTTTCGTCCAGGTCGGCGAGGACGGCAAGCCGCTCGCCGTCTGGTCCTTCAAGCTCAAGCTGAAGTAACCGGGGCATCCCGTGCGCGCGCTCGTCGTGACCGCGGTGGCCGCGGAGGCCGAATCCGCGGCCACCGGTCTCACCCCTCATCCGGACCCGGTCACCCCGGAGCCGCGCGCCCTGCCCGGCGGGTACCTCATCACCCGCCGGGACCTGCCCGGTCTCGCCGTCGACGTGCTCGTCGGCGGTGTGGGCCCGGCCGCCGCGGCGGCCGCCACGGCCACCGCGCTCGCGTCGGCCGACTATTCCCTCGTCATCTCCGCCGGCATCGGCGGCGGGTTCGCGCCCGCCGCCCCGCTCGGCTCCCTGGTGGTCGCCGACGCGCTCGTCGCCGCTGATCTGGGCGCCGGTACGCCCGAGGGTTTCCTCACCGTCGCGGAGCTCGGCTTCGGCCGCAGCGTGCACCTGCCGCCCGCCGAGCTGGCCGCGTCCGTCGCGGAGGCCACGGGGGCGCTGCTCGCGCCGGTACTGACCGTGTCGACCGTCACGGGGACCGCCGTCCGTGCCGCCGAACTCGTCGCCCGGCACCCCCTCGCGGGTGCGGAGGCCATGGAGGGCTTCGGGGTGGCGGAGGCCGCCGCCTCGCACGGTCTGCCGGTCCTGGAGATCCGTGCGGTGTCCAATGCCGTCGGGCCGCGCGACCGTTCCGCCTGGCGCATCGGTGAGGCCCTCGCCGCGCTCGCCGACGGCTTCCGCGCGCTGGGGCCCGTACTCGTCAACTGGGGAGAACGCCATGAGCACCGGTGACCGTCCGACGTTGGACATCGCCTATTCGCCCTGCCCGAACGACACGTTCGTGTTCGACGCGTGGGCGCACGGCCGGGTGCCGGGCGCGCCCGCCCTCGACGTCACCTTCGCGGACATCGACGTCACCAACGGCATGGCCGAGCGCGGTGAGCTGGACGTGCTGAAGGTGTCGTACGCCGTCCTGCCGTGGGTGCTGGAGGAGTACGCGCTGCTGCCCTGCGGCGGGGCCCTGGGGCGCGGTTGCGGTCCGTTGGTGCTGACCCGGGAGCCGGGCGTGGACCTGGCGGGGAGGACCGTGGCCGTGCCGAGCGAACGGTCGACCGCCTACCTGCTGTTCCGGCTGTGGGCGGCGGACGTGCTGCCCGAGGGCGTCGGGAAGGTGGTCGTGCTGCCGTTCCACGAGATCATGCCGGCCGTGCGGGACGGCCGGGTGGACGCCGGACTGGTCATCCACGAGGCCCGGTTCACGTACCGGGACTACGGGCTGCACTGCCTGGCGGACATGGGCGAGCACTGGGAGTCCACGACGGGCCTGCCGATCCCGCTCGGCGCGATCATCGCGAAGCGTTCGCTGGGCGCCGCGACGCTGCGGGCGCTGGCCGAGGCGGCCCGTACGTCGGTCCGGATGGCGTGGGAGGACCCGGAGGCGTCCCGCCCGTACGTGCGGGCGCACGCGCAGGAGTTGGATCCGGCGGTCGCCGACCAGCACATCGGGCTGTACGTCAACGAGTTCACCGCGGACCTCGGCGACGCCGGGTACGCGGCCGTCCGCGGGCTGCTGACCAGGGCCGCCGCCGAGGGTCTGGTTCCGGCCATCCCCGCGGACGCGCTCGTCTTCCCGTAGGGTCCGGGGCCGCGCGCGCCGGTGCCCCGCGGCTCGTTCGAGCGGCGGGGCACCGGGGTCGGACGTGAGGTCAGACGTCGAGCTGGTCGGCCACCGCGCGGAGCAGGCCGGCGATCTTCGTGCCGTGCACCTTGTCGGGGTAGCGGCCGCGTTCCAGCATCGGCGTGATGTTCTCCAGCAGGGTGGTCAGGTCCTGCACGATCGAGGCGAGCTCGTCGGGCTTGCGGCGCTGAGCGGCCGCAACCGAGGGCGCCGGATCCAGCACCGTCACGGAAAGCGCCTGGTCACCGCGTTGTCCCGCAACGACGCCGAACTCGACGCGCTGGCCGGGCTTGAGGGCGTCGACCCCAGCCGGGAGCACCGACGAGTGGACGAACACGTCGCCACCGTCGTCGCGGGAGAGAAAGCCGAAGCCCTTCTCGCTGTTGAACCACTTGACCTTGCCGGTAGGCACGTCCGTCCTCTGTCCTTGTGCTCGTCGGGTCCGGTCGGCCGGGATGAGCGGCTCCGGATAGCAGTGCGGCAGGTCCTTCGACCCGCCTCCTCCAGGCTAGTGGTCCAGAAACGGGTGACAAGACGTTCCCCGGTCCTTCCCGGGGGCCCTTCCGCCGTCCTTCCGGTTCACTGCGTCGGCCAGGGAACTACCCTGGTCGGGTGACTGTTACTCCTCATCCCGACGATGCCCGGCCCGGCGACGGACTCGTGAAGGCCGGCGGCATCGTGTTCATCGCCGGCGCCATGGCGACCCTGGCGACGATGGCCCCGTTGTTCCTGGGCACCGACCCGTTCCCGTCGTACGCGTGGGCCGTGTGCATGCTCATGGGTGTCGGCTTCGCCATCTCCGCGGCGGGCGTGTTCCGCTCGGCCGCGGCGCAGCGAAAGGCGGCCCGGGCCTCCCAGGCCGCCTGACGGCTGTGGTGGTGCGGGGCTCAGGCCGCGGCGCGGGCCCGGTCGTAGTCGGCGAGCCACTGCGGCAGCTCGGTGAGGTCGCCGAGGACGACGTCCGCTCCGGCGGCGCGCAGTTCGGCTTCCGAGCACGGGCCGGTGGGCACCGCCACGGACAGCGCGCCGGCCGTGCGGGCGCCCCGTACGTCGCCGATGTGGTCGCCGACGTAGACCTGCGCGCCGTATTCGCGCAGGGCCTCCGCCTTGGCCTCGGCCCACAGCCAGCCGATGACGGCGTCGGCCTCGATGCCGAGGTGCTCCAGGTGGTGGCGGGCGTTGGGTTCGTTCTTCGCGGTGACAACGATGGCACGACCGCCGAGCGCCTGGACGGCGGCGATGGCCTCGCGGGCGCCGGGCATCGCGGGGGTGGGCTCGATGGCGTGCTCGACGTAGATCTCCCGGTAGCGGTCCCGCATCGCCGGGATCTCCGCGTCGGTGAACCAGTACGCGAGTTCCTCCTCCAGCGGCGGGCCGAGCCGGGTGACGGCCTGGTCCGCGTCGATGAAGGCACCGGTCTCGGCGGAGAGCGCCTGATAGGTGGCCCGGATGCCGGGACGGGAGTCGATCAGGGTCATGTCGAGGTCGAACCCGACCGTCAAAGGGGCGGGTTGGATCATGGTGTGGGGGTGGGAGGTCATGCCTCCATTGTGCCGAGGCCCGTCCAGCTAAACGGAACGTGGACTTGACTTTCCCTTTCCAGACCGTGAAATGTGCGCATATTCCATCCCGGTGGCTCGGGCTCCAATCAAGACGTACTCCATTCGCCCCTCCGGAATGCGTGGTGGGAGCAATCATCTTCGGCCAGACCCACCGCAGTCAGCCACGACGGCGGGACCGCCACAACAGGTACGCCGCCGTCACGACGGCGGCCCAGCGGATCAGGCCGGGCCACATGCCGTGGAACGCCGCGCCCATGCCGTCGTCGGCGAGCGCCTCGCCCCACCGGCCGGCCCGCCGCCCCCACAGCCACAGCACCGCCCCGGTGAAGATCGCGCCGGGCACGCCGAGGACGACCCACTTGCGTTCGCCCGGCGCGAGCACCCGCGACCCGTACGCCACCAGCCACCCCACGGCGAGCAGCATCCAGTACCCGGTGAGCGCGCCCGCGGCGAGGAGCGCCGCCGCCAGCAGCAGGAACGCGTGCGGGCGGGCGCGGCCCGCCGGCGCGGCCTGCGCCTCGGGGGCGTTCGCGGCGGCCCGACGCTGCCGGGCGCGTTCCCGTCGGGCGCGCAACACCCGGACGACCCGGCGCGTCCGGGACTCCGACGGGCCCGTCGGGGGCCGCGCCGCGGTCCCGTCCGCCGCGTCGTCCGCGTCCGGGTCGTCCTCCGTCCCGGCGCGGCCGAAGCCCGCCGGGAACTCGATGCCGCCCGCGAAGCCGTCGACCTGCGGCCCCGAACCGAGCGCCGCCGCGCCCGGCCCGACCCGCCACCAGTCGGGTTCGACGCCGTCGGGGATGCCGAGTTCATCGAGACCGGCGAGGTGCGGCGGCACGTTCCGCGGCTCCTCCGCCGGTTCCGGGACGGGCCTGCGGCGCAGCCGGCCCCGCTGGACGGGCACGGCGGGAGCCGCGACCGCCGGCGCGGGATTCCCGGCCCGCTCCGCGGCGCGCGCCGGCCGGCCCACGCTGTCGAGGAGTTCCTCCGGCGTGCCGAGCCGCTCCAGGATGCGGCGTACGGCCGCCGGCGTCTCCGGTTCGTACTTGGCGCGCCGACGGTCGATCTCGTCCCGGAGGCCCGAAACGAGCCGCATCCGGTCACCCGACGACAACTGCCGCCGCTGTGCCAAGTCCCCGACCCGGCTCAGATATTCGTAGACCAGATGGTCGCTCTCGATCCCCACGCCCCGGCTCCTCACGTCCCGCCTGCCCCGAAGGTAGCGCGTGCGCCCGTGGAGCGGTCGTCGGCGCAACGGATACCGTTGACCGGATGGGGACCGGCCGACGGACCGGCCGGCGCGACCAGGAGGCGACCACCGTGCCCGAGGCAAGCACCGCTGCGGGAAATGCCCCGCGCTCCCTGGCCGAGGCGCTGCGCGCCCGCGACGACGTGGGGCTCGCCGCCCTGCTGCACGCGCGGCCCGACCTGCTGAACCCGGTGCCGGGCGACGTCACGCAGCTCGCCACCCGTGCCGGGACCCGCGCGTCGGTCGTGCGCGCCCTGGACCGCCTGGACCGGTTCGCCCTTCAGACGGCGGAGGCCCTCGCCGTGGCACCCGACCCGTGCCCGTACCCGGTGCTGGAGTCCCTGCTGACGGGCGGCGAGGACGAGGCCGCCCGCGCCGAGCTGCCGCGGGCCCTCGGCACGCTGCGCGACCAGGCCCTGGTGTGGGGCGACGAGGACCGGCTGCGCCTGGTGCGCACCGCCCGGGAGCTGCTCGCGCCGTCCGCGCAGCGGCCCTCCCCGACCGGTCTCGGGCCGACGGTGTCCGAGGCGACGGCCGGCATGTCACCGACGCGGATCCAGGAGATCGTGGCGGCCCTCGGGCTGCCCGCCACCCACGACGCGGTGTCCGCGGTGACCGCCCTGACCGGCCTGTTCACCGACCAGGAGCGGATGTCGGCGCTGCTGGACGAGGCCCCGGCCGAAGCCCACCAGGTCCTCGGGCGGCTCGTGTGGGGCCCGCCGTACGGGGAGGTGACCCCGCAGCCGACCGCGCCGGTGCGTTGGCTCCGTGACCGGGGTCTGCTGCTGCCCGCCTCGGCGCGGACGGTCGTACTGCCCCGCGAGGTGGCGCTGCACCTGCGCGGCGGACTGGCGCACCGGCTGACGGCCCCGCTGCCGCCGACGGTCGGCGCGCTCCGCGAGCACCGTCCACAGCTTGTGGACGCGAACGCGGCCGGTCAGGCACTGGCCGCCGTGGCCACCGTCGAGGAACTCGTGAAGTCCTGGGAGCACGCCGGGCCGGCCGTCCTGCGGGCGGGCGGGCTCGCCGTACGGGACCTGAAGCGGGCGGCGACCGCGCTGGACACCACCGAACCGTCGGCGGCGTTCTGGATCGAACTCGCCTACGCGGCCGGGCTGCTCGCGAGCGACGGGGAGGCCGACGAAAGGTACGCGCCGACCCCGGCCTTCGACGGCTGGTGCGAACTGCCGCCCGCCGAAAGGTGGTCGGTGCTCGCCGCGGCCTGGCTGCCGGCCACCCGGACCGCCGGGCTCGTCGGCGAGCAGGACGCCAAGGGACGCACCCTGTCGACGCTCGGACCGGAACTCGACCGGTCGGCGGCGCCCGAGGTGCGCCGCCGCGTCCTGGGCCTCATCGCCGAACTGCCCGAGGGCGGTGCCCCCGACCCGGACGCGCTGCTCGACCGGCTCGCCTGGGAGCGTCCCGTACGCGGCACCAGTGACCTGCGGGCCCGCCTCGCACACTGGACGCTGACCGAGGCGGAAGTCCTCGGCGTCACCGGCCGCGGCGCGATCAGCGCGTTCGGCCGCGCCCTGCTGGAGCACCGGGATCCGACGCCGGCACTGGCCCCGCTGCTGCCCGAACCCGTCGACCACGTCCTGCTCCAGGCCGACCTGACGGCGGTCGCGCCCGGCCCGCTGCGCCGCCCGCTCGGCGACACCCTGGCCGTGCTCGCGGACGTCGAGTCCAAGGGCGGGGCGACCGTGTACCGCTTCACCCCCGGCTCCGTACGCCGGGCCCTGGACGCCGGGCACACCGCCGTCGACCTGCACGCCTTCCTCGCCGAGCACAGTCGCACCCCCGTACCGCAGCCGCTCTCGTACCTCATCGACGACGTGGCGAGACGGCACGGGCACCTGCGCGTCGGCGCGGCCTCCTCGTACGTGCGCTGCGACGACGACGGCATGCTGAACGAGATCCTCGCCGACAAGCGGTCCGCCGGACTCGGGTTGCGCCGGCTCGCGCCGACCGTCCTGGCCGCGCAGGCCGAACCGGGCGCGCTGCTCGACGGGTTGCGGGCGATGGGTTACGCCCCGGCCGCCGAATCCCGGACCGGCGACGTCCTGGTGGCGCGCGCCGACGCCCACCGCACCCCGGCCCGCTCGGCGCCGGTCCCGGTCCCGGACGGGCCGCCGGTCCCGGACGCCACGCTGCTGGGCGCGGCGGTACGGGCCATCCGCGCGGGCGACCTCGCGGCCACGGCGGTCCGCAAGGAACCCGCGTCGACGACGGCCTCCGCGACGGCGGCGCCCGGCGAACTCCCCCGCACCAGCGCGGCGGAAACCCTGGCGACGGTCCAGGCCGCCGCCCTGACGGGCTCGGCGGTGTGGATCGGCTACGTCAACGCCGACGGCGCGGCCAGCCAGCGCGTCATCGCCCCGGTCCGCGTCGAGGGCGGCTTCGTCACCGGCTACGACCACACCGCGGACGAAGTCCGCACGTACGCCCTCCACCGCATCACGGGCGTCGCGGAACTGGCGGAGGACCAGGTCTGACGACCCGCCCCGCACCGCCCGGCCCCGCACCGCACCGGCCCGCCCCGCCCCGCCCCGCCCTCAGGGTCCGCCCGCGCCGTCCCGGGAGGCCCCTCCCGCACCGAAAACCGCCGGCCCGCCGCGGGGCGGCCCGGCAGACTGACGCCATGTCCGCCACACCCACCCGTCAGATCCGCGCCGCCCACACCGACACCACCGTCACCGTGTACCAGGCCTACTCCCCGCGGCTGGGCGTGCCCGCCGCTCGCGACGGCCGCTTCCCGCCCGACTGGAAGCGCGAACGCATGACGTGGATCAAACCGTCGTTCCTGTGGATGATGTACCGCTGCGGCTGGGCCACCAAGGAGGGCCAGGAGACGGTACTGGCCGTCGAGATCACCCGCGACGGCTTCGACCGGGCGCTCGCCGGGGCCTGCCTGTCGCACTACGCCCGGGGCGTCCACGCGGACCACGACAGCTGGAGGCGTGCGCTGAGAGCCGCCCCGGCCCGGGTCCAGTGGGATCCGGAGCGCGACGTGCACCTGAAGCCGCTGCCGTACCGCTCCCTCCAGCTCGGCCTGTCCGGTAGCGCCTCGCGCGCGTACGCCGACGAGTGGACGGTCTCCATCCGCGACGTGACCCCACTGGCCCGTGAGGTCCACGCCCTGATCCGCGCCGGCCGTGAGGAGGACGTACGAGCCCTTCTTCCCACCGAGACCGCCTACCCGGCGGGCCCGCTGCCCCACCTCGGCGCGTAGCCGACCGGCCCCGCCCCGGCACCCCGCGCAGCCGACCCGCCGCCGTCTCGACCCCCCGCGTGGCCGACGTGCCGCCTCAACCCCCCACGTAGTCGATCCGCTCCGCGTCGAACGGCCACGCCTCCCGCAGCCAGCGGCTCACCGCCGCGCGGACGAGGGCGTCCAGGTGGGCCCGGTCGGCCCGCACCCAGGAACTGACGCGCACCCGCCCCGGCACCGACGTGGCGGGGTACACGTAGAGACAGCCGATGACCTCGTCCGCCCCCTCCAGCACGCTGTACGTGAACCCGCGCCGCTCCTCGAAGTCCCGCGCGTGCCGCACCAGGTCGGCGAGGTTCGCCTCGGCCCCCATGCCTTCGGACGGCGGCCAGCCGCCGGTGAACCCGCTGGTGGCGCGGACGTGCTCGACGCTGCCGCTCCAGGCGGCGAGGTCCCGTTCGTTGTGCTGCGGCCCGAGGGGCTCCAGCCGGAACCCGTCCCCGACGAAGGCGCGCGGTACCTCGAAGCCGTCCGGTACGAACCCGGATCCCTGCTGATCGTCATCCATCCCCGGAACCTACGCACGGCCCGAGCACGGTGTCAGCCCGTTTTCGCCGGCCGGCGGCGCCCCCACCGGCCCGGCGTCGTCTCCCTCACCACCCTGAAACCCCTGGCCATGCGGCACACTGGAGGTTTGGCCGAACGGAAAGGTGCTCCCGTGAACTCAGGCCCGCTCATCGTCCAGAGCGACAAGACCCTCCTCCTGGAGGTAGACCACGAGCTCGCCGGGGCCGCGCGCCGCGCCATCGCCCCGTTCGCCGAGCTTGAGCGGGCTCCCGAGCACATCCACACCTACCGGATCACCCCGCTCGGCCTGTGGAACGCCCGGGCCGCCGGCCACGACGCCGAGCAGGTCGTCGACGCGCTCGTCGAGTTCTCCCGGTACCCCGTCCCGCACGCGCTCCTCGTCGACGTCGCCGAGACGATGGCCCGCTACGGCCGCCTCACCCTCTCCAAGCACCCCGTGCACGGACTGGTCCTGACCAGCACCGACCGCCCCGTGTTGGAGGAGATCCTGCGGTCCAAGAAGGTCGCGCCGCTGGTCGGCGCCCGGCTCGACCCCGACACCGTCGCCGTGCACCCGTCGGAGCGCGGTCAGATCAAGCAGACCCTGCTCAAGCTGGGCTGGCCCGCCGAGGACCTCGCCGGGTACGTCGACGGCGAGGCCCACCCGATCGACCTCGTCGAGGACGGCTGGGCGCTGCGCCCCTACCAGCAGCAGGCCGTCGAGGGGTTCTGGCACGGCGGCTCCGGTGTGGTCGTCCTGCCCTGCGGCGCGGGCAAGACCCTGGTCGGCGCCGGTGCCATGGCCAAGGCGCGGGCGACCACGCTGATCCTCGTCACCAACACCGTCTCGGCCCGCCAGTGGAAGCACGAGCTGATCAAGCGGACGTCGCTGACGGAGGAGGAGATCGGCGAGTACTCGGGCACCCGCAAGGAGATCCGGCCCGTCACGATCGCCACCTACCAGGTCCTGACGACCAAGCGGAAGGGCGTCTACCCGCACCTGGAGCTGTTCGACTCCCGGGACTGGGGCCTGATCCTCTACGACGAGGTCCACCTGCTGCCCGCCCCGGTCTTCAAGTTCACCGCCGACCTCCAGGCCCGCCGCCGGCTCGGTCTGACGGCCACGCTCGTCCGTGAGGACGGCCGCGAGTCGGACGTCTTCTCCCTCATCGGGCCGAAGCGCTTCGACGCTCCGTGGAAGGAGATCGAGGCGCAGGGCTACATCGCTCCCGCCGACTGCGTCGAGGTCCGGGTCAACCTCACCGAGTCGGAGCGGCTCGCGTACGCGACCGCCGAGACGGAGGAGAAGTACCGCTTCTGTGCGACGACCGCCACGAAGCGCAAGGTCACCGAGGCGCTGGTGCGCAAGCACCAGGGCGAGCAGACGCTGGTCATCGGGCAGTACATCGACCAGCTCGACGAACTCGGCGAGCACCTGGACGCGCCCGTCATCAAGGGCGAGACGTCCAACGCGCAGCGCGAGAAGCTCTTCAACGCGTTCCGTGAGGGCGAGATCAGCGTGCTGGTCGTCTCGAAGGTCGCGAACTTCTCCATCGACCTGCCCGAGGCCACCGTCGCCATCCAGGTGTCCGGCACCTTCGGCTCGCGCCAGGAGGAGGCGCAGCGCCTCGGCCGGGTGCTGCGTCCGAAGGCGGACGGGCACGAGGCGCGGTTCTACTCGGTCGTCGCACGCGACACGATCGACCAGGACTTCGCCGCCCACCGCCAGCGCTTCCTCGCCGAGCAGGGCTACGCCTACCGCATCCTGGACGCCGACGAACTCCTCGCCGACGGCTGACCGCCCCCGACGACCCCGCGTCCGGCTCCGCGGCCGACGCGGCCCTCGGCACGCCACCGCTCCGCCCACGCCCCTCCGCTCCGTCACCGGGCCCCGGCCGACACCCCGTCGGCCGCGGAGCCGGACGCGGGAGCACACCGCGGACCGGAGTCAGGGCCCGGGGACGGAGCCGGGACCGGGACGCCGACCGGGGCCGGCTCCGGGGCCTGCGCGGCGGCCGGGACCGGTGCGGGCCGGGGGACGGCGCGACGGGCGGTGCGGGCCCGGTGGCTCCGCAGGAGGGCTCCGGCGACACCGGTCAGCAGCGGTACGGTCCACACCCACAGGTGGGGCCAGTGGAGCAGCAGCTCGCTGCCGGCGCCGGGGAGGTGGCGGGCCCAGAAGTCGGCGGAGGCCTGCGGGAGCACCAGCAGCCCGAGCAGCGCGGTCCCGGTGAATCCGGCCAGGGCGGTGAGCCCGGCCCGGACCCGGCCGGTCAGCAGCAGGTACGGGATGAAGACGGCCGGTGTCAGGGTGATTCCGGCGGCGGTGCCCAGCGCGAAGCCCTTGCCCAGGGCGCCGCGCGCCCGGCCCAGGTCCCAGACGGCCAGGCAGGCGAGTGCCAGGTTGATCTGCCCGGACAACGGGCTCTGGAACAGCGGCTCCAGCCACAACCCACCGATGGTGGCGGCCAGCACCGGCCCGGTCCGCCCCCTCAGTCCCGCGAGGCGGCAGGAAAACAGGATCAGCAGGGCGAGCAGGGCGGCGTTGCCGAGGAGGAGCACGAGCTTCAGCACCCCGGACGGCAGCCACGCGGCCGGCGTGAAGAGGATCGCCGCGAACGGCGGATAAGCGGCGGGCGGATGCCACTCGGCTGCGGAAATGCCGTGGACGAGCGCCTCGGCCATGGGCAGGCGCAGGGCGATGCACAGCACGCCCAGGACCAGCAGCGAACCCGTGACCAGCAGGCCGGCAAGGGGCGACGGCGAGCGGGCGGGATCGGAGCTCCGGGTCACGCGCGTGACCCTAGTGGATCAGCGCCCCGGTGCCGCCGGGATCCGGCCACGCCCGAGCCGCACCGGCACGGACGGCGGCGGCCCGGTCAGCGACGTATGACGCCCGCGTCCTCCGCGTATTCGCCCAGGACGACAACGCTCACGGCGGTCGCGGCGAAGACCTTCGCGGCGCGCAGGACGTCGCCCACGCGGTAGCGGGAACGGTGGTCGGAGGTGGCGGTGGCGCCGCTCGGGCGGCCGCCCTGGATCGGGGTGAAGGTTGCGGTGCTCATGTATCCATGGTGCGTTTTCCCGCCCCCCGGCACATCGCCCTGCGGAGGGAACATCCGGGCCCCTCCGGTCCTCCTCACGACCCACCCCGCCCCCTAGGGGGCCCCTCCCAGGTCTGACACTCCCCCGTATGACACGCGTCCGCACCCGTTCGGAGCCCCCGCCGCCCACCGACCCGCACCCCCGTATTCCGTTCGCGCGGCGCGCACGCGGTGACTAGAATCTCCGCTCTTGCCGCCTCCCGCCGCCTCATCGGGGAGAGCCGTCCGCCGCTCGGAAACCGGCGGACATCAGTTCCTTACCAGCAGCTGGAGGCAGTCCCGTGCCCGCGCACGCCCCCGAATCCGACCCGCTCGCCCGCGAACGGTCCCACCTGACCGCCTCCCGCTCCGCCCTCCGCGCGATGCGCGAGGACGTCGAGGCCCTCGACATCCGCGACGTCACCGCGAACTGGGTCAACGCCATCGTCCTCCAGGCGCAGATCGACGACCGGATCAAGGCCCTCGCCGACCTCTCCCACACCCCGCTCTTCTTCGGCCGCCTCGACTACCTGCACGCCCCCGGAGCCGAACTGGCCGAGGGCGCGGAGGGCGAGCAGTTCTACATCGGCCGCCGCCACGTCCACGACGCCGACGGCGACCCGATGGTCATCGACTGGCGCGCGCCCGTCTCCCAGCCGTTCTACCGCGCCTCCAAGGCCGATCCGCAGGACGTTTCGCTGCGCCGCCGCTTCGGGTACACGGGCGGCGAACTGACCGCGTACGAGGACGAGCACCTCTCCGACCCGGCCGAGACGGCCGCCGTCAGCAAGCTCCTCCAGCAGGAGATCGAGCGCCCCCGCGTCGGCCCCATGCGGGACATCGTCGCCACGATCCAACCGGAGCAGGACGAGATCGTCCGCTCCGGCCTGTCCGGTTCCGTCTGCGTACAAGGGGGCCCCGGCACCGGGAAGACGGCCGTCGGCCTGCACCGCGTCGCGTACCTCCTGTACGCGCACCGCGACCGGCTCGCCCGCACCGGCACCCTCGTCATCGGGCCGAACCGTTCCTTCCTCCACTACATCGAGCAGGTCCTGCCGGCCCTGGGCGAGCTGGAGGTCAAGCAGGCCACCGTCGACGACCTGGTCGCCCGCCCGGGCCTGGAGGTGCGGGGTACCGACGAGGCCGCGACGGCCGTCGTCAAGGGCGACGCCCGCATGGCGCGCGTGCTGCGCGACGCCGTCCGCTCGCACGTCAGCCCGCCCACCGAGCCGCTGATGGTGGTGCGCGGCTCGCGCCGCTGGCGGGTGCCGGCGTACGAGCTCGCGGAGATCGTCGAGGAGCTCCAGCGGCGCGACATCCGCTACGGGGCGGCCCGTGAGGCGCTGCCGCAGCGGATCGCGCACCAGATCCTCGTCCGCATGGAGCAGGCGGGCGAGGCCCCCGACGACCGCGTGCAGGACGCGGTGGCGCGCAACGCCGCCGTGAAGGCCGCCGTCAAGGAGATCTGGCCGCCCGTGGAGCCGGCCAAGCTGGTGCTGCGCCTGCTGTCCGACCCGGAGTTCCTCGCGGTCCACGCCGAGGGCGTCCTCACCGCCGACGAGCAGAAGCTCCTGTTGTGGCAGAAGCCCGCCCGCAGCGTGAAGTCGGCGAAGTGGTCGCCGGCGGACCTCGTCCTCATCGACGAGGCGGGCGACCTGGTGGAACGTACGCACTCCCTGGGCCACGTCGTCCTCGACGAGGCGCAGGACCTGTCCCCGATGCAGTACCGGGCCGTGGGCCGTCGCTGCACGACGGGCTCGGCGACGGTCCTCGGCGACCTCGCGCAGGGCACCACGCCCTGGGCCACCCGCAGCTGGGACGAGGCCCTCACCCACCTGGGCAAGCCGGAAGCGGTCCTGGAGGAACTCACGGCGGGATTCCGCGTGCCGCGCGAGGTCATCGCGTTCGCCTCCCGGCTGCTGCCGGCCATCTCCCCCGGCCTGGCCCCGGTCTCCTCGGTCCGCGAGACCCCGGGTTCCCTGACGGTCACGCGGGTCACGGAGGCGGACGGCCTCACCCCGGCCGTGATCGACGCCTGCCGGGCCTCCCTCTCGCACGAGGGCTCGATCGGCCTGATCGCTGCGGACGCACGGATCCCCGACCTGGGACGGGCCCTCCTGGAGGCGGGCCTCCCGTACCTGTCGCCCGGCGAGGAGACCACGGCGCAGTCGCGGCTGACGCTGGTGCCGGCGTCGCTGGCGAAGGGTCTGGAGTACGACTACGTCGTCCTGGACGAGCCCGCCGCGATCGTGAGCGGCGAACCGGACGAACGCACCGGCCTGCGCCGCCTGTACGTCTGCCTCACCCGAGCCGTCTCAGGCCTCACGACCCTCCACACGGCCCCCCTCCCCGAAGCCCTGACCCCCACCCCGATCTGACCGTCCCGCGGCTCGAACGCGGGCGGCGCCGGATGGCGCGACCGGGTTCACGGTGCAGCTCCCGGGGCTCCGCCCCGGACCCCGCGCCTCAAACGCCGGCGGGGCTGGAGGGCGTGGCGGAACTAGAGGGTGCGGCGCGGCTGGATCGGGCGGGGTCGGGGACGGGGTGGGGTGTCGACCGGGACTCAAACGTGATTTGTTGGCGCGCGGTACCGCCCCGCCAACGAAGCCCCTGCCAGGGCGCCATAAATCATGCCCGTCCCGGACGACACCCCACCCCGGCACCGGCCCCGACCCACCCGCAGCCCCCGACCGGGCACCGCCCCCGCAGCCCCCGAACCCGCAGCCACCGCCCCTACCCCAACGCCCCCCGCCACTCCGCCACCGCCGCCGCCACCACCGGCCGGCCCCACCCCGACGGCCGGGCCGCACCGCCGATGTGGAACGCGTCCACACCCGCCGCCCGAAGCTCCGGCAGGTGGCGCAGCGCCAGCCCACCGCCGACCAGGACGCGCGCCCCGTACCCCGGCTCCCCCGCCCGCGCCGCCTCCGCGAGCAGCACCGGCAGCCCCTCGTCGACCCCGGCCGCCGACCCGGCGGTCAGGTACGTGTCCAGCCCCGGCAGCTCCGCGAGCGCCTTCCGCAGCTGGTCCCGGTCCGGTGCCCGGTCGATCGCCCGGTGGAACGTCCACCGGCACCCGTCGAGCTCCGCCACGACGGCCTCGACGGCGGGCAGGTCCGGCCCGCCCTCCGCGTCCAGGAATCCGAGCACGAACTCGTCCGCGCCCTCCGCCCGCAGCCCCCGCGCCGTCGCGACCAGACCGGCCAGGTCCCCGGCGGCGAACCCGTCCGCCCTGCGGAGCATCACGCGCAGCGGGATGTCGACCGCCGCCCTGATCGCCGCGAACGTCTCGCGCGACGGGGAGAGCCCGTCGGCGGCGATGTCGCTGACCACTTCGAGTCGGTCCGCCCCACCGGCCTGGGCGGCGACCGCGTCCTCCACGTCGAGGGCGATCACCTCCAGGAGCGCACGGTTGCTCATGTCGTCCCATCCTTCGGATTTCGGGTTCGGAAATCGGAAAACTGCGCGTATGGCCCGGGCCGGGCCGATATGGAAAATAGGTCTAGTCCAATATCCAGGGTACGGGGCCCCGCCCTCGCTCCACCAGCACAATCACGCCACCCCCACAATGTGCGCATGAACACGGACCCCGAGCACGCCGACACCACGAGCGGCACCCCCGCCTCCCCGTCCCGCACGGCGGACACCGCGCCCCGCGACAGCGCCCTCCGCACCCGCTTCCGCGCCACCCTCATCGCCGCCGGCGCGGACCCCGCCGTCGACCCCGAGCCCTACGCCGACCGCCTCCTCACCGCCTGGGCGGAGCCGCAGCGCAGGTACCACACCACCGACCACCTCGCCGACGTCCTCTCCCACCTCGACGCGCTGACGACGCACGCCGCCGACCCGGCCGCCACCGAGCTCGCCGCCTGGTTCCACGACGCCGTCTACCGGCCCGACCGCTCCGAGAACGAGGAGCGCAGCGCGGTCCTCGCCGAGCGGGCCCTCGCCGAGCTGGGCGTCGATCCGGCCCGTACCGCCGAGACGGCCCGGCTGGTCCGGCTGACCGTCACCCACGACCCGGCCCCCGACGACACCAACGGCGAGGCCCTCTGCGACGCCGACCTCGCCGTCCTCGCCGGCAGCCCGGCCGCCTACGCCACCTACGCCGCCGCCGTCCGCTCCGAGTACGCCTTCGTCCCCGACGAGGCCTTCCGCGCCGGCCGCGCCGCCGTGCTGCGCCAGCTGCTGGACCTGCCCCGCCTCTTCCGCACCCCCTACGGCGCCGCCCACTGGGAGGCCCCGGCCCGCCGGAACCTGACCCGGGAACTGACCGCCCTCACGACGCCGGCGCCGACGCCCCCGACCACCACCCGGACCGCCCCGACCACCACCCCCACCACCCCCGAAGGACCGAAGGACCCGACCGACGGGACGAACGTCCCGACCTGACATACGGACCGTCACACGGGAATGCGCCCCGCTACGACCGGGTTTGTGTATGTCATGCCCGCAGCCTCGTCAGCGTCAGCCCCGACCCCCGCCGCCCGCGCGCCGCGCCCCCGCATGCCCGTCGCCGTGTACGTCCTCGGCCTGTCCGTCTTCGCACTCGGCACCAGCGAGTTCATGCTCTCGGGGCTCCTGCCACCGATCGCCGCGGACATGGGCGTCACCATCCCGCAGGCCGGCCTGCTCATATCCGCCTTCGCGATCGGCATGGTCGTCGGCGCCCCGCTGCTGGCCGTCGCCACCCTGCGACTGCCGCGCCGCACCACCCTCATCGCGCTGATCGTCCTCTTCGGCCTCGGGCAGGTCGCGGGCGCGCTGGCCCCCTCGTACGGGCTGCTCTTCGCCTCCCGCGTGGTGTCGGCGCTCGCCTGCGCCGGTTTCTGGGCCGTCGGCGCGGCCGTCGCCATCGCGATGGTCGACAAGGACCAGCGGGCCCGCGCGATGGCCGTCATGATCGGCGGCCTGTCCATCGCCAACGTCCTCGGCGTCCCCGCGGGCGCCTTCCTCGGGGAGCACCTCGGCTGGCGCTCCGCGTTCTGGTCGGTGGGCGCGGCCTCCGCCGTCGCCCTGGTCGGCATCCTGGCGCTGATCCCGCGGATCCCGCTGCCCGACGAGAAGCCCCGGCTCGGTCGTGAGCTGCGCATCTACCGCGACCGTCAGGTGTGGCTGTCGATCGGTGTGACGGCGCTGGCCGCGGGCGGCATCTTCTGCGCCTTCAGCTACCTGTCGCCGCTGCTCACGGACGTGGCCGGGCTGGACTCGAAGTGGGTCCCGTGGATCCTGGGCCTGTTCGGCGTGGGCGCGCTGATCGGCACGACCATCGGCGGCCGGGTCGCCGACGCGCACCTCTTCGGGGTGATGATCTGGGGCATCACCGCCTCGACGGTCTTCCTGACGGCGCTGGCCCTGCTGGCGTCCGTCCAGGTCGCGGCCGTGGCGCTGTCGTTCCTGATGGGCCTCTCGGCGTTCTTCACCGCGCCCGCGCTCAACGCCCGCATGTTCAACGTCGCCGGGGCCGCGCCCACCCTCGCCGGGGCCACGACCACCGCCGCGTTCAACCTGGGCAACACGGGCGGCCCCTGGCTCGGCGGCACCGTCATCGACGCCGGTTACGGCTTCTCCGCGACCGCCTGGGCCGGGGCCGCGATGACGGTCACCGCGATCGGCCTGGCCGTCGCCGCCCTGCGCCTGGACCGCCGCACCCCGCCGCCCGCCACCCGCGTGGTCGGCGGCTCCCGGCCGACCTTCGCCACGTCCTCCCCGGCCTCTCCGAGTTCGAGGGGCTGAAGGCGATTCCCCGGAAGGGGACTTCGCACAAGAGGTCCGACGAAGCTAGGCACATGAACATCCACTCCGCGGTACGCTTCTCCCTGCACTGAACTGCGAGGAGAGTAGCCATGGAACGGACCTCGGTGGAGCTCTTCGCCGGTGGGGGCGGACTCGTGCAAGCGAGCAGCAACGCCGGCTTTCGCCACCTGCTGGTCAGCGAGCTGGCGCCCCGTGCCTGCGAGACGTTGGAGGCCAACGGGTTCCAGGGATACGAGGAGGGCGTCACGCCCGACGTCCTGGCCACGTCGAAGCGGACGCCGCTGGCCAAGGGTGATGTACGCCGTCTGGACATGCGCTATCTCGCGGAGAGGGAAGTGGACCTCCTCGCCGGCGGACCTCCGTGCCAGCCGTTCAGCCTCGGCGGGATCGCCAGGGGGGACGAGGACGAACGGAACATGTTCCCGGAGATGTTCCGAGCGGTGCGCGAGATCCGCCCCAAGGCCGTGATCTGCGAGAACGTGCGCGGACTGCTCCGCAAATCCTTCGAGCCGTACTTCAACTACATCCAGAACGAACTGCGCCTCCCCTTCCTCCAGCGCGCTGACGCCACGTGGACGGAACACGACCGTGCCCTGCGCGAGCGACTCGCGGCGAACGACACCGATCCGACGATGGCCTATCAGGTCAATGCCTTCCCCGTGAACGCCGCCGACTACGGAGTGCCGCAGATTCGCAACAGGGTCCTCCTCGTGGCGTTCCGGGCCGACCTGAACGTCGACTGGAGCCTGTTCCGCGATTCCGTGGAGGAGACCCATTCGCGAAACGCGCTGATCAGATCGTTCCACAACGGCTCTTACTGGCGGGGCAGACTGACGCCGGTACCGGGTCACGTGATTGAACGCGTCACGGCCCGGTACCGCGAGGAATTGCCACTGGAGGACCACGAGGCGCGACTGCCCTGGCGCACGTTGCGTGACGCTCTGGACCGGCTGCCGGAGATCGATCTCACGCAACTCGACAAGAAAACGGCTCAAGGCGGAGTGACGGACCACGTCGGGTGGCCCGGCGCCCGCGTCTACACCGGCCACACTCCGAACGAGCTCGACCGACCCGCCAAAACAGTCAAAGCCGGCGTGCACGGTGTTCCGGGTGGTGAATCCGTGATGCTCCTCGACACGCGCGAGAGGGACTCGAACGCTCAGTGGAGCTATGTACACCGGTACATGACCGTTCGTGAGACGGCCCGCGTCATGACGTTCGGGGACGAGTGGCAGCTTCGCGGGCCCCGCAGCGAGCGAATGCGTCAGCTCGGCAACGCTGTACCCGTCCGGCTGGGCGAGGTGTTCGCGAAGGCCGTCCAGACCACCCTGGACAAGGCGGAAGTCACGACATGACCGGGGAGGGGAGCGCGCGCCAGAACGGTTGGAAGGAACGAACACCGCCGGAGCGTGCCTGGAAAGGGCGCCCTGGACGCGGACGAGAAGCCCGCGCCGCGGAGCAGGATCGCGCGGCGGGAGGGCGTGACCAACGATACGTGCGCGTTGGTGGAGGCCGCTATGCGCTCGCCTCCGTCGAGCTCAAGCTACTTCCCCGGACGCGACGAATCCGAGCCTATCTCCGCTGGTCCGATGGTGGCCGATCACCAGCCCGCTACCTTGGCCCGGTTGACCAGGAAACAAGAGCCGCGAACCTCGTCGCGGGCTGGCACCTCGCCATCGAGAAAGAGTTGGTCGAGGTCCGTCCCTTGCCGGCGGAGTCCTGGGCGTCGTCGAACGCTGTCCGTGCCACGATGCGAGCCACTCGTGGTCGGGACACCCGCCCGGAGCTGCGACTGAGGTCGCTTGTCCATCGCGCCGGCCTCCGATACCGGGTTTCCGCTCGCCCCCTGCCTGATCTCCGTCGCACAGCTGACCTCGTCTTCACCAAGGCCCGCGTCGCGGTCTTCGTGGACGGCTGCTTCTGGCACGGATGCCCGGATCACTACCGCCCGTCAACCAAGAACTCCGAATTCTGGCGCCGCAAGATCGACGGAAACCGGTCGCGCGACGCCGACACGGACCAGCGACTCGTCGAAGCCGGCTGGACAGTGGTCCGCGTCTGGGAGCACGAGGATTCCACGGAGGCCGCACGGCGTGTCCAAGCGGCGGTGCGAGGACCGGACAGGTCCCCGCGCGGAGCCGTGTGACCAGCCAGGTCTCACTTCGAGTGACCGAATCACGACGGTGGATCGGGCTGTCGCCAATTACGCTGTCTACCACACGGTCTGCGGTCCGGCTCCTTCACGGTGTCGAATCTGCGACTGTGCTGTGATCACTGTTCTGGGAGGGGCACGACTTGAAGATCACTCCGTCCGCGCGAATCTTGCGCATGTTGGGCGAGATCGAGTTCGACCCCTGGCAGTGCGTCGCCGAACTGATTGACAACTCCTTCGACGACTTCACCGAGATCCTCAAGACCGACACGCCGTGGGCAGGCGGGTTCAAGGTTAGCGTCACCCTGCCGAGCGCTTCCGTACGCTCCTCTCAAGCTCAGGTGGTCATCGCGGACACTGGACGGGGCATGAGCTACGAGGTGCTCGAGCGCGCGGTGAGCGCCGGCTGGTCCAGTAATGACCGCTTTGACAAGCTCGGGCTGTTCGGCATGGGCTTCAACGTCGCGACCGCACGACTGGGCCGACGTACTCGCGTGCTGACCACACGCCCCGGAGACACCGAGTGGATCGGTGTGGAGATTGATCTCGACCGGATCGAGGACGACTTCGAAGCGACCGACATCTCGGAACCCAAGGCAGACCCCAACGAGCACGGCACGAAGATCGAGATCAGCCGCCTGCATTCGGAACGTGCGGACTGGCTGCGCCGGAACGCGTCGAACCTCCGGAGCACCCTCGGCAGCACCTACGCCTGGCTGCTCGACACCCGCCCGTTCCAGCTTTGGGTCCAGGGCCAGAGAGTCAAACCCCGGCGACACTGCCGCTGGGGGGACGAGCGCTTCGTCACATATGGCAGTGGCTCCAAAGCTGAGATCATCCCTGCCTTCACCAAGATCGACGAGACGTTCGACGCGGCCGAGGCCTGCCTCGACTGCGGCAACTGGCAGCTGCCCGGTCTCGGACAGTGCGGTTCCTGCGAAAGCGAGCACCTCCAACCTCGAGAGCGCCGCATCCATGGCTGGTTGGGCGTCCAACGCCACCTCGACAAGAGGGAGTTCGGCATCGACTTCCTGCGCAACGGTCGCAAGATCCTGCAGTGGGACAAGCGAATGTTCGACTGGCAGAACCCGAACGATCCTCTCGGGGTCGTGGACGTGGAGTATCCGATCGAGCTCGTCCACCAGGGCGGCCGCCTGATCGGCGAAATCCACCTCGACCACGTTCCGGTGACCTACCAGAAGAACGCCTTCGAATACAGCGACCGGAGCTGGCGAGGCGCCGTCGAGTACCTACGAGGGGCCGGCCCCTTGCAGCCCGAGAAGGCCAAGCGCCTCGGATACCCGGAGAACACCAGCCCTCTCGGCCACCTGTACAAGGGATACCGGCGAAACGCGGTCGGCGTTCGCTGCTTGATCCCGGGTGACGGCAAGCGACCCATCCACGAGGACACCCGCCGCTGGGCACAACGCTTCCATGCCGGCGACGAGGATTACCAGACGGACTCGAAGTGGTGGAACGCGGTTCAGAATCATGAAGAGGTCGGCCGCCGGTCCAAGCTCGCCGATGTCCGCGAAGGAACTCCGGACAGCGCGAACGAGGAAGCCGTGCTCGAAGCCCTGGGGCTCACGGGACTCACTCCCGAATCCTCTCCGCGTCCCGACCCCCACCCCGAAACGCTCGCCACCCCCGCCTCAACGGAGCCACACAAGGAGACGACTCGGGAGCGTCTGGACCGTTATCGCCTCGACTCCACGTTGATTCCCGACCTCTCCCGCGATTACGGACTGCCACACCTTGGCTTTATCACCGTCGAGGCACGCCGCATGACGACTACGCGCGTGCACGACGACTTCGGGCAACACACTCCCGTTCTGCTCGTCCAGACCCAGGGCGGCAAGGCCACCGCCTTCATCGATCCCGTGCACGGAGCCTTCTCGAAGCTCGGCACTGAGCCATCG
This sequence comes from Streptomyces sp. NPDC040432, assembly GCF_055595445.1. Lineage (NCBI taxonomy): Bacteria > Bacillati > Actinomycetota > Actinomycetes > Kitasatosporales > Streptomycetaceae > Streptomyces > Streptomyces sp. NPDC040432. The sequence continues at coordinate 132,908 of NZ_JBVIVP010000010.1, read as the reverse complement.
GAACTTCTCATCATAGAGGTGGCGAGCGTTCTGCGGGTGAAGGCGGGCAGCGATCTCAGCCTGTCCCATCTTGTGGCCTCAGTGCGTGCCGAATGCCTTCCCCACACGGCTGTCGACGCGGAAAGCATCACAACTGAGGCTCGGGAGCTCTTGGCGGTGATCCGTGAGCGCATGTCTGCGGCCGTTGAGGAGGATACCCAGAAGGCTTTCGGCTACATGGAGTTCGACGAGGTGACCGCCACGGAGAACGAAATGATCGCCCGCGGCCTGGTCATGCGCACCGACACTCTCGGCACGACCGGAGAGTTCATCATGCACGCCCCGGCCTTGTACACCGTGAAGCTCCTTGAGCAGTGGCCCGAGGCATTCATGGATGGACGGGTCTTCAACGGACCCTACTCCGGACTGAACTCGCACTCCGCGAAGCGGCTGAGCCTTGCCAGGACCGTTGGCTACCTAACCGATATCGCGACCATCGCCAGCTACACCGCCACGGACCCGCTGCGTCTGCAGCGCACACGGCTCAGCGTGCGGCTACTCGCGGACGAGCTGGCGGACGGAGCATGAGAGGTGGGTTCCTCTCCGCGGAGGCCCTCCTGCGAGGAGGGCCCCGCGGGCTTCCGCATGCCCTCGAACGCACGCTCTGGCACTTGGGTTTCACGGATGTGCGCGTGGTCGATGGTGCTGGCGACGGTGGCGCGGACCTTCTAGCGGTGAGAAACCGCGAGCAGTGGGTGTTCCAATGCAAGTGGTCAAGCCGCGGTCCAGTGGCTCGCGACGGCATCGACGACCTGGAACGTGCGCACAGTCGCTATCGCGCGGACAAGGCCGTACTGGTGACGAACACCAGCCTCAACGGCACTGCCGAGTCGAGACGACGCGCTCTCGGCTCGGTCGGCATCAAGATCACTGTTTGGGACGGCCCTACTCTCGCCGACATCTGGGAAAGGATGCCGACCCGGGTCCCCGCGAGATTCGGACTACGGCCCTACCAGGAGGACGCTGCGGATCGAATCGAGGCCGACCTCGCGACCAATGGCAGCGCACTCCTCGTTTTGGCGACGGGCCTCGGTAAGACCGTAGTCGGAGGAGAGGTCATCGACCGCTTCCTCCGCCGCTCCCCCGGTGCTCCCGTACTCGTAGCCGCGCACATGAAAGACCTCGTCGAACAGCTTGAGCGAGCCCTGTGGCGACACATCGAGAAGACCGTTCCCACCCACGTCCTGACGGGCGAGCGTAAGCCTACGGCCCTCGAAGGCATCGTCGTAGGCACCGTCGAGTCCGTACTCGGCGCCGTGACCACCGGCTGGCAGCCGAAACTGGTGATGATCGATGAGACCCATCACGTGGGCGAGCAGGGGCGCTTCGCCGAGCTGCTGGACCGCTGCGAAGGCGCCGCGCGGTTCGGCGTGACCGCGACTCCTTGGCGCGGCGACAAGTTCGACATCACCTCTCGTTTCGGCCGGGCGAGCTACACCATGGGCATCGCGGAAGGCATGACGGAGGGGTACCTGTCGGCCGTCGACTACCGGCTCTTCGTTGACAACATCGACTGGGAAGCCGTTAAAGAGGCCAGCGAACACGACTATTCTGTCAAAGAGTTGAACCGCAAGCTCTTCCTTCCTCAGCGCGATGAGGAGATCATCGAGCACCTCCGCGACGCGTGGCGCACGACTCACGATCCCCGGGCGATTCTCTTTTGCCAGACCATCGAGCACGCGGAGCGGATGGCGGAGCTCCTGGCCTCCTCTGACCAAGCATGGCGATCCGCTTCGTTTCTCCACAGCGCCCTCCCCCGCCAGCGACGCCAGATCCTGCTCAATGAGTTTCGACTGGGACGAGTGCCCGTCATCACATGTGTCGACGTATTCAACGAGGGGGTCGACGTTCCCGACGTCAATCTCATCGGCTTCCTGCGCGTCACGCACAGTAGGAGGATTTTCGTTCAGCAACTTGGCAGGGGGCTACGCCTGAGCCCCGGCAAGAGCCATCTCAAGGCTCTCGACTTCGTCACCGACATTCGGAGGGTGGCCGCCACTTTGGAGCTGCGGAGGTCCATGGATGCCACCGATCCGGAGCGTCTACTGCTACGGAACGGAAGAGCCTCGAAAATCGAGTTCAGCGATGAGACCGCCGGCACCCTGCTCGACCATTGGATCGAGGACGCGGCGAGTCTTGAAACGGCCGCCGATGAGGTACGACTGCAGTTTCCGTCCCAGGGGGGGATCGATTAACCATGAGCATTCCACACGACGTCGAGATGCGAGTCGTAAAGATCGTTTACAAGGAGGCCGGTGATACGGGATGGCTCCATCTTCCCATCACCGCGCGTGCGCCCATCTATCACCGATGGGCTGACGATCCGGAGATCGGGGGGCGCATTTCACTCTTCATCAAGTCCTCGGCGGCTCGCCGACTGTGGTTCAAGGACGGCCCGATGAAGGAATACACCCGTGCTCTCAACGGGGTGGGAAAGTACGCTTCGCTTGTCGCGGTGCCAGCCACCGATGTCAGAACCCTGACCCTGCGGGCTCTGGGGCCAGGGTGGGTTCCGGACATTACGACGCAGCGGGCTAAACCGCTCAGGGTGCTGGCCGGGAACGGCGACACAAGCAGGTGGTTCGCCTGGGGAGGTGCGCACGCTCTGCGGCATCTTGTGTACGCGGCTTTGCGCGCGGAGGCCAACGGCGACCTCACGCCCTGGACCCTGTGCGTCGTAACCTCGTTCGAGAAACCGTTGCCTTCTGAGGAGCGAGAGGAGCATCTACGCATCGGGAAGCGCTGCGGCCTGGAGATCACTCACGTCGTGGGGGAGTGAGATGAACTTTTCACCTACCCGCGGGGCAACGCCGGACTGGATTTCGGCTTCCTGGAACCTACTCGACGATCGATCTCGAGGCATGCTCAAACAGCGCGATCAAGGCGAGGTCCTGGCCGCGATCGGGCAGGCCCACGGGGTGACCAGGGAACGTGCCCGTCAGCTGGTTTTCACAGCGGAAAACCACCTCCTGGACCTGGCCGACCTCGCGTGGTCCGCCTGGCGCGACGATGTACTGAAACACATGGGTACCTCCATGGCCGCCTCGGACGACGAACTTTCTGCAATTCTTCCCGATCCCGAGGGAATCGTCAGACGTGTCCTTCTACGACGCCTCGGCCTGCGAGAGCCGCGGGTCTGGACCGTGCGACTACGGAATGTCTGGGTGATCGAGGCGGACGCGTTGGACGAACCGCTCCGCCGATTGGTCGCACTGGCTCCCTTTCGTCATGAAGAGCTTTCCGAGCGTGCGCGCGGTCTCGGCATCCCGTCCTGCGTTCCGGTCGAGGAGCTGATCACCGCTCCTCGTGGCCCCCTGACGCGCGGGTATGGCGGTACGTGGCTCCGCCGCTCAGCCAAAAACCGCGACGCCGCCTACCTCTGGCTGGCCAACGAGGGCGAGCCCCGGCGGATCGAGATCATCGCCCCGTCGATCAGCGCCGGAGGCCCCCGGGCGCTCGGCGAGGCTCTGCGCAGGGACGACCGCTTCCGTCAGATCCGCCCAGAGGGCACCTGGGCTCTCAGTGAATGGCCGGTCACGCAGTCAGGAACACATACGAACGCCCTTGACGCGATGATCGACATAATCCGCCGCTCCGGGGCGTTGAAGAAGCAAGCATTGTTCGCGCTCGTCGCCAAAGAATATCCGGTCAGCCAAGCCCGCCTCCATCAATGCCTCATCAGTGATCGACTGGGCACCATGCCCGACGGCTCCATCGACCTAGTCGAAAACGGCGCTGTCCCCATGGAGGAACGAGAACCGAAGAAGCCCGGCTCCATCGCGTCCGATGGGGACATCATCGGAATCCGACTTAAAGTCGACCAGAACATGCTCCGAGGTAGCGGAGTGGTCGTCCATCCATGGCTTACATGGCGACTCGGACTCCGCCTGGCGCCTATGAGTCGAGTTTTTACATCACCGGATGGTGATGGAGATTTCACGGTACGCCGAATGACGAGTGGCGCCCAGATCTCCAGCCTCCGGCCGTACGTTCATTCGGCCGGAATGCGCGACGGTTGCGAAGTTGCGGTCCTCTTCAACCTCAAAGCGAACTCGACCACCATCCGACACGCCTGCGCAGCGCCTAATGCGTGTACGCCCACACGCACGGGGCTCACCGAGTAGCGACCTCGACGTCAGGCGCCGCCCCTACCCGAGTACAGCATGTACGCGACGGTCACCACCCCCGCACCGACCAGCACGGCCACTCCGACCTTGGGGTGGCGCAGCGCCAGGTAGACAGCAGCACAGAAGATCATGATGAACAGCATTCCTTCGGCGCTCACGAGCCGGTAGCCGTCGTTGTTCAAAGCCCCTCCCGATTTCCCGACGCGCGGGATAGCGAACCCATTACCTCACCCACACCCATCGGGTGTGGGTGAGGTCTTCGAAGAGGGACATTAACTTGTTCGCCCAGCCTGGGCAGCCAACCCCCGTTGGCTCGCGAGGATCGTTTCCGGCCACATCACGAACGGATCAACGCGGCCTCCCCACAGTCGGCAAATCAATAGGATTTGCGATACAAAAAAGACAGGCGCCTGATCTGCGGTAACGCATGATCGACACGCCACCACTCACAACAGAAGGCGGTAACGGTTACCCGTGAAATTGTCCCGACTCGCGGGTGTTGCTCCGGGTTTGAGTATTGTCCCAAAGGATTTAGTGCGACAGAGGGCTATCCGGTAGCGCAAATGAAGACGCACGGCAAGGTTGGCCGAAATTATCGATGAACACTCACGCAGCCGAAGTGCGATTCGCCGCATTTGTCACGAAATACCCCTCTCGCTACTCTGCGTCATGACGCTTTGGCACCCTCAGAACGGCCGCCCCTTCGGGCGGCGCAGGCCCGCGTCCGTGAGCCGGCGGACGAGTTCCTTGCTGCCGATCTCCACCGCGCCCGCGCCGACGGCGTCGGCGTAGCGGTGCGCGGGGACGTCGTAGTGGTCCCGTTCGAAGGCGCGGGGCGGGCAGCCGATGGACGCCGCGAAGGCGTGCAGTTCCTCGTACGAGACGTCGCTGACCAGGTGCGACCACATGCGGCCGTGCCCGGGCCAGACCGGCGGGTCGATGTAGACCGTCACGGGCGGCTCACCGGCCCGGGCGGAGGACGGGGCCGAGTCCGCCGACCGCCGCCACCCGCACTCCCGCCTCCGAGCACACCCACTGCGGATCGGGCCCCAGCTCGGGCTCGACGTCCAGCGCGTGCGGTTCGCCGTGTCCGCAGACGGGGCACAGCGGCCAGCGTCCGTACTTCTCCAGCAGGGCGTCCTTCACGTCCTGCGCGACGAGTCCGGCGAGGTAGTCGACGCCCTCCGGCCACTGCTCCACCCACCACCGGCGGTGCGTGATCGAGTCCTCGACGAGGGAGACGACGTCGGCATCGGCGACCTCACCTGCGGCGAGATCGGCGAGAACGAGTGCGCGGGCGACGTGCAGCGCCTGTTCCAGGGGGGTCGCGGTGTCCATGCGCTCATTGTGGACCCGTGCGCCCCGGCCGGCGAAGGTCCCTTTCGCCGGTGCCCGAAGTCCCGCCCGACACGGGCCCCATGGCGTCTTGACCCACCCCCACTCCTGAAAATAGATTTCAGACGTGAGCAAGAACGCGAAAGAAACTTTCAGGGGCGCGCGGGCGAGCCGCTCGGCGGGGACAGGGCCCGCCGCGGTCACGCCCCCCGCGGCGGGCACCGTCCCCGATACCGGCACCGCCCCCGCGCCGACACCGCCCGCCCCCGCCGCCCTCCGTGCCCGCGTGCGCAGCCTCGGCCCGTCCATGACCCGTTCCATGCAGGCCGTCGCCGAAGCCGTGGCCTCCGACCCGGCCGGCTGTGCCCAGCTCACCGTCTCCGCACTCGCCGAGCAGACCGGCACCAGCGAGGCCACCGTCGTCCGCACCGCCCGGCTCCTCGGCTACCCCGGCTACCGCGACCTGCGCCTCGCGCTCGCCGCGCTCGCCGCGCAGCAGGAGTCGGGCGCAGCCCCCGCCGTCACCGTCGACATAGCGGTCGACGACCCCCTCGCCGACGTCGTCGCCAAGCTGGCGCACGAGGAGGCGCAGACCCTCGCCGACACCGCCGCCGGGCTCGACCTGACGCAGCTGTCCGGCGCCGTCGGCGCCCTCGCGACCGCCCGCCGCATCGACATCTACGGCGTCGGCGCCTCCGCGCTCGTCGGCCAGGACCTGGCGCAGAAGCTGCTGCGCATCGGTCTCGTCGCGCACGCCCACAACGACCCGCACCTCGCCGTCACCAACGCCGTCCTGCTGCGCCCCGGGGACGTCGCCGTCGCCATCACGCACTCCGGCAACACCGGCGACGTGATCGAACCGCTGCGCCACGCCTTCGCGCACGGTGCGACGACCATCGCCGTCACCGGCCGCCCCGGCAGCCCCGTCGCGCACTACGCCGACTTCGTCCTCGCCACCTCCGCCGCCCGCGAGACGCAGCTGCGCCCGGCCGCCATGTCGAGCCGGACCAGCCAGCTGCTCGTCGTCGACTGCCTGTTCGTCGGCGTCGCGCAGCGCACGTACGAGACCGCCGCGCCGGCCCTTGCCGCCTCCTACGAGGCCCTCGCCCCCCGCCACTCCGCCACCGCCCCCACCAGCAGGCGCACGACCCGCCAGGAGCCCCACCCATGACCGCGTACGCCACCCTCCGCGCGCAGCTCGACACGCTCACCACCGAGGCGTTCCGCCCCGAGCTCGCCGAGATCGACCGGCTGTCCACCCTGGAGATCACCCGCATCATGAACGCCGAGGACGCCACCGTCCCGGCCGCCGTGGCGGGGCAGTTGGAAGTGATCGCCGCCGCCGTCGACGGGATCGCCGCACGCATGGCCCGCGGCGGTCGGCTCGTCTACGCGGGCGCCGGCACCGCCGGCCGGATGGGCGTCCTGGACGCCAGCGAGTGCCCGCCCACCTTCAACACGGACCCGGCGCAGGTCGTCGGCCTCATCGCGGGCGGCCCCTCCGCCATGGTGAAGGCCGTCGAGGGTGCCGAGGACTCCGCGGAACTGGCCGCCGAGGACCTGACCGCCCTGGGCATCGGCCCGGACGACACCGTCATCGGCATCTCCGCCTCCGGCCGCACCCCGTACGCCATCGGCGCCGTCGAGGCCGCCCGTGCCCGCGGCGCGCTCACCGTCGGACTGTCCTGCAACGCCGGTTCCGCGCTCGCCGCCGCCGCCGAGCACGGCATCGAGGTCGTCGTCGGCCCCGAGCTGCTGACCGGCTCGACCCGGCTGAAGGCGGGCACCGCGCAGAAGCTCGTACTGAACCTCATCTCGACGGTGACGATGATCAGGCTCGGCAAGACCTACGGGAACCTCATGGTCGACGTCCGCGCCTCCAACGAGAAGCTGCGCGCCCGCTCCCGCCGCATCGTGGCCCTGGCCACCGGCGCCCCCGACGAGGAGATCGAGACCGCGCTCGCCGCCACCGACGGCGAGGTGAAGAACGCCATCCTCGTCATCCTGGGCGGGGTCGACGGCCCCGCCGCGGCCCGCCTGCTCACCGCCTCCGACGGCCACCTCCGGGCCGCCCTCGCCGAAGCCCCGACCGAGGCCCCGGCCGACACCTCCACCGGTTCCCGCTGATCCGCCCGCACCCCCTACGCAAGGCGACACCACCATGTCCACTGACAAGAACCGCGCCACAGCCGCCGCGATCCTTCCTCTGGTCGGCGGTCCGGACAACATCACCTCCATCGCGCACTGCATGACCCGCCTGCGCATCGGGCTGCGCGACCGCACCCTCGTGCAGGAGGAGGCCCTCAAGGCGGTCCCCGCGGTCATGGGCGTCGTCGAGGACGACACGTACCAGATCGTCCTCGGCCCGGGCACCGTCGCCCGCGTCACGCCCGAGTTCGAGGCGCTCGTCGAGGAGGGGCGCTCGGCGGCGCCGAAGGCCGTCACCGCCGAGGAACTCGCGTCGCAGGGCGCGGCCCTCAAGGACGCCCGCAAGGCGAAGAACTCCACGCCGTTCAAGCTGTTCCTGCGGCGCATCGCGAACATCTTCGTCCCGCTGATCCCGGCCCTCATCGGCTGCGGCATCATCGCGGGCCTGAACGGCCTGCTCACCAACCTGGGTTGGCTGCCCGCGCTCGTCCCGGCGCTCGCCGCGATGGCCTCCGGGTTCATGTCGCTGATCGCCGTCTTCGTCGGCTACAACACCGCGAAGGAGTTCGGCGGCACCGCGATCCTCGGCGGTGCGGTCGCCGCGATCATCGTCTTCCCCGGCGTCGCGAAGATCGACGCGTTCGGTCTGCAACTGTCCCCCGGGCAGGGCGGCGTCCTCGGCGCGCTCGCCGCGGCCCTGCTCGCCGTCCAGGTGGAGAAGTGGTGCCGCAAGTGGGTCCCCGAGGCCCTGGACGTCCTCGTCACCCCGACCCTGACGGTGCTGGTCTCCGGCCTCGTCACCCTCTTCGGCCTGATGTTCCTCGCCGGTGAGGTCTCCACCGCCATCGGCACCTTCGCCAACTGGCTGCTCGCCACCGGCGGCGCCTTCGCCGGACTCGTCCTCGGCGGACTCTTCCTCCCGCTGGTCATGCTGGGCCTCCACCAGGCCCTCATCCCGATCCACACCACCTTGATCGAGCAGGCCGGCTTCACGGTCCTGCTGCCCATCCTCGCCATGGCCGGCGCGGGCCAGGTCGGCGCGGCCATCGCCGTCTACCTCCGGCTCCCGCGCAACGGTTCGCTGCGCACCACCATCAAGTCCGCGCTGCCCGCCGGGTTCCTGGGTGTCGGCGAACCGCTCATCTACGGCGTCTCCCTGCCGCTGGGCCGCCCCTTCATCACCGCCTGCGCGGGCGGTGCGGCCGGCGGGGCGTTCGTCGGCCTCTTCAGCCAGCTCGGCGTCGGCGTCGGCTCCACCGCGATCGGCCCGTCGGGCTGGGCCCTGTTCCCGCTCCTCGACGGCAAGGGGGGCATGGGCGCCACCATCGCCGTCTACGCGGGCGGCCTGGCCGTCGGCTACCTGGCCGGCTTCCTCGCCACGTACTTCTTCGGATTCACGAAGCAGATGCTGGCCGAGCTCAACACCGACCCGGACCCGGCCGCCCCGACCGCCGCGACCGACCCGGAGAAGGAACCCGCCCTGGCCTGAGCGCCCGCCGGGACGGGAACGGCGGTGGGGAGCGGTACGCGTCGTGCGTACCGCTCCCCACCGCCGTCACGTGCCGTGGGCCGGGAGGTCCGGCGCTGGTCAGAAGTGCTCGACGAGCCGGGCCACGAAGACGACGCAGGCGCCCAGCGACAGGGCGATGACGGCGAGCGCGACCGCCCTACGCCGCCCCCGCCGCAGACTGCCGACCGCCGCCGCGATCCCGAGCCCGTACACCGCCGTCCCGAGGACGCCGATCAGCGCGGCCGTCCAGTACGCCCAGGCGTGCTCCCCGAGGAACCGCAACAGGAGCAGCGCGGGAAACATCAGCACGGTGCCCGGCACGGTGTCCCCGTACGAGACCTCCTGCTCCGGGGCGGCCCGCACCCCCGCACCGTCCCGCTCCGGCGCCGGTTCCCGCACCAGCTCGGACATCCCCCGCCACCTCCCGTACCGACCGATCGGTCGATCGCCCGGACCGACCCTACCGGCCCGGCCGGATCAGAAGGTCGGACAGATGTTCTTGTGCGCCACGTCCAGGATCTTCGCGGCCTTGGCCGCGCCGTGACCCTCCGGGTGGGTCGGACTGCTCCAGCGCCGCTCGGTCTGCTCGATCTGCTTCGGCCGGTTCCCGGGGTTGTTCTTGATGGCGGAACAGGTGTCGATGCCCCTGCTGACGGCCTTGTCCTCCTTGCCGTGGACGATGTCCCGGTCGATGGCGTCGAGACCGCCGATGAAGGCCTGCCGGGCGGCGCCCTCGGGCGCCGCGGGGAGGCCGGCCGCCGCTCGGGCGGCATCGGGGCCGGCGGACGGCTTCGCGGCCGACGGCTTCGGAGCGGATGCCGCCGGAGCGGCAGCCGGTGGTGCGGATGCCACCGGAGCGGATGCGGGTGGTGCGGGCTGCTTCGCGCCGGCCGGTAACGCCGCCGACTTCGATTCGACGGGCGTCACCTCGGCGCATCCGCCGAGCACGAGGATCCCGGCGACGGCGGTCAGGGCGAGGTGGGTGTGGTGGGTGCGCATCGGACCATCGTGGCGACACGGGGTGGCCCGCGTGCCCTCTGTGACGGGTCCGTTACGCGCGAAGGCCCCGCGCGGAGCGGGACTCTCATGTCCGGGCCCGCCGGAAGCAGCTGGTCAGACTCCGGCGGCCTCCCGCAGGAACCCGGCCAGGTCGTCCACGCCGTAACCGATCCTCGGGCCGCGTTCGGCCGCCATCAGCAGCAACTGCCCGACGATCTCGGCGCCCCAGCCGTCCGTCCCGTCCTCGGACCACTCCCACAGCCTGTCGATACCGAGCCCGGTCATCAGCAGCCCGTGCCCGGTACGGATCTCCGCGCACAGCTCGGCGACCGCGTCCAGCAGCCTGCCGCCCGGCCGCTCGCACCGCAGCCCGAGGCAGCCGCCGAGGTCCTCGGCGACGCATCCCCGCGGCGGGCTCGTACGGAGCCCCTCGTACACGGGGTCGTCGAAGCCCGGGTAGCCCTCCACCGGGCAGTGGACGAGCGTGAACCGCTGCCACCCCGGCGGCGGGGGCGGCTTCGGGCTCCCCTCCGTCGGCCCGTGCGCCCCGCGCGGCGCGAGGGCCGTCTCCAACCCGCGCAACCGCCAGCCGAGTTCGAAGGCGAACTCGGCGGCATCGACCGTCCCGCTCACGCGTCGCCACCCGCCCGCTCGTGGAGCACGGCGGCCAGTCGCAGCGCGGTGTCCAGGTTGCAGCGCCCGAGGTCGACGAGCGGCAGGCCGTACGAACCGGCGGCGGAGACCCGTTCCACGCCGAGCGAGGGGAACAGCACCCCCACTCCGGCGAGGGAGTCCTTCAACTGTCGGACGGCCTCCTCGGCCGCCTGCATGCGCTCCTGTGGGGTGAGCACCATGACATGTCACCTTTCTACTCTGAGTATTCAACTTCGATACTCAGCGTGGCGACGCCGTGGCTAGCCTTTCAAGTGCGGACCCTCAACACCCCCGCATGTTGATCCGGGAGTTGCCATGCCACCGAAGAACCTGGACCCCTCCTCCTCACCCCGAGCCCTCCTCGGCGCCGAACTCCGTGTGGCGCGCGAACGGAAGGGCATGAGCCAGGCCGAACTCGGCGAACTGCTCTTCGTCAGCGGCTCGTTCATCGGCCAACTCGAATCCGGTACGCGCCGCATGCACCTCGACTTCGCCCAGCAGATCGACGAGATCCTCGACACCGACGGCTTCTTCGTCCGCAACTGCGGGGCTGCGGCCAAGTCCAAGTACCCCGACCACTTCGCTGCGGCGGCGGAGGCCGAGGCGCTGGCAACGGTCATTCGGGAGTACGCGCCTCAACTCATCCCGGGCTTGCTCCAGACGGAGGCCTACGCGCGAGCGGTCTTCCGCGCGTACCAGCCGACGGCCACGGAGGAGACCGTGGACGAGTTGGTCTCGAACCGTCTGGCCAGGTCAGCGGTCCTCGACGACGAAACAACGCCTCTGTTTTGGTGTGTCCTCGACGAAGCGGTACTACGACGCTCGGGAGATGAACCCAGCGTGCTGGGTGACGCGCTGCGCCACATCGCGAAACTAATCCGCGCAAACCGGGTCATCGTCCAGATCCTTCCGTTCTACGCGGGCTTCCATGCCGGTATGGATGGCTCGCTCAAGTTGATGGCATTCGCGGACGCCCCATCACTCGCTTATGTGGACGGGATCGGGATGGGCCAACTGTTCGACGATCCGGCCACAGTCGCCCGCCACTCCCTGACCTACGATCTCCTCACGGCTAGCGCGCTGTCCCCGCGCCAGTCCCTGGCCCTGATCGAGTCGGTGGCGGAGGAGTACGAAGATGACCAGAGTTCCTGAGTACAACCTGTCAGCAGCGGTGTGGCGCAAGTCCAGTTACAGCGGCGGCGACGGCGGCAATTGTCTGGAGATGGCCACCTGGCGCAAGTCGACCCACAGCGGCGGCGACGGCGGCGACTGCCTGGAGATGGCAACCTGGCGCAAGTCCACCCACAGCGACGGCACCGGCGGCGACTGCCTCGAAGTCGCCGACGGTCACCCCCACCTCGTCCCCGTCCGGGACTCCAAGCAGCCCGAAGGCCCGCACGTGGTGTTCCACGCACGGGCCTGGGCGACCTTCGTCGCGGGGCTGTGAGCCGGTAGGGCTCAGAGGCCGTCGGTGAACAGCAGCTTGTTCGGGCTGTCGCCGCTGAGGTTCTGGACGATGTCCTTCGTGGACACCTCGTCCAGGAAGTCCGCGACCTCCGCCGGCAGCGCGTTCGGGTGCTCCGACTTGTAGAGCGCGGCGACACCGGCGACGTGCGGCGCGGCCATGGACGTGCCGTTCATGGACACGCTGCCACCGCCCAGACGCGCGGAGACGATGTCCTGCCCCGGGGCGTAGAGGTCGAGGCAGGGGCCCCAGTTCGAGAAGTCGGTCTCCTGGTCGAAGCGGTCGGTCGCGCCGACCGTCACCACGCGTGCGGCCGAGGCCGGCGACACCTGGCAGGCGTCACGGTTGTCGTTGCCCGCCGCGATGATCGGCAGCACGCCCCGGTCGGACACGGCGGTGGCGGCGTTGTTGACCGCGTCGAGCCGGCCACCCCCGAGGGAGGCGTTCAGAACGGCCGGCTGCTGCGCGTTGCGGGCCACCCACTCGAAGCCCGCGATGATCCCCGACCAGGCGCCCCGGTTGTCGCACCCGAGGACGCGGACGCTGACCAGGGTCACCTTCCGCGCCACACCGGCATTCGTGCCGCCGACCGTGCCCGCGACGTGCGTGCCGTGGCCGTGGCAGTCCTGCCCGTTGCGGCCGTCGCCCATCGCGTCGAAGCCGCGCCGCGCCCGGCCGTCACGGAACTCGGGGTGGTTGAAGTCGATGCCGCTGTCCAGGATGTACGCGGTCACGCCCTGCCCGCTGCGGTTCGCGCTGAAGTTGTTGTCGAGCGGCAGGAACCGCTGGTCGATCCGGTCCAGACCCCACGAGTTCGCGGGCGCCTTCGTCTGCACCCCCTTCGCCGGGGCCGGCGGACCGGCCACGCTCGCGTCCTCCGCCACGGACTGCACGCCGTACGCGCCACGGACGGCCTTCAGCTGCTTCGCGTCCAGGGACGCGGCGAACCCGTTGATCGTCCTGGTGTAGGAGAACTTCGTCCTCAGCCCGAGGGACTTCGCGAACTCCGCCGGGTCGAACTTCTTGTCGAGGGTGACGATGTAGCTGCCGGGGATGGCGTTCGCGGAGCTGATCAGCGGCGCCGGGGTCGGCTCCGGCGTGTCGGCGGAGGCCGTACCGGCCGCCACGGAGGTCAGCGCGAGGACGGCGGCGGTGGTCAGGCGCGCGGCAAGCAGACGCATGAAGGGGACTCCCTGGAGTGCGTGTGGATCGGCGGGATGAGCCGCGTCCGTCCCCGGCGAAAGCCTCCCGGTGCGCGGCCCTTCCTTCATCGGATGCGCCCCGCGAAGCCCTTGAGCCGACGGCCTCTACCTGGCGGATCGCCCGATACCGCCAAGCGGGTCCGCCCGACGGGCTGCGGAAAGGATCTTTCCGGGCGGCGGGCCGGGGCCGTGTGCCGTCAGGCCGGCTCCGGAAAGTTCACGCGTACGGGCGATCCGTACGGGCACCTGTACGGACGGTTCGTACGGGCGCTCGCCTCCCACTCGGCTCCCGCCCCCTCGCCCCGCCCCCTCGGGCCGACCGACCGCCGCCACCCGACCCGACCCGCTCGACCCGACCGACCCGGGCGCCCGTCCGGGCAAGGCGCCGCCGCCCGGGATCAGAGGCCGCCGGTGGAGAGGAGCCGGTTCGGGCTGCCGTCGCCGAGGCCGGTCAGGACGTCCTTCGTGGACGCGGCGACGAGGAACTCCGCGACCTCCGCCGGCAACGCCCCGGGGTGCTCGGCCAGGTAGAGCGCGGCGACTCCGGTGACGTGCGGCGCGGCCATCGACGTCCCGTCGTGGGCCACGCCGCCCCCGCCCAGCCGGGCCGAGACGATGTCCGTGCCGGGCGCGTGGAGCGTCACGCACGGGCCGAAGTCGGAGAAGGCGGGCTGCTCGTCCTGCCCGTCGGACGCGGCGACCGTCACCACCTTCGCCGCGGAGGCGGGCGAGAACCGGCAGGCGTCCCGGCCGGCGTTGCCCGCGGCGACGACCGGCAGCACGCCCGCGTCGGCCAGCGCGGTCGCCGCGTTGTTGACGGTCTCCGAACGGTCCCCGGCCAAGGAGGCGTTGAGCACGGCCGGCCGGACGGCGTTCCGGGCCACCCAGTCCAACCCGGCGACGATCCCCGAGTACGTGCCCGAGCCGTCGCACCGCAGGACCCGTACGCTCACCAGGGCCGCCTCCTTGGCGACCCCGTACGTACGGCCCGCTACCGTGCCCGCGACGTGCGTGCCGTGGCCCTGGCAGTCCTCACCGTCAAGGCCGTCGTCGACCGCGTCGAAGCCGGTCCCGGCCCGGCCGCCGAACTCCGCGTGGCCCCGCTCGATGCCCGTGTCGAGGACGTACACGGTCACCCCGGCGCCGGTGCCGCGGACGGTGAAGCCGTCGTCCAGCGGAAGCCTCTCCTGGTCGATCCGGTCCAGTCCCCACGAGGCGGCCGATGCCCGCGACCCGGCGGCCGACGACGGCCGCGGCACGGACCGCACCTCGGCGTCCTCCTCGACCGACCGCACGCCCGGACTGTCGCGGACGGCCGCCAGCTGGATCGGGGTCAGCCCGACCGCGAAGCCGTTCAGCGCCGAGGTGTAGAGGAACGACGGCTCCAGGCCCAGGCCCCGGGCGGCCCCCGCCGCGTCCACCCCCTCCTCCAGGGTCACGATGTACCGGCCGGGCACCGCGTCGGCGGCGGTGAACAGCGGCGCCGGGATCGGCTCCGGGGCCGCGGCGGACGCCGTACCGGCCACCACGGGGGTCACGGCGAGGAGCGCGGCGGTGGCCACGCGGGCGAGCAGGCGCATGGGGGAACTCCCTCACGGGGTCGGACATCGGCACGGACGAGCCGCCCCGCCGCGAGGGGTTCCTCGGGCGGGGCCGGCTCCTCCCATCCGTGCCCCCCGCGGCCCGCGCGCCCCGCCCGGCCGACGACCACCCCACGAAGACCACCCGGACGGCCGCGCGGAACCCTCCCGGTCAGCGGCCCGATCGTCGGCGATCCGCGATCCGGGCCTGCTGCTCGGCGACGGACGACAGCTTCCCGTCGTCCTCCGCGGCCACGTCGTCAAAGGTGTCGACGGTGTACGGTCGCCCTTCGGCGGGCCAACGGTAGGAACGTCGTCCGCCGCCCATCTCCAACGCCATGCGGCTCGGATACACGTCGAGACGCGCACCCTCGACGGCAGGACGCAGCCCCTCGGCCTGGAGCAGGCGACGCACGTCCGTCAACGCGCCGAAAGCGGTCGCGGAGGAACTGTCGAAGACACGTTCCCCGTACGAGACACGGACGGTGTACTCGCTTCCGGTCAGCAGGCAGAGGAGCCGCCCGGAGAGCACGCGCTCCGGGCCGACCAGCCGGACGGGCTTGTCGACGAGGACCTCGGGGGACGGAGGTGATTCGGTCATGTCGCTCCCTGGCGCGGTACGGGTTCGGTGCGAACCGGCGGAGTCCACCAGGGGAATCGTCGTACGACCGGACACCCACGCCGCACTCGGGTCCCGCCGTCGGGCCGGCCCGCGACCGGACCGGCCCGACGGCGCCCCGTTACAGCCCCGCGCCGCCCGTGGCGTCGACCACGCGGCCGGTGACCCAGCGGGCGTCGTCGGAGGCGAGGAAGCCGACGATGTCGGCGATGTCCTCGGGGCGGCCCACCCGGCCGAGCGCGGCGAGGGAGGCGGCGTGCGCCTCCGCCTCCGGGTTGCCGCGCAGCCAACCGGCGTTGACGTCGGTGTCGACGATGCCGGGGGCCACCGAGTTGACGGTGATCCCGCGCGGGCCGAGGGCCTTCGCGAGGTTGAGGGTGAGGTTGTCGAGTGCACCCTTGGTGGCCCCGTAGGCGAGGATCTCGGGCATCGCGATCCGGGCGGCGCCACTGGAGACGTTGATGACGCGCCCGCCGTCGCGCAGCCGGTCGAGGCCCTCCTGCACGACGAAGAACGGCGCGCGGACGTTCACGGCGAAGACCCGGTCGAAGTCCGCCTCGGTGACCTGGCCGAGGGGAATCGGCAGCCCGATGCCCGCGTTGTTGACGACGATGTCCACCCCGCCCAGCCCCAGCGCGTCGTACGCCTCCCAGAGGGCGGCGGCGTCCCCGTGGTGGCCGAGCTCCGCGTGCAGCGCGTGGGCCCGACCGCCCGCCGCGGTGATCTTCCCGACGGTCTCCCGGGCCGCCGCCTCATCGCGGGCGTAGGTCAGCACGACGGTGACCCCGTCGGCCGCGAGGCGTTCCGCGACGGCCCGGCCGATGCCCCTGCTGCCGCCGGTGACCAGAGCGTTCTTGTCCATGACGGATCCCCCTGAATTAGATAACGATCACTACAGAATTAACCTAGCACAGCCCCCGCGACGATCAAGTAGTCGAATCCCACCGACCGGACCCACCCCTGCGGCATGGCCGTCACGGCACTCGGCCCGTGCCCGGGGGTCTGTCGGATCTCGTCGGTCGGGGCCGCGCGGCGGCGGCCCGGGGCCGCTCGGAGGCGGCCCGCCACCACCCCGGCGGCGCGGGCTCAGCTCCCGCGGCGCGGGCTCAGCCCCGGGCCGCCGCCACGAAGGCGCGGATCAGTTCCGGGGACTTGACCCCGCGTTCCCGCTCGACGCCGCTGGACACGTCCACGCCCCACGCGCCCGTCGTCGCGGCGGCCTCCCGGACGTTGGCCGGGGTGAGCCCGCCGGCCAGCAACCAGCGCCCCTCGGGGGCCGTGAACTCCGTCGAGCCCCAGTTCCAGGGCTTGCCGGAGCCCGGGTCCGGGGCGTCGAGCAGCAACAGGTCCTCCCCCAGCTCCCCGCACCGCTCGACGTGCTCGGCGGTGGCCCGGACCAGCGTCCGGCCGGGCGCGCGGAGTTCCTCGTAGTACTCCGGGCCCTCGTCCCCGTGGAGCTGAACGGCGCGCACCCCGCTCTCCTCAGCGAGACGGCGCACCTCCCCCACCGACTGGCCCCGGAACACCCCGACGGTGAGCACCCCGTCCGGCACCCCCGCCGCGAGCGCCCGCGCCGTGGCGGCGTCGACCGTACGGGGGCTGCCCGGGGCGAGGACGAAGCCGACCGCGTCCGCCCCGGCGGCCACGGCCACCTCGACGTCGTGGGCGGTCTTCAGGCCACAGATCTTGACGAAGGGCACGCTGCGTTCGCTCATGCCCCGATCCAACCAAACCCGCCCGTCCCGCGCCGCCCCGTCCCGAGCACCGGGCACCGGCCTCCCGCCCGCACTAGCCTGGTGTGAGGCACAGCCCCGCACCGCCCTGCCCAACGGAGGAATCGACGGTGACCACCTTGACCGAGCGAGCCACACCCGTAGAGGCACCGCCCGCACCAACCACCTTCGAGACCCTCCTGCGCGCCGTCGAGGAGATGAACACGCCGGACGGCTTCAAGGCCGAGGTCATCCGGGGGAAGATCGTCGTGTCACCGTGGCCCAAGCTGCGCCACTACCGCCCGATGCGTGCATTGCGCCGCCAGATCGAGCCCCATGCCCCTGAGGGCCACACGACGGACATCGCTCCCTTCCTCTTCCAGTTCCTCTCGGCGGGACGCGCATACGGACCCGACCTCTTCGTGGCCGACGAAGCGGCCTTCGACGCGGACGGCCGGCACGCGGACGGCGCGGCCCTCTCGCTGGTCGCCGAGTTCACGTCCGTCTCCACGAAGGACGCGGACTGGAACGAGAAGCTGGACGTGTACGGGCTGCTCGTCCCCGTGTACCTGATCGTCGACATGCAGGTCTCGGAAATCACCTGTTTCTCCGACCCGTCCCCGCACGGTTACCGCTCCCGCACCACGGTCTCCTTCGGTGAGGACCTGCGGATCCCGAAACCGTTCGACTGCGTCCTCGACACCTCCGGCTTCTGAGGCCGGGACGGCCGCAAAACCGATCGGTCCGGGTGGCCTCCGGACCGCACAATGGCCCCATGAACGATCACGGGGTGGACATCATCACGGCCGGCGCGGACTCCGAGCTCGACGCGCGGCTCAGCAAGGAACTGGACGCCTTCAACCAGGCGGCCACGGCGGGACACGAGCAGTCGGAGTTCACCGTACGGATCACCGGCGCGGACGGCGCGCTCGTCGCCGGGCTGTCCGGCTGGAGCTGGGGCGACCGCGCGGGCATCGGCATGACCTGGGTCCGTGAGGACAGCCGGGGCGACGGCCGGGGCGCCGAGCTGCTGGCGGCGGCCGAGGAGGAGGCCCGCCGGCGGGGCTGCGTGAGCATCCTGGTCTCCTCGTTCACCTTCCAGGCCCCGGCCTTCTACGCCCGCCACGGCTACCGGGAAGTGGCTCGCGTCCCCGGCTTCCCCGCCGCCCACGAGGACGTCTGGCTCCTCAAGTCCCTGACCTGACCCCCGACCCGCCCCGGGCCGGCCAGGACCCGACCGGCCCCGCGCGGACCCGACCCGGTCCTGCCGGACCCGGCCGGCCGCGGAAACGCCCGAGGGCGGCACCCCCGTGGGGGTGCCGCCCTCGTTCGAGAACAGCCGATCAGCCAGGGGCCGATCAGAAGTCCATGTCACCGCCCGGCATGCCGCCGCCCGCGGGGGCACCGGCCTTCTCGGGCTTGTCGGCGATGACGGCCTCGGTGGTGAGGAAGAGGGCCGCGATCGACGCCGCGTTCTGCAGCGCGGAACGGGTGACCTTCGCCGGGTCGATGATGCCCTCGGCGATCATGTCGACGTACTCGCCGGTCGCGGCGTTCAGGCCCCAACCGATCTGCAGGTTGCGCACCTTCTCGACGACGACGCCACCCTCAAGACCACCGTTGACGGCGATCTGCTTGAGCGGGGCCTCCAGCGCGAGCTTCACGGCGTTGGCGCCGGTCGCCTCGTCACCGGTGAGCTCCAGCTTCTCGAAGACCGAGGAGGCCTGGAGCAGGGCCACGCCACCACCGGCGACGATGCCCTCTTCGACGGCCGCCTTCGCGTTGCGAACGGCGTCCTCGATGCGGTGCTTGCGCTCCTTGAGCTCGACCTCGGTCGCGGCACCGGCCTTGATGACGGCCACGCCGCCGGCCAGCTTCGCGAGGCGCTCCTGGAGCTTCTCACGGTCGTAGTCCGAGTCGGAGTTCTCGATCTCGGCGCGGATCTGGTTGACGCGACCCTGGACCTGGTCGCTGTCACCGGCACCGTCGACGATGGTGGTCTCGTCCTTGGTGATGACGACCTTGCGGGCGCGGCCGAGCAGGTCGAGACCGGCGTTCTCCAGCTTGAGGCCGACCTCCTCGGAGATGACCGTGCCGCCCGTGAGGATGGCGATGTCACCGAGCATGGCCTTGCGACGGTCGCCGAAGCCCGGGGCCTTGACGGCGACGGACTTGAAGGTGCCACGGATCTTGTTGAC
The DNA here is from genome assembly GCF_055595445.1 of Streptomyces sp. NPDC040432. Taxonomy (NCBI): domain Bacteria; kingdom Bacillati; phylum Actinomycetota; class Actinomycetes; order Kitasatosporales; family Streptomycetaceae; genus Streptomyces; species Streptomyces sp. NPDC040432. Next base: position 113,320 of record NZ_JBVIVP010000010.1, on the reverse strand, counting down.
GACCAGGGTCGACAGGGCCTCGCCCTCGACGTCCTCGGCGATGATCAGCAGCGGCTTGCCGGACTGCATGACCTTCTCCAGGAGCGGCAGCAGGTCCTTGACCGAGCCGATCTTGGAGTTGACGATCAGGATGTACGGGTCGTCGAGGGACGACTCCATGCGCTCCATGTCGGTGGCGAAGTACGCCGAGATGTAGCCCTTGTCGAAGCGCATGCCCTCGGTGAGCTCAAGCTCCAGGCCGAAGGTCTGCGACTCCTCGACCGTGATGACGCCTTCCTTGCCGACCTTGTCCATCGCCTCGGCGATGAGCTCGCCGATCTGGGTGTCGGCGGCGGAGATGGAGGCCGTCGAAGCGATCTGCTCCTTGGTCTCGACATCCTTGGCCTGCGACAGCAGGGCGGCGGAGACGGCCTCGACGGCCTTCTCGATGCCACGCTTGAGGGCCATCGGGTTGGCGCCGGCGGCTACGTTGCGCAGACCCTCGCGGACGAGCGCCTGGGCGAGCACGGTGGCAGTGGTCGTACCGTCGCCGGCGACGTCGTCCGTCTTCTTGGCGACTTCCTTGACCAGCTCGGCGCCGATCTTCTCGTACGGGTCCTCAAGCTCGATCTCCTTGGCGATGGAGACACCATCGTTGGTGATCGTGGGGGCGCCCCACTTCTTCTCAAGGACGACGTTGCGACCCTTGGGGCCAAGGGTGACCTTGACGGCGTCGGCGAGCTGGTTCATCCCACGCTCAAGGCCGCGCCGGGCCTCCTCGTTGAACGCAATGATCTTGGCCATCTGAAGTGGTCCTCCCGGACAGGGGTGGATTGCTCCGGACCGCGCCCGCGCCCGCGACGGACGGCCTGCGGACCCGGCGGTTCCTTCCCGCCGGACCCTGCGGGCCTCACCGGCCCGGTCCTCGTCTTAGTAGCACTCTCACCCGGAGAGTGCTAACGCCAATGATTAGCACTCGACCCCCGCGAGTGCAAGCGGCTTCGAGCAATACCGGCCCCGCGCCGGGAGCGCCGAGGGGGCGGGGGCCGGGCGCCGCAAGGGCCTCGGGGCCGACACGCACGAGGGGCCCACATCCCCGTGTCCGGGATGTGGGCCCCTCGTGTGTGAGTGCGTCGGTGGTCGATCGCGCTTGGGACTCAGCCGGCAGCGAGCTTGACCATGTCCGCCTGCGGGCCCTTCTGGCCCTGCGAGATCTCGAACTCGACCCGCTGACCCTCTTCAAGGGTGCGGTACCCGTCCATCTGGATGGCGCTGTAGTGGACGAACACATCCGCGCCACCGTCGACCGCGATGAAGCCGTAGCCCTTCTCCGCGTTGAACCACTTGACGGTGCCCTGAGCCATGCCCAACTCCCCTATTACTGGCCCTTGCGCAGGTCCGCACTTCGCGAACCCGGGTCAGAACTTGCGCCGGAACGCCTCGACCGGGGCTGAATGTATCCGCACCGCTGCTGTCTGCAACAGGTCAATCCGACGAGAAATCCGGACACGCGAAAACATTGAAATAGAGTGAAAATTTGCCATACTCCTGGGCAACTCGGGCCTGACAATCCACGCCAAAGCCCCATAGCGCGCGCACATGTTGACTCAATGTCAACCCTCGCCGGCCCCGCTCATATGCGGCGGGCAAGAACAGCGGAGGGGACTTCCCCAACCCTACCGCTACCAATCAAGCAGAATTGCCCCCTCCGCTTATTGACGGAGGGGGCAATTCAGAAATCGGTGGGCGACGGCCGTCGCCCGCGGGCGACGATCGGCGGCCCGTCCGGGACGATCAGCCGCCGGCGACGGCCGGGATGATCGAGACGCCGGCGCCGTCGGGCGTCGCCGTCTGCAACCCGCCCTCGAAGCGCACGTCGTCGTCGTTGACGTAGACGTTCACGAACCGGCGCAGCTTGCCCTGGTCGTCCAGGACGCGCGCGGCGATGCCCGGGTGGTTCTTCTCCAGGGAGTCGATGACCTCGGCCAGGGTCGCGCCCTCGGCCGGGACCTCGGCGACGCCGCCGGTGTAGGTGCGCAGGATGGTGGGGATGCGGACGTTGACGCTCATGGCGCTACCGCCTTTCCGGGTGTCGTGGGAAGGATCAGGCCAGGCCGGCGGCGCGGAACGCGTCCAGGCTCGGGCGGATGGTGGCGGTCTGGCCGCTGTCGGCGGCCACCGCCTCCAGGGTCTTCAGGCCGTCGCCGGTGTTCAGGATCACGGTGGTCAGCGTCGGGTCGAGCTGCCCGTTCTCGATGAGCTTCTTCGTCACGCCGACGGTGACGCCGCCCGCGGTCTCGGCGAAGATGCCCTCGGTCTGCGCGAGGATCTTGATGGCCTCGACGACCTGGGTGTCGTTGACGTCCTCGACGAACCCGCCGGTGCGCCGGGCGATGTCCAGGACGTACGGGCCGTCGGCCGGGTTGCCGATCGCGAGGGACTTGGCGATGGTGTTCGGCTTCTGCGGGCGGACCACGTCGTGACCGGCCTTGAAGGCGGTCGACACCGGGGAGCAGCCCTCGGCCTGGGCGCCGAAGATCTTGTACGGCTTGTCCTCGACGAGGCCGAGCTTGATCAGTTCCTGCAGACCCTTGTCGATCTTCGTCAACTGGGAGCCGGACGCGATCGGGATGACGATCTGGTCGGGCAGCCGCCAGCCGAGCTGCTCGCAGATCTCGTACGCCAGGGTCTTGGAGCCCTCGCCGTAGTAGGGGCGCAGGTTGACGTTGACGAAGCCCCAGCCCTCGCCCAGCGGGTCGCCGATGAGCTCGGAGCAGAAGCGGTTGACGTCGTCGTAGTTGCCCTCGATGCCGACGAGGTCGCCACCGTAGACACCGGCCATGACGACCTTGCCCTGCTCCAGGTCGTGCGGGATGAACACGCAGGACCGGAAGCCGGCGCGGGCGGCCGCGGCGCCGACGGCGCCGGCCAGGTTGCCCGTGGAGGAGCAGGAGAGGGTGGTGAAGCCGAAGGCACGGGCGGCCTCGACGGCGATGGCCACGACGCGGTCCTTGAAGGAGTGCGTCGGGTTGCCGGAGTCGTCCTTGACGTACAGCTTTCCGGTGACGCCCAGTTCCTTGGCCAGGTTGGCGGCGTCGACGAGCTTGGTGAAGCCGGGGTTCAGGTTGGGCTTGGAGGCCACGTCCGCCGGGACGGGCAGCAGCGGCGCGTAGCGCCAGATGTTGTCGGGGCCGGCCTCGATGGCGGCGCGCAGGGCCTCGGGGTTGCCCAGCGGCAGCTCGTAGGAGACTTCCAGCGGTCCGAAACACTCGACGCAGGCGAAAATGGGACCGAGCTCGAAGCGGGTTCCGCACTCACGACAGGAAAGGCCGGTGGCGGGTCCGAGATCAACGGACGCCTGCTCGGCAGAGGTGGCGACGGTCTGTGCAGCCATGATGGCGAGGCCCTTTCTCCTCATCTTCCCCATGGCGCACTTCGCCATGAGACGGAATTGGCACCTTCCCTAGCCGGGGACCTCGCGGGAGTGCGTCGCAGACGCATCGCGAGAACCGACTGGAGGGTTGCCGGGGCTTCAACGGGCCGTATCCCTCTGCCCCTCTGGATGAGCGGTATGGCACCGGACGGCGCGCTCCATGGCGTGTCCGGGCGTTTGTGCGCGGGACCCCCGGCATGCGGTGGGCCATCGCGTTGTTCAAGACTGTAACCGAAGGTCCGGGTGGTTGAGACAGCCGTCCGAACCGCGAGATGGATCACTTTTCGGTCCAAACCACCGATGAAGCAGGGAGTCCCGAGAGTGCTGGAAGAGGTGGAGCGCTGGCTGGCCGCCCGCTCCTGGTCCGCCGCCGACCGACCGCTCGACCAGCTCCTCGACCGGAAACGGGCGACGGGCACGACGGTCAGCGTGGTGCTGCCCGCGCTCGACGAGGAGGCCACCGTCGGGCGGATCGTCGAGGTGATCCGGCGCGATCTGATCGAGGGCCCGGCCGGCCCGCTCGTCGACGAACTCGTCGTGATCGATTCCGGCTCGTCGGACGGTACGGCGAAGGTCGCGGCCGCCGCCGGTGCCCGGGTGGTGCACCGCGACGAGATCCTCCCGCGCGTCCCGGCGCTGCCCGGCAAGGGCGAGGTGCTGTGGCGCTCGCTGCTGGCGACCACCGGCGAGGTCGTCTGCTTCGTGGACGCCGACCTGCGGGACTTCGACTCCGCCTTCGTGTCGGGGATCGTGGGTCCGCTGCTGACCGATCCGCAGGTCCAGTTCGTCAAGGCGATGTACGACCGGCCGCTGGGCGACGCCCCCGGCCAGGGCGGGCGGGTCACCGAGCTGGTCGCCCGCCCCCTGCTGAACCTGCACTGGCCGCGGCTGGCCGGCTTCGTGCAGCCACTGGGCGGCGAGTACGCCGTGCGCCGGTCCCTGCTGGAGCGGCTGCCGTTCCCCGTCGGCTACGGGGTCGAGCTGGGCCTGCTCGTGGACGCGCTGCACACGGTCGGGCTGGACGCGTTGGCCCAGGTCGACGTCGGTGTGCGGCTGCACCGCCACCAGGACGGGCAGGCGCTCGGCCGGATGGCGGCGGCGATCTACCGCACGGCGCAGCTGCGGCTCTCGCGCGGGCACCTCGTGCGGCCCGAGCTGACGCAGTTCGAGCGGGGGCCGGACGGTTTCGTGCCGCATACCTACCCGGTGGACACCGAGGAACGGCCGCCGATGGCCGGGATCGAGGAGTACGCGGGCCGTCGCGTGGCGTAATCCTCAGCGGGCCCCGGCGCACAAGCGTTTGACCGGGGGCGGGCCTGGCTAGGTTGGCCGCATGGCTTCTCAGGTACTCGTCGCCGCGAACCGCGGCCCGCTCTCGTACGCCCTCGACCAGGACGGCGCCCTCAGTGCCCGGCGCGGCGGGGGCGGTCTCGTCTCCGGGCTCTCCGCGGCCCTCGCCCGGCAGCCGGACGCCGTGTGGATCTGCGCGGCCCTGTCCGACGCCGATCGGGAGGCGGTGCGCCGGGGCGTCGCGGAGCCGGGCGTGCGCATGCTCGACATCGACCCCGGGGTGTACGACGACGCGTACAACGGCATCGCGAACTCGGTGCTCTGGTTCACCCACCACCACCTGTACGACGTGCCCCGCGAGCCGGTCTTCGACGCGGAATTCCGGCGGCAGTGGGCCTCGTACACCGCCTACAACCGGGCCTTCGCCGAGGCGCTGGCGCAGGAGGCCGCGGAGGGCGCCCGGGTGCTGGTGCAGGACTACCACCTGGCGCTGGTCCCGGGGCAGCTGCGCGCACTGCGCCCGGACCTGCGGATCGGGCACTTCACGCACACGCCGTGGGCGTCGCCCGAATACCTGCGCATGCTGCCCGACGACATCCGCTCCGAGCTGATGTGGGGGATGCTCGGCGCGGACGTGGTCGGCTTCCACACCTGGGCGTGGGCCCACGGCTTCATGGGCGGCGCCCACCTGGACGACGAGCGGGGCATCGCCGAGCCGATGGCCCCGGCGGGCGTCGAGGAGTCGAAGGCGCGCTTCGTGCGCAAGAGTCCGCTGGGCCCGGTCCGCCATCGGCGGACGGACGTGGCGGTGTTCGCGCTGGGCGTGGACGGCGACGACCTGCGGGCCCTGGCCCACCGGCCGGAGGTCGACGACAAACTGGCGGCGCTGCGGAGCGAGGTCGCCGGCCGCAAGGCGATCGTCCGGGTGGACCGCACCGAGCTGTCGAAGAACATCCTGCGCGGCCTGCTCGCCTACCGGGAGCTGCTCACGGCGCACCCCGAGTGGCGGGGCGAGGTGGTGCACCTGGCGTCCGCGTACCCGTCCCGGCAGGATCTGGAGGCGTACCGGTCGTACACGCGGGCGGTGCGGGACCTGGCGGCGGAGATCAACGCCGAGTTCGGTACGGAGGACTGGCAGCCGGTGCTGGTGTCCGTCGAGGACGACTTCGCGCGCTCGCTGGCCGCGTACCGGCTGGCGGACGTGGCGCTGGTGAACCCGGTGCGGGACGGCATGAACCTGGTGGCGAAGGAGATCCCGGTGGTGTCGGAGTCCGGCGTCGCGCTGGTCCTGTCCACGGGGGCCGGGGCGTACGGGGAGCTCCGGGACGACGCGATCGTGGTGAACCCGTACGACGTCACGCAGACGGCCGAGGCCCTGCACACGGCGCTGTCCATGCCGGCCGCGGAGCGGGCGGAGCGTACGAAGCGCCTGGCCGCGGCGGCCACGGCGCTGCCCCCGGCGGCCTGGTTCACGGCCCAGCTGGACCGGCTGGCGGCCGAGGCCTGACACGGTGCCGCGGGCCGGCCCTGGGTCCGGGCCGGCCCGGCGGGTGTGGTCGGAAGCGGTGACGTCAGGGGCGGTGTCGTCAGGAGCGCAGGGTCCGGGCCAGGGCGGCCAGGAAGCCGGTGACGGCGGCGGGGCCGGGCAGGACCAGGTCGGCGCGGGCGGCCAGCTCGGGCACCTCCGCCGAGCCGCTGCACACCAGCAGCCCCGGCAGCCCGTCGGCGCGCCGCTTCTCCACGGCCGAGAACGCGGCGAGGTCGCCCAGGTCGTCGCCGGCGTACAGGACGGCCTCGGCGTCCCGTTCGGTGAGGAACTCCGTCAGGGCGACGCCCTTGTCCATGCCCGGGGGTCGCAGTTCCAGGACGGCCCGGCCGGGCTCGACCATCAGTCCGTGCCGCGCGGCCAGCTCGGCCAGCGGCTCCCGCAGCGCGGCGAAGGCCTGCTCGGGGTCGGCGGCGCGACGGGTGTGGACGGCCAGCGCCCGGCCCTTCTCCTCGATCCAGGTCCCGCGCCAGGCGCCGATGGAGTCGAGGAAGCCGGGCAGCTCGGCCCGCACGGCCGCGACGCCGGGGTGCTCGGCGGGGGCGTGGACGATGCCGGTGACGGCGTCCCAGCGCTCGGCGCCGTAGTGGCCGAGGACCACCATGTGTTCCAGTCCCGGAACCCCGGCGAACCCGCCGTACCGTACGGCGACACCGGCGGGGCGGCCGGTGACCACGGCGACGGCGGCGACCTCGGGCGCGAGCGCGGCGAGCGCCGGGACGGCGTCCGCGTGGGCGCGGGCCTGGTCGGGGTCGGGCACGATGTCGGCGAGGGTGCCGTCGAAGTCGAGGGCGACGACGGCCCTGCGGGGTGCGCGGAGGAGGGCTGCGAGGCCCTCGCGTCCGGCGGCGGTGACGGGCTCGGGCATCTGCGGGTCGTTCGGGCGGCTCCCCATACCGATGACCCTACCGGCGTGGTCCGCCCCAAGCCCAGACCGCCTCCGTACGCCGCTTCAGGGGGGGCGGCGTACGGGATCACCGTCGGGCGCGCTGGGCCTCGCGGATGCGGCGGAGCCGGTTGACGGTGCCGGGGGCGTGTTCCAGGGCGCGCGGATCGTCCATGAGGGCGTTGAGCAGCTGGTAGTAGCGCACGGGGGTCAGCCCGAGGGCCTCGCGTATCGCCCGTTCCTTGGCGCCCGGCCCGGGCCAGCTGCGCCCCTCGTAGGCGAGTACGGCGGCCTCGGTGGCGGTCAGCGGTGCCGCCGGCCGCCCCTCCACCTGCCCGTCGTCCGTCATACGGCCAGATTAACGGCGGCCACCGACACCTGCCGCGCGGCGGGTCAGCGGTCGCCGTCGGCCTTGATGGCGGACCTCGCGATGTCGTCCAGGACCTTCGCGGGCTGCCCGCCGGGCTGCACGACCTTGCCGATGTTCTCCTTCACGTCCTCGCTGACGCCGGCCCAGGACTTCTTGCCGACGGGGTAGAGCTTGGCGTTGGGCAGGGCCGTCAGGAAGGTCTTCAGCTGGGCGGCGGAGCCCCCGGTGCTCGCCTCCATGGCGCGGTAGCCGCTGGTGGTGACGGGCAGGAGGTCGTACTTGTTGGTGAAGGTCGTCACGTTCTTCGGCGCGTACAGGTGGTCCAGGAACTTCCCGGACTCCTTCTTGTGGCCGTTCTTGAAGGCCATGACCCAGTCGGCGACGCCCATCGTGGAGTGCTCGGTGCCGTCGACGGTCGGCATCTGCACCATGCCGAACTTCACGCCCTTGCCCGCGGCCTGCTTGAGCAGGGTGGGGTGGCCGTTGAGCATGCCGACCTCGCCGCGGGTGAAGGCGTCGAAGGCGGCCTGCCGGTCGAGCTTGCCCGGTTCGACGGGGCCGGTGAGGCCTTGGCCGACCATCGTGTCGCGGAGGAACTCGAAGGCCTTGACGTTCTCCGGGGAGTCGATCTGGTAGCCCTCCTCGTTGTCGGTGTAGCCACCACCGCCGGCGAGCATCCACATCATCGACTCGGCCTGGGCCTCCTCGCGGCCGAGCGGCACGGCGAACGGGGTGGGCACGTTCGCGGCCTTGAGCTTCTTGGCCGCCGCCTCCAGGTCCGCCCAGCTCTTGGGCTGCCAGGGGGTGGCGCCGTCCTTGGGTATGACTCCGGCGTCCGCGAGGAGCTTGGTGTTGTAGAAGAGCAGCCGGGTGCTGGCCACGAAGGGCATGCCGTACTGGACGCGCTTGACCTTGCCGGCGTCGGCGAGGGGGCTCAGGAAGTCGGCCTCGGTGTTCACGGAGAGCAGTTCGTCGACCGTGTAGAGCTTGTCCGCCTCCGCGTAGTCGGCGTAGGCGCCGATCTGCGCGATGTCGGGGGCCTTGCCCGCCTTGACCATCTCGGCGACCTTGGCGTCGACCTCGGACCAGGAGTAGACGCTGACCTCGACGCGGACGTTCGGGTTGTCCTTCTCGAAGGCCGCGGCGAGGTCCTTCCAGTAGCCCGTCGAGGAGTTCTGCGGATTGTCGCCGTAGTCGGCCGCCACGACCCGCAGGGTCACCTCGTTGTTCCCGGTGAGGCTGTCCAGGCTGCCACAGCCGGTCAGCGTCACAGCGGTCAGGCACAGCACGGCGCCGGACGCGGCCAAGCTCAGGTAACGGCCCTTCACGGTTCTCGATCCACCCCTTGTCGTACGTACGATTCGACGTAAGGTCTACACCACTTTGACGGCTCCCTCACACCCGTCGCGCACGCCGCGGCCGGACTGTGTCCGGACTGTGGCCGGACCAAGGTCCCGAATTTGTATGGCCGCTCAACAATCCCTCCCAATGGACTAGACCTTTGCCTGTCGAGCACGCGAGACTGTCTCCTGTGAAACCCGTGAAACACGTCATCGCCCTCGATGTGGGCGGCACCGGGATGAAGGCCGCCCTCATCGCCGAGGACGGCACCCTGCTGCACGAGGCGCGCCGCGCCACGGGCCGCGAGCGGGGTCCCGAGGCCGTCGTCGAGACGATCCTGGACTTCGCGTCCGAGCTGCTGGTCCTGGGCCTGGAGCGGTTCGGTACGGCCGCCTCGGCCGCCGGCGTCGCCGTCCCCGGCATCGTCGACGCCGACCGGGGCATCGCCGTGTACGCGGCGAACCTGGGCTGGCGCGACGTACCGATGCGCGACCTCCTCGGCGGACGCCTCGGCGGCATCCCGGTCGCCCTGGGCCACGACGTGCGTACGGGCGGCCTCGCCGAGGGCCGCATCGGCGCGGGCCACGGCGCCGACCGTTTCCTGTTCGTCCCGCTCGGCACCGGCATCGCCGGCGCCATCGGCATCGCCGGGGCCATCGAGGCCGGCGCGCACGGCTACGCGGGCGAGATCGGTCACATCGTGGTGCGGCCCGGCGGACCCGCCTGCGGCTGCGGCCAGCACGGCTGCCTGGAAACCCTGGCCTCCGCCTCCGCCGTCAGCCGCGCCTGGGCGTCCGCGTCCGGCGACCCCGACGCGGACGCGGCGGACTGCGCGAAGGCCGTCGAGTCCGGCGACGCGCGCGCCCGCGAGGTCTGGCTGTCCGCGATCGGCGCCCTCGCCGACGGGCTCGTCACCGCGATCACCCTGCTGGACCCGCGCACGCTGATCATCGGTGGCGGGCTGGCCGAGGCGGGGGAAACCTTGTTCACACCCCTTCGGGCGGCCGTCGAGGAACGCGTGACGTTCCAACGGCTGCCCGAGATCGTTCCGGCGGCCCTCGGGGACACCGCCGGATGCCTGGGCGCAGGGCTGCTCGCCTGGGACCTACTCGCCACGGAGGTACCTGCCTGATGTCCGGAAGCGCACACAGCACCGTTCTCTCCGGCGCCAGGGTGGTGCTGCCGACCGGCACCGTGGCGGGCGGCCGGGTCATCGTCGACGGCGACCGCATCGCGGGCAGCGCCGACGAGGGCGCGCGGCACGTCGACCTGTCCGGGCACTGGATCGTCCCCGGCTTCGTGGACATGCACAACCACGGCGGCGGCGGGGCCTCCTTCACCTCCGGCACCGCCGAGGACGTGCTCAAGGGCGTGCGCACCCACCGCGAGCACGGCACCACCACCCTCGTCGCGTCCACGGTCACCGGCGACCTCGACGAACTGGCCCGCCGCGCCGGGCTGCTGGCCGAGCTCACCCAGCAGGGCGAGATCGCGGGCATCCACTTCGAAGGGCCGTTCATCAACCCCTGCCGCAAGGGCGCGCACAAGGAGGAACTCCTGCGCGACCCCGACCCGGCCGAGGTCCGCAAGCTGATCGACGCCGCGCACGGCGCCGCCCGCATGTTCACCCTGGCGACCGAACTGCCGGGCGGGCTCGACTCCGTACGGCTGCTGGCCGAGCACGGCGTCATCGCCGCGATCGGCCACACGGACTCCACGTACGACCAGACCCGACAGGCCATCGACGCGGGCGCCACCGTCGCCACCCACCTGTACAACGCGATGCCCGGCCTGGAACACCGCGCCCCCGGCCCCATCGCCGCGCTGCTGGAGGACGAGCGGGTCACCGTCGAGCTGATCAACGACGGCACCCACCTGCACCCGGCGATGCTGGAACTGGCCTTCCACCACGCGGGAGCCCACCGGGTCGCGCTCATCACCGACGCCATGGACGCCGCCGGCTTCGGCGACGGCACCTACCACCTCGGCCCACTGGAGGTGGAGGTCAAGGACGGTGTCGCCCGGCTCGTGGAGGGCGGGTCCATCGCCGGCTCCACCCTCACCCTGGACACCGCCTTCAAGCGGTCGGTGACGCTGGACCGGCTCCCCGTCGAATCCGTCGTCCAGGCGATCTCCGCCAACCCCGCCAAGCTGCTCGGCCTGTACGACCAGGTCGGTTCGCTGGACCCGGGCAAATACGCCGACCTCGTCGTCCTGGACGCCGAGTTCGACGTCAAGGGCGTCATGCGGCGCGGCGAATGGATCGTCAGCCCCCTCGGCTGAGCCGCCTCCCGGAGGCACCGGCGGCGGCGGGCGGCCCGCGGGACTGGGCCGGCCGCCCTCCGTTTGGCATGATCCCGGCACACACCGAAACCGGGACTGGTCATGATCCTCACCGTGACGCTCAACACCGCGCTCGACATCACCCACCGGGTGGCGAGGCTGCGTCCGCACACCGCCCACCGGGTCACCGGCGTCGCCGAACGCCCGGGCGGCAAAGGCCTGAACGTGGCCCGGGTGCTCGCCGCCCTCGGCCACCGGGTCACGGCGACGGGCTTCGCGGGCGGCCCGGCCGGCGCGGTCGTCCGGGAACTGCTGGACGCCTCGCCCGGAGTGGTCGACGCCCTACTGCCCTGCGCGGGCGGCACCCGCCGCACCCTGGCCGTCGTCGACGAAACCACCGGCGACACCACACAGTTCAACGAACCCGGACCGCAGATCACCGCCGCCGAATGGGCCGCGTTCCTCCGGCACTACACCGAACTCGTCGCCGGGGCAGGGGCGGTGGCCCTGTGCGGCAGCCTGCCGCCGGGCGTCCCGATCGGCGCGTACGCGCTCCTCGTACGGACGGCCCGCGCGGCCGGCGTCCCCGTGCTCCTGGACACCAGCGGCGAGGCGCTGCGCCGGGGGATCGCCGCCCGGCCCGAGATGATCAAACCGAACGCCGCCGAACTCGCCGAACTGACGGGCTCCCGCGACCCGCTCCCCGCCACCCGCGACGCCCGCCGCCGGGGCGCCCACGCGGTGATCACCTCGCTCGGCCCGGCCGGCCTCCTCGCCGCCACCCCGCACGGCACCTGGCGGGCCACCCCGCCCCGCCCCCTGACCGGAAACCCGACGGGCGCCGGCGACTCCGCCGTTGCCGGCCTGCTGTCCGCCCTGACCGAGGGCCTCGACTGGCCGGCCCGCCTCGCCCGCGCGGTGGCCCTCTCCGCGGCCACGGTCCACGCCCCGACGGCGGGCGAATTCGACCCCGCCTCGTACGCGTCCCTCGGCGACTCGGTCACCGTGACCGCGATCTAGCCGGATTCCGGGCGCTTCACGCCGAAGAGGCTCCGCCCGTGTCCGGTGTGTCCGGAGGCGGCTCAGGATGGGTCCGCAAGCACAAGATCCGCGCCCCCCAGGAGACCATGCCTTGAAGAAGCACGTGATGCGTTCAGCTCTGACCTCGTTCACCTTCGCCGTGGCGGCGGTCCTCACCACGGCAACCCCCGGATTCGCCGCCGACCAGGCCGGCGTCTGGATGTCTGACGGCCACTCGTTCAACATCCGCTCCGGCGCCACCACCGGTTCCTCCAGCATCGCGACGATCTCCAACCCGTCCACACGGGTTCCCTGCACGACCACGCCGTGCACCCGCAACAACGAAGGCGGCTCGTACAGCTGCTGGTCGGGCGGGCCCTCCGGAAACGACTGGGTGAAGGTCAGCCACGGCGGCCGGACGGGCTGGGTGGCCGTCCACTGCGTCGAGGTCGGACGCCTCTGACCCTCGCGGCCGCGCGTGCTGCCCCTGCGGGCCGGACCCGGGAACGAGTCGACCCCCGCCACCGCGCAGGGGTGTTGGGGGTCGATGCGGGCCCGTGGGCCGGGGGCTTGGGGATCAGCCCTGTTCCAGCCAGAGCTGGTCGATGTTGATCTCGCAGAGGTTGCCCTGCTCGCAGGAGACCTTGATCGTGTTGGTGCCCTTCTTCAGCTGCACCAGTGAGTACGTGTGCGTCCAGCCCTTGTCCCACTCGCCCGGCTTGGCGAGGGAGTAGTTCTTCATGTTGATCGGGCGGGACTGGGCGTCGCCGTTCACGGTCAGCGTGCTGTTGGCGTCCTTGCCGGGCACCCCGTAGGTGATCTTCACCTTGTACTGGCCGCTCTTGGGAACGTCCAGGGTCCAGGTGACGGCCGCGCCGACCTGGTTGAAGTTGCCGACGTACTGGCCGTCCGCGCTCTTCGCCCCCGGTACCGCCTTCATCAGCGTCGCACCGCCCGTCAGGGCCATGCCGGAGCCCGAGGCGTCCGCCTTCGGCAGCGGGGTCGGCGACGGAGCCGCGGAGTCGCTCGGCTTCGGGGCTTCGGAGTTGTTCGGCGGGGCGACCGACTGGGCCGGGCCGGGGTCCGCCTGGTCCTTCTTCTCGTCGTCCTTGCCGAAGGCCAGCGCCGCGCCGATGCCGATCGCGACCGCGGCGACGACCGCGACCGCCGCGATGAGCAGGCCCTTGCGGCTGGAGCCGCCGCCGTTGCCGCGACCGCCACCACCGCCCTGCGGCTGGATCGTCTGGGTCCGGTCCTGCGGGGACGGCTGCTGCGGAACGCCGTAACCGCCGGCCTGGAGCGCCTCCGGCGCCTGGTACTGGGCCTGGTAGGGCGGCTGCTGGGCGGGGACGGGGCCGCGCTGACCGCCGTACGTCCGCTCGCCGACCGTGCGCACCTGGTTGTACGAGGTACGGGGGACACCGGGCTGCGCACCGTGCTGACCACCGCCCGCGGGGCCGGGATAGCCGTACCCGCCGCCCGAACCGGGCGGGGTGGCTCCGGCGGCCCGGCCGTCCTCGTAGAGGTAGCCGAACGGATCGTCGTCCTCGGGCTGGTTCGCCCCACCGTGCGAGCCGTTGTTCGCGGGCGTCGTCATCGCAGGTCACTCCTTTCGACCCACGGGAGCCTACCCCGAACACGTGCACCCACGGGCGGTCGATCCGCTCAGCCGGCCCTGCGGTGGGCCTTGGAGCGGGACCGCTTCTCGATGTACATCCGCTGGTCGGCGGAGCGCAGCACCTCGTCCGCGGACATCCCGCAGCTCGCCCAGCCGATCCCGAAACTCGCCCCCACGCGCACCGCCCGCCCGTCCACCCGGATCGGCGGGATGATCGCGTTGCGCAACCGAACGGCGAGGTCGGCGGCGTCGGCGGCGCCGAGCCCGTCGGCGAGGACGACGAATTCGTCACCACCCAGCCGGGCGACGGTGTCACCGTCCCGGACGCCGGTCGTCAGCCGCCGCGCCACCTCGATCAGGACGGCGTCACCGGTGTGGTGCCCGAACCGGTCGTTGATCGACTTGAAGCCGTCGAGGTCGCAGAACAGCACCGCGAGGCCCTTCGTCCCGTCGTCGACGTCCGAGGCGGGGGCGACGGTGTGCACGTGGTGGTCGTACGGGCCCTCCGCGTGCGCGGGGGCCGCGCCGGGGAACTCCGGGAAGTCCGGGAAGTCGACGGGGGCGCCGCCCGGGTATCCGTGGGGGGCGTCGGGCTGAAAGCCGTGCTCGACGGCACCACCCGCCTCGGGCCGCGCCTCGAAGGCGGCGTCGAGCGCCTCGACGGCCGTGGCCAGCACCGATTGCGGCCTTCGGCACAGCCGGGCGCCGAGCCGGGACCGCAGCTCGGCACTGTTGGGCAGGCCGGTCAGGGAGTCGTGGCTGGCCCGGTGCGCGAGCTGGAGCTCGTGCCGCTTGCGTTCCTCGATGTCCTCGACGTGGGTGAGGAGGAAGCGGGGCCCGTCGGCGGCGTCCGCGACGACGGAGTTGCGCAGCGAGACCCAGACGTACGTGCCGTCGCGCCGCCCGAGGCGGAGCTCGGCGCGGCCGCCCTCGGCCGAGGTGCGCAGCAGGGTCCCGATGTCCTCGGGGTGGACGAGGTCGGAGAAGGAGTAGCGGCGCAGGACGGAGGCGGGCCGGCCGAGCAGCCGACAGAGCGCGTCGTTGGTGCGGAGCAGCCGGCCGTGCTGGTCCCCGCCCATTTCGGCGATGGCCATGCCGCTGGGCGCGTACTCGAAGGCCTGCCGGAAGGATTCCTCACTGGCGCGCAGCGCCTGCTGCTCCCGTTCCAGCCGGACGAGGGCCCGCTGCATGTTTGCGCGCAGCCTCGCGTTGCTGATCGCGATGGCCGCCTGGAAGGCGTACATCTGGAGCGCTTCGCGGCCCCACGCTCCGGGTCGGCGGCCGTTGCGGGGTCTGTCCACCGAGATGACTCCGAGGAGTTCCCCGCCGGTCGCGTACATGGGGGCGTAGAGCCGGTCCTCGGGGTGCCATTCGTCCTCGAAGCGCGGGTCGGGTCCGTCGGTGTGCCACTGGGGGACGTCGTCCTCCAGCAGGACCCAGCCCTCGGTGTGCGGGATGAAGCGGAGGCCGTCCCAGTTCTCGCCCATGGTCAGGCGCCGGTCCCAGGAGGGGCGGGAGCCGACCCGGCCGGTGATCAGGGCTTCCGCGGCGGGGTCCCCGGCGAAGGCCGCGACGACCAGATCTCCGTCAGGGCGTACGAGGTTGACACAGGCGAGCTCGTAGCCGAGGCCCACGACGATGCCGTCCACGACGGTCTGCAGGGTGTCCGCCAGGCTCCGGGCCGTATTGAGCTCGGCCACCACCTTGTGCAGCTGCCGCAGGGTCGCAAGACGGACGTACGGCTCCGACTCGGTCTCCATTGCTCGCTCTCCCCGAGACCTCGACAGCAACTCCATGTTTGTCATCGGCGTTTCGTTGCGGTGTCCCGTCCACTGAATCACAGTGAGCTGTGCGGCAGGTACACAGGGTCAACAAATCTTGCTCTCTGTGACTCAAGTCACATGAGATGAACAACAGACCGGAAGGGAGCCCTTGTTGAGTGGGAGCGCTCCCCGTTCTTCCCCGGAGCAAACGATACGCCCGGCCTAGGCCGGGAGGCGGGGACACGGCTCGGACCAGCGCCCGATGTGCGGCGCCCGGCCGCGGGACTAGCGTTCCCCACGTGCCGAAAACGAGCCCGAGCCCCGTACCCCTGACCGCGCCGGAAGGCGGCACCCCTCATCCTGAGGGGGTGAGCAACGACGAGTTCCGGGCGGCGATGTCCCGACTGGCGGCGGGCGTGAGCCTGATCACCGCGCACGAACCGGCCCTGACGGCGGACGGACCGCGCGGGGAGGACGTCGGCATGACCGCGACGGCCTTCATGTCCGTGTCCCTGGAACCCCCGCTGGTCCTGGTGAGCCTGCGCGAGGGCTCACGGATGGACGACCTGCTGGCGGATCAGCCGCTCTGGGCCGTGTCCGTCCTCGCGGACTCCCAGCTCCAGGTCGCGGGCCGGTTCGCGATGAAGGGCCGGATCAGCGACCGGCTGCTGTTCGAGGGCCTGCCGTGGGTGCGGGGCGAGGTCTCCGGCTCCCCGCTGCTGACGGGCGCGCTCGCCACGCTGGAGTGCCGGACGGAGTCCCGGGTCGAGGCCGGCGACCACACCCTGGTCATCGGCCGCGTCCTGACCGCCGCGCTGCCGTCCCCCGACGCGCCGCCGCTGACGTACTTCCGGGGCCGCTACCGGCACCTCGCGCCGTAGCGGCCGACGGCCCCGGCGGCGGTACCGGAGGGGCGTTCCGCCGTTACCAGTCCCGGCCGGTGCGACCGCGCTTCGTCTCGCCGCGGGCCTTCTTCTCCCGCAGGCGCCGCTCGTTGATGCCGCGCGGGATCCTCGTCGCCCGGCGGGCCTTCGGCGGCGGGGCCGTCGCCTCCGCCAGCAGCGAGGCCAGCCTGACCAGCGCCATCTCCCGGTTGCGCAGCTGCGAGCGGTGCTCGGAGGCCCGTACGGTCACCACGCCGTCGACCAGTCGGGGCGCGAGCCGCTCCAGCGCCCGCGCCTTCCACACGTCCGGCAGCGCCTTGGTGGCCGCCACGTCGAACAACAGCTCCACCCGGGTGTCGGAGGTGTTCACGTGCTGCCCGCCCGGCCCGGAGGAACGCGAGAACCGCCAGGCGAGCTCCGCCTCGGGGAGCACGACGGAACCGCGGATGACATAGGGACCAGGCATGCCCCCTATGATCCGTGCCCGCGGCCGGTCCGTCACCCATATTTCACGGAGGGACTCGCGCGGGAACCCCGCGGGTACCCGGGCGCGTTAGAGGAGTCAGCGGTACTTTGACCGCCTGTACGTGCATGCTGGATGAGGAAAGGGACAATCCCATGGCTGTCAGCCTGTCCAAGGGCGGCAACGTCTCGCTCTCGAAGGAGGCCCCCGGCCTCGCTGCCGTCACGGTCGGCCTCGGCTGGGACACCCGCACCACCACGGGTGTGGACTTCGACCTCGACGCGTCGGCCATCGCGGTGAACGCGACGGGCAAGGTCGTCTCCGACGGCCACTTCGTCTTCTTCAACAACAAGTCCACCCCGGACCAGACCATCGTCCACACCGGTGACAACCGCACCGGCGAGGGCGCGGGCGACGACGAGGCCATCAACGTCAACCTCGCGGGCCTCCCCGCCGACGTCGACAAGATCGTCTTCCCGGTGTCCATCTACGACGCCGAGTCCCGCAGCCAGAACTTCGGCCAGGTCCGCAACGCGTACATCCGCGTCGTGAACCAGGCCGGCGGCACCGAGATCGCGCGCTACGACCTCTCCGAGGACGCGGCCACCGAGACCGCCATGGTCTTCGGCGAGCTCTACCGCAACGGCGCCGAGTGGAAGTTCCGCGCGGTCGGCCAGGGCTACGCCTCCGGCCTCACCGGCATCGCCCAGGACTTCGGCGTCAACGTCTGACGGTCGGCGTCCTGAGCGGTCGCCGCCCGACCGGACTCCGGTCATCGGCATAGCCGCTGGTGAAGCCCCCTCCCCACCGTCCGGGGCGGGGGCTTCGCTACCGTTCCACAGGTGATCCTCCAACCGCTCGTCCCCGTGGACGGCGCCCTGCCCGGGCCGGTCCTCACCGAAATCGCCACGCTCTACGCGACGAACCACGCGTTCTTCGAGATCAGCGGCGACTTTCCCGACCCCGCCCGCATCACCGTCGAGCAGGTCGCGGCCTCCCTCGCCGACGAACTCGCGCACGACGGCGCCGAAGTGCTGCTGGCCCGTTCCGCCGGCCGGCTCGTCGGCCTGGCGGTGACACTCGACCGACACCCCGATCCGGCGTCCGAGGACCCGGACCCGTGGATCGGTCTGCTGCTCATCGACTCCACCGCGCACCGCGAGGGCCACGGCCGCTCCGTCGCGACCGCCGTCGAGGACCGCTTCCGCACCGCGGGACGGACCGGCGTACGGCTCGCCGTCCTCGAAGCCAACACCAGGGCGCTCGCCTTCTGGCAGGCCCAGGGCTACACGGTGCTGCGCCACGCCAAGGACCGCGAACTGGGCCGCCCCTGCACGGTGATGCGCAAGGCCCTGACACCGGACGCGGGGGCCTGACCGGCGACCGCTCGGACGACGGGACGGCACGACACGACGTGGGGACGGCACGATGTCCGGACGTGAGGACCGCCTGCTTCAGGGGCGGCGGACCGTAGGGGCCGGCGGGGACCGCCGAGGTCGCGTCACGGAGCCTCGGGGCGGTCCTCGCCGTACAACCACACGTCCCAGACCTTCTTCAGGTCGTGGCCCGTCTTCCGCTGCGCGTACGCCGTGAAGTCCGCGGTGCTCGCGTTCCCGTACCGGTGGTCGGCGGCCCAGCCGCGCAGCAGGGCGAAGAACTTCTCGTCGCCGACCTCCTGCCGGATCCGGTGCAGCACCATCGCGCCCCGCACGTACACCGGCTCGCCCGAGATGTGCTCCGGTCCGGGCGGGGCCGCCGGTGGGAAGGCGTCCCACTCCGAGTCGGCGGCCGGGTCGACGGAGGTGTCACCGTCGAGGATGGCCTCGAAGCGGCGCTGCGCGGTCGGGCCGCCGTGCTCCTCGGCCCACAGCCACTCGGCGTACGTGGCGAAGCCCTCGTTCAGCCACATGTCCTTCCAGGTCTTCGGCGACACCGAGTTGCCGAACCACTGGTGGGCCACCTCGTGCAGGATGAGGTTCTCGTCGGGCGCCCCGGGATAGACCGGCTTGGTCTGCGTCTCCAGCGCGTACCCGAGGGTGCCGCCCGGCAGCACGATCGTGCCGACGGTGGCGAAGGGGTACGGGCCGAACTTGGCGCTGCCCCACTCCACGATCTCCGGCAGCCGCGCCAGCGCGGGCGCGCTCTTCTGCGCCTCCTCGGGCGTCACCGCGTTGTAGACGGGGATGCCCGAGGGGGTCCGGCCGGTCGTGACGTCGAACTTCCCGATGGCGGCGGTCGCCAGGTAACCGGCCATCGGCTCGGCGCTGTGCCAGGCGAACTCCGTCCGCCCGCCCGCCACGTCCGTACGCGAACGCAACGCGCCGTTGGACACCGCCTCGTACCCCTTCGGGACGGTCAGGGTGATGTCGTAGGTGGCCTTGTCGCCGGGGTGGTGGTTCCCCGGGAACCAGCCCATCGACCCGATCGGCTCCCCGACACCGACCGCCCCGTCAGCCGTCGTGATCCAGCCCTCCTCGGAGCCGTCGGGATCCACCACGGGCTTCGGCCGCCCGGAGTAGTCGATCTCCGTACGGAAGACCTCGCCCTTCTTCAGGTCCTTCGCGGGCCGCACCGTCAGCTCGGTGCCCGACCGGTTGTAGCGGGCCCCGGTGCCCTGCACGTCCACGCCCTCGATCCGCAGACCGCTGAAGTCGAGGTTGAAGGAGCTCAGGCCCTGCTCGGCGCGGGCGGTGATGACGGCCGTGCCGTGCAGGTGCCCGTCGGCAGGGTCGTAGGCGAGGTCGAGGTCGTAGTGCTCGACCTGGTACCCGCCGTTGCCCGCCCGCGGGAAGTACGGGTCGCGGACCCCGGACGCGCCGGGCCGCCCCTGCACCGTGGAGCCCGTACATCCGGTGGCCAGGACGGCGACGGACAGCACGGCTGCGACGGTGGGGGCGGCGAGGCGGGTGAGTCGGGGGTGTTCCACGACTCGATCCTAAGCGCGGGCGCGGAGGCCCGGCCGGGAGCCGTGGACTACTTGTCCAGGGCGTCGACACCGGCCTTGGCGAACTTCTCGTCCAGGTCACCGCTCGGGGCACCGGCCACACCGACGCCGGCGACCGGAGCGCCCTTGAACTGGACCGGGGTGCCACCGCCGAGGAACAGGGTGCCCGGGATGTCCTTCAGGTTCGGGGTCTGCGCGAGGCGGCCCGCGAGGACGGAGGTCGGGGCGTTCCAGGACACGGCGGTGTAGGCCTTGCGCTGCGCGGACTCGTAGGACTGCGGGCCCGCGCCGTCGCCGCGCAGGGTGACGATGGTGTTGCCGTTGCGGTCGACCACCGCGACCGTCACCTTCTGGTTCTCCTTCGCGGCGGCCTGCAGCGCGGCCTGGGCGGCGCGGGACGCGGCTTCGACGGTCAGGTGCGTCGAGGTGGTGAAGTTCTTGTCGTCGCCCTTCTTCGCGGCGGGCGCGGCGGCCTCGGCGGCGGGGGCGGGGGTGGCGCTCGCGCTGACGGCACCGAACGTCCCGGCGCCGAGGGCGAGGGCGAGGGCGGTACCGGTGAGGACGCGGGTGCGGGTGTTCATGTCTGCTCCTGGTGGTGGGAGGGGCGGGCGCCGGCCGGCGCGTTCCCCGCTGTTCCAAGACTCGGCCCGGAACCGCCCCCACCCCGTCGCCGTACCGGCTCCCGACGGCCACCGCACCGGCTGACCCGGGGGTCAACCGATCGGCCGATGCGCCGCCCACCGCGTCCCGGTTCTCCTGATCGGTACCGCCCGACCGGTACCGCTCGGGCGACACGCCGCCGTCCCCGGCCGTGGGGTGCGTGCCGGGCCCCGGGGTCCGGCACGCACCCGGGCCGCCGCCCCGCCGGGGCGCGCCCGCCCCGTCATCGGCCCGGCCGGGGCGGGGGCAAGATGGACACCACCCCCAGCCCCAGGAGCCCCGCCGTGAGCCACCTCCCGCGGCCGCACCCCGCCACCGGTGCCGATCCGGACACCCGCACCCTGGCCGCCGTCATGCACGCGGCGTTCTTCCTGCTCCTCGGCGCGTCGGTGGCCCGGTTCCTCCTGCGCCACCCCGGCGAGCCCCGCACCCCCTGGGTCCTCGCCCTCAGCATCGCGCTGTCCCTGCTGTACGTACTCGGCCCCGTCGTCGGAGCCACCCGCCCGCCCGGCCCCCTCGACCGCGACACCGCGACCCGCACCGGCACCGCCGCCCGCGGGCCCGGCTCCGGGCCGCGGGCCACCGGCCCCACCGTGCGGCGGCGGATCTGGCTCGGCCTGGTCGTCGCGACCTGGGTGGTGCTGGTCGTCCTCGCGCCGAGCTTCGCCTGGTGCGCCGTACCGCTGTTCTTCACCGCGCTGCGCACCCTCCCCCCGCGCGCCGCGATCGTCCTGGTGGCCCTGCTCACGGTGTTCGTCGTCGCCGCGCAGGTGCGGCTGTCCACCGACTTCGACCCGAACCTGTTCCTCGCCCCGCCCGCCGTCGCCGCGCTCGCCACCGCCGTCTTCGTCCACATGGAGCGCCAGACGCAGGCCCAGCGCGCGCTCATCGACGACCTGATCCGGACCCGTCGGGAGCTGGCCGCCACCGAACGCCGCGAGGGCACCCTCGCCGAGCGGCAGCGGCTGTCCATGGAGATCCACGACACCCTGGCGCAGCACCTGTCCAGCCAGCAGATGCTGCTCCAGGCCGCCGACCGCACCTGGGAGAGCGACCCGGGCACCGCCCGCGCGCACGTCCGTACCGCCACCGGCATCGCCGCGCGCGGCCTGGCCGAGGCACGTCGCCTCGTGCACGACCTGGCCCCGCCCGAGCTGGAGAACGGCGCCGGTCTCGCCGACGCCCTGCGCGCCCTGGACGCCGGCCCGGACATCGCCGTCCGCTTCCACCTGGAGGGCACCGCGGCGGCGCTCCCGGACCGCGCCGAATCGGCGCTCCTGCGCATCGCCCAGGGCGCCCTGTCCAACATCCGCGAGCACTCCGGCGCGCGGACGGCGGCCCTCACCCTGAGCTTCCTCGGCGACCAGGTCGTCCTGGACATCGCCGACGACGGCGACGGTTTCACGGAGCCGCGCAGCGCCGGCCCCGACCGCGGCCACGGCCTCCCGGCGATCCGCGCCCGCGTGCGCCAGCTCGGCGGGACCCTCACCATCGAATCGACCCCGGGCGAGGGCACCGTCCTCTCGGCCTCGATCCCCCTGGAGCCCACAGGATGACGACGATCCTCCTCTGCGACGACCACGTCGTGGTCCGCGCCGGCCTGCTCGCCCTGCTCGGCAGCGAACCGGACATCGAGGTGCTCGGCGAAGCCGGCAGCGGCGAGGAGGCGGTGGCGCTGGCTGCGAAACTCCGCCCGGACGTCGTCCTGATGGACCTCCAGCTGGGCGAGGGCATCGACGGCGTCGAAGCCACGCGCCGCGTCACGGCCCTGCCCGACCCCCCGCACGTCCTGGTCCTCACCACCTACGACACGGACGCCGACATCACCCGGGCCATCGGCGCGGGCGCCACCGGCTACCTCCTCAAGGCGGAACGGCCGGAAGAGCTGTTCGCCGCCATCCACTCGGCGGCGGCGGGCCGTACGACGCTCTCCGCGCCGGTCGCGAGCCGCGTGATGGCACACATGCGCGGCTCCCGCCCCACCCTGACGGACCGGGAGCTGGACATCCTGGGGCAGCTGGCCCGCGGCCTCGGCAACCGCGACATCGCCCGCGCCCTGTTCATCAGCGAGGCCACCGTCAAGACCCACCTGGGCCGCATCTACGACAAGCTCGGCGTCGACACCCGCGCGGGCGCCGTGGCGGTGGCCAAGGAACAGCGCCTCCTCCCGTCCTGAACGGGGCAGGGTTCCAGGGGCACCCGCGCGGACCCGACGCGCCCCTCCCCGGGCCCTGCCCCGGGCCCTGTCCGCCCGCCCCGTCCGCTCGCCCCGCTCCGGGCCCCGCCCGCCCGCCCCGCCTCACCCCCGGCCCCTTGCCGGCGCCGCCCCGTCCGCGCCGGCGTTCCCCGGGCGGCCCGGGTCGCCACCGCGCGGACGCCCGTCAGCCTCCGCGGACCCCGCCCGGGCGCCGGGGCGGCGCGGGCCGTGACACCATCGGGTACGTGCTCGACATCGGCTACTCCCTCTCCCGGCGCTTCCCGGACCCCCCGCAGACCGACTACCGGTCGGCGGACATCCGTACCCTGCGCCACGACCTCTTCTGCGGTGACGTCTACCTCGCCGACACCGACAAGGACCGGGAAGTGTCCACAGCCTGGGGATGGGTTCCCGTCCTGGACTTCGCCTGGGCACTCTGCGACATCGTCGAGAAGCTCGACGAGGACCCGCGCGGCAGCCGCTCCGCGAACCGCCAGTACGCGGAGCTCGACTTCACCGAGTCCGCCGACCGGATGCTCTTCGAGCGCCGCTTCGGCTGGGTCGACATCGAAGCCGACTGGATGGCACCCGAGGAGGACCCGATCACCTTCAGCCACCGCCTGCTGCGCCGCGAGGCCCGCGACTTCCTGCACGACCTGATCGCCGACCTCGTCGACATGCACGACGGCCTCGCCGACAACCCGGCCATCTGGACCCTCCAGGCCCGCTTCCCCCGCGTCCCGGCCTAAGGGGCTGTCCCGTCGGTCGAACTCCTGTCCGCCCCGGCCCCTACCCCACCACCCGCAGCCCCAGCTGCGCCGCCAGCGCCGGGGCGAGGTCGAGCAGCTGCGCGGGGCTGACGACCGCTCCGGCCAGGGCGTCCACCCCGCGCGCGATGCCCAGTTCGGCGGCGTCCCGCAGGTCCACGTCCTTCATCCGGACCCCGCTGAAGTCCGCCCCGCGGAGCGTGCAGTCACGGAACCCGACCCGTTCCAGGACCGCACCCCCGAAGTCCGGTTCCACGAGCACGCAGCTCTCGAACACCACGTCCTTGAGCCGCGCCTTCCGCAGGTTCAGGTAGTCGATCTTCCCGCCCCGGACGAGGACCCGTTCCAGCACCGCCCCGTGCAGCTGCACCCCGCCCAGCCGGGCGTCCAGCACTTCCACGTCCCGCAACGAGGCCTCCGACAGATCGGTGCCCACGCCCCGGACGCCGTCCAGCACCGCGTCCATGAACCGCGCCTTCGCCAGCCCGGCCTCGTCGAGCGCGCACCGCCGCAGCGCGCAGTCCATGAACCGCGCGCCGAACCCCTCCTGGCCCGCCAGGTCGAGGTCGGCGAACTCCAGCCCGTCGTAGTCCCCGTCCGGCTCCAACGGACCACCGCCCCACGCCGCCAGACCCGGCAGCCTCACCTCCGGCCGCCGCGCCGCCTTCACCGTCCCGTGCTGCTGCCCACCACTGCGTGCCATCCCCCCATCCTGACCCACCCCACCGACAGCCGCCCGAACCTCCCGGGCCCGCCCGCGGCTCCCCCGAGCACCTGCTCACCGGTGGGCCCACCACGTGGCGCCCGCGCCGACGGCGATGCTCACGAGAGTGACCGGCAGCATTCGTTCCCGCTGAGAGCGGAGGGTGGACGATCGCCGGCGCCATGGTCGAATCCGACCCGGAGCGCTATGGCGGTACGTCGGGCATGCGGGCCGCTCTGACGCTGGAGCTCGTGCTCAGCGCGATCGTGCTGGGTGAGGACGCCACCGAGCTACGAACTCGGCTGGTGGAACCGGCCACCTCGTCCTCCATCAACGATGCAACTCCTGGAGTCGTACTGCACAGAATCCTCTGCATGCGCTCGGGAACCTGATCCGTTCAGGTTCCCGGGGCCGCGCATCTGCCGCCCGGAAGCAGGGCCCTGTTTGCGTCCGGCCTGAGAATCATCGCGAATCAAGCAGGACAGGGACGCCGTGCCCACCCCATCCTTTTCAGGACTTGTCCGCTGGTGGGAGGGGAACGGCAATGGCACGGCGACTCCGGTTCATCGGTACCAACTCCGGCAACGACGGATGCCCGACCCTGTACGAGGACCTGGACACCGGGGAGGTACTGGTTCAGGGCGACGCCGTGACCGACCCCCACGACGTGGCACAGCTCCGGAACGTCAAGGACGGGGAGGGGTTCGTGGTCGTCCCACGCGTGCTCCTGGCCGACTTC
This sequence comes from Streptomyces sp. NPDC040432, assembly GCF_055595445.1. Taxonomy (NCBI): domain Bacteria; kingdom Bacillati; phylum Actinomycetota; class Actinomycetes; order Kitasatosporales; family Streptomycetaceae; genus Streptomyces; species Streptomyces sp. NPDC040432. The sequence continues at coordinate 88,434 of NZ_JBVIVP010000010.1, read as the reverse complement.
GCCCCGAGGGACGTGGAGAGGACGCCCGTGCTGATCGGCTTCGAGGAGTTCGCCGGGATGTTCCGGACCTTCGCGCACACGGCCTGGCGTCTGGAGACCCGGCGCCGCTACCAGTCCGACGAGGAGACCGAGACGTACCAGCGGTTCGTCCGGGGCGAGGAGGCCGGCTGGGACCTGAACGACCCCTGGTGCGTGTCCCGGCGTGAGCAATCCGCCCTGGGCAAGCGCTTCGAGCGGGTACGGATCGCCGACAACCCGCCCACCCCCGGTCAGCGCTACCTCCTCGACAACGCCCGCCGCAACAGCGCGGTCGGCGAGGACATCCGCAACCTGTGGCGCTCCGAGGCCGAAGCACTCCAACTCCCCGAGGAAGACTTCTGGCTCTTCGACTCCCGGGTCATCGCCCGCCTCCACTTCGATGACGACGACGTGATGACCGGCGTCGAGCTGGTCACGGACCCCGTCGAGGTGGCCCGCGCGTGCCAAGTCCGGGACGCCGCGTGGCATCACGCCGTCCCGTACGACGCCTTCGCGCAGCAGGTGCCGTCCGCCGAGTGAGCACCGACTTCCAACAAGCACGGGTCGCCCTCGGTGCGCGGCTGCGCGAGCTGCGCACCGATCGGCGGCTCACCGGCCGCCAGTTGGCGGTCCTGCTCGGCTGGACCCAGTCCAAGATCAGCAAGCTGGAGACCGGCCGCCAGACCGCCACGACGGACGACCTACTGGCGTGGGCGCAAGCCACCGACCATCCGGAGGCGACGCAGGAGCTGATCACCCGGCTCCGGAGCCTTGAGTCCCGGTCCCGCGCGTGGCGCAGACAGCTCGCCGCGGGCCACAAGCCGGTCCAGGACACGCTGACGGCCGAGTACGAACGTACGAGGACGTTCCACGTCTGGCAGGGCTCGACGGTCGTGGGCATGCTCCAGACCGCCGAGTACGCCCGCCACGTCTTCACCCGCTACGCCGATCTCCATCAGTCCGTCCGAGACACCGAGGAGGCTGTACGGGCCCGCGTGAAGCGCCAGGAGATGCTCTACGAGCCGGGGCGCTCGTTCCACATCGTGATGTGGGAGGCCGCGCTCCACGCCCTCGTGTGCCCTCCTTCCGTACTGGCCGCCCAGCTCGACCGCCTGGCGGGCGTTCTCGGGCTGGACACCGTCTCGCTGGGCATCGTCCCGTTCGGCGCCTCCCTGAAGATCCCGCCGGCCAACGGCTTCTGGCTCTACGACGACCGCCTGGTGATCGCGGAGGACTGGCACGCGGAACTCTGGCTGGACGACGCGGACAGCGTGGGCGTGTACCGGAAGGTCTGGCACGCACTCTCCGACTCCGCGGTCTACGGGGCGGACGCCCACCGCGTGATCGCCCGCGCCCGGCGGGCTCTCGACACCGCCTGAGAATCCACCGGAAGATCACGGATCAGCCCGAGAATTCCGGCGAATCAGGCCCCGCAGCCCCTGGCGACCGGCCCTAGCGTCCCTCTCATGGACAGCTCGCACGAACTGGAGACAGTGACCCCGAGCACGGTCGTGGAGTCGCTGCGCGAATGGCTGATGGCCACTGGAATCGTTCTCCCCTCCCTCGGCATCGACCCGGCACCGCCCGGCCCGGGTCTGGTGAGACCGGGCGGTGTCCGCCCCGACGTCGCCATGAAGCCGGCGCACGTCGTGAAGCGGGGGCACGCATGACCACTCGCGACGCCCACGAAGGGCGTACGGAGCCCGGCCGGGTGCAGTTCGAGGGCCCGGACCTGAGCCCCGGCAACGCCTTGAAGTGGCGTCCGTGCGAGTGCGGCCGACCGGTCTGTCCCGACTACCGCCCGGCCACCGGCAGCACCCGGCGGCTGAACGCCAAGGTGGCCGAAGCGAACCGGCGGAGTCAGGGGACGGCGCTGTGAGGGCCCCGCCGGAGCCGCCCCCCGAGTCCTGGGACGACGTAGCGGCCCAACTCCACGACCTCCGGGAGTGCGGCGAATGGGCCGCACAGCTCTCCCGCCACCTGAGTCCGGGAGGTCCCCTTCTGGAGTTCCTGGCAGAGGCCGGAGAACGGCAGATGCAGGCCCGACCGGAGCGCACCTCCGGTGCTCTCACCGCAGGGTCCGACTGACCCCACCCACACACTCCGCCCCGGTTACCGATCCACAGACCGGCCGGGGCGGCCCACAGCACCACTCACCCCTCACGAGAAGGAGCACGTTCATGGGCGGACAGCACGGCGGAGGTACTGGCTCGGGTCAGGGCGGAAGCCAGCAGGACGACGGCCAGTCGGGCGCCGGTCACGGCGGAGGCGGCTCGGAGGGCCAGGACTCCGGTCACAGCGACACGAAGGGCAGCGGCACCAAGTGACCGAACGCGCCACGACGGAGGCCGGCCCCCAAGGATTGGCCTCCCGGCTCATGGACACCGGGGCCCTGACCTCCGACTGGCTCCCCGCCTACCAATCCGTACTCCGGGAGTCGTTCGTCCCGGACGTGATCTGGCCCGGAGTCGGCCCGGCCGACGGCGGACCGGTGGCGGCCATCGACCGCCGAACGGACCCGGAGGCGTGGTTCCGCGCGGTCTACTCGGACACCTCTCTGACCACCCAGTGGGACGACGGCAACCACACCGGACCCGACCGGGGCTCCATCCCGACGTGCAGCAACTCCCAGCCCGCCATGGTGTTCTCCATGCTGGCGGCCCTCGACGTGCAGCCTGGAGCCAAAGTCCTGGAAGTAGGCACGGGCACCGGCTGGAACGCGGCTCTGCTCTCCGAACGGGTCGGTTCCGAGAACGTGACCACCATCGAGTTCGATCCGGAGAACGCATCCACGGCCCGAGCCCGCCTTGACGCCACCGGCTACCACCCGGTGGCCGTCGTCGGAGACGGATCCCAGGGCCGGCCGGGGCGCGCCCCGTACGACCGAGTGCTGATCACGGCCTCCCTCCGGGAGGTCCCGGCGGAGATCATCAGGCAGACTCGGCCCGGCGGTGTCATCGTCTGTCCGTACGCCACGGAGTACGGCGGGGAGGCCGTGGTTCGGCTGACCGTCCAGGAGGACGGGAGTGCGTCCGGTACGTTCGTCGGCTCCTCCGCCTTCATGCGGCTCCGGCAGCACCGCACCTACCGCACGCACGTGAAGACGTACCTGGGCGGGAAGCCATGGCCGGCCGACGGCCGCCGCACGACGGCCTCCCTCTCCCCGGAGGACGTGGCCGACTGGCTCCCCATGTTCGCCATCGGACTCCAGACGCAGGGGATGTTCCCGTACCCGGAGAGACTCGACGCCCGCAGCTACACGCTCTGGCTCCGCGACACCCACGTCACGTCCTGGGCATCGATCGACTTCGTACCCGGCGCGGAGCAGTTCGAGGTCTACCAATCCGGCCCACGAGAGCTGTGGAGCGAACTCGGAGCGGCCCACGCCTGGTGGAACGGCCAGGGCCGCCCCGGGTTCGAGCGGTTCGGCCTCACCGTGAACCCTGACGGAACCTCCCGGGCCTGGCTGGACTCCCCGGAGCACCCGGTCCCGGCCATCGGGTAGCCGGACAGCCACGCCGCCCGGGGCCGTCTCCTCACGGCCCCGGGCGGGCGCACGGCGGCTACTCCGCCCCGCTGCCCAGCGCGCGGAGCGCGTCGTCCGTCAGCCGGTACACCGACCACTCGTCCTGCGGGCGGGCGCCCAGGGACTCGTAGAACGCGATCGTCGGCGCGTTCCACTTCAGCACCGACCACTCCAGCCGCGCGTACCTGCGCTCCACGCACGTCCGCGCCAACTCCGCGAGCAGCGCCTTGCCGTGGCCGCCGCCGCGCGCGGAGGGACGTACGTACAGGTCCTCCAGGTAGATGCCGTGGACCCCGCGCCACGTCGAGAAGCTGAGGAACCACACGGCGAAACCGACGGGCTCCCCGTCCGCCCCCTCCGCGATGTGCGCGAAGGCCGCCGGCCGCTCCCCGAAGAGGGCCTCGCGCAACTGTTCCTCCGACGCGCGCGCCTCGTGCGGGACCTTCTCGTACTCGGCGAGCTCGCGGATCATGCTGCGGATGACGGGAACATCGGCGATTTCGGCATCACGGATCATGCGGTCACCCTAGGTCGCCCACGCCCGCGCCCGCCCCGACGGAGACCCGGCAGGCGGCAGGCGGCAGACCGGCAGGCCCGGCAGCCGCGCCCACGCCCGCGCCCGCTCCGACGGAGACCCGGCAGGCGGCAGGCCGCAGGCCGGCACGCCCGGCAGCCACCGGCACACCCCTCACCTCTCACCCCTCCCCGCGGCCCAGCAGCGAACGCGCCACCAGCACCTCCCGCTCCGGGAGTTCGTCCTCGCCGTCCTCCACCTCCCAGAGGGAGTTCTGCAGCACCCGCCCCAACGTCCAGGCGAGCGCCCGCCCGCGGTCGAGGCCGATCGCCTCCGTCAGCAGGTCGAAGCGCCACCGCACTTCCTCCGCGCGGAAGTTGTTCACGATCGACGGCAGCAACTCGAAGCCGGGATCCCCCGCCAGCGGCTTCGGGTCGATCGCCAGCCACGGTCCGCGGCCGCCCGCACCACCCGTACGGCCGGCCAGGACGTTGTCGTAGTGCAGGTCCCAGTGCAGCAACCGGTCGCCCGGCTCGTCCGCCACCTCCGCGACCGCGGCCGCGCAGTCCAACAGCAGCCGCCGTTCGAGCGGATCGGCCAGTTGGGCCGCCGCCCGCGGCGCCCCGTCCAGCATCCGCGCCACGATCCCGTCCAGGCCGCGCAGCCCCTCGGGAGCCGGTACGGACGTCAGCCGTGCCAGGAGTTCGCCGATCACCCCCACCGCCGCCCGGGAGTCCCGCTCGGCGAGCGCCGACAGGTGCCGTCGCTCGTCCAGGCGCTCCAACAGCATCGTCCCCGTGGGCACGTCGTGCTCCCAGAGCTCCACGCAGCCCCGTCCGGCCCACGTCCGCAGCGCGAGGGGCTCGCCCTCGCTCTCCTCGTCCGGCACCAGCAGCTTCAGCGCCGCCGGGGTGCCGTCCGCCCGCTCCACCGGGAGCACCAGCGCCGTCGCCCCGTACATCCCGGGCCCGGTGCGGCGCAGCTCCCACCGCTCCAGGAACCCGGCCGCCCGCGCGGGCAGCCCCTCGATGAACTCCCGTCCCGCCACGCCGTCGTCGCGCAGCCGGGCCGCCGCGAACCCTTCCGGAATCTCCACCATGCGCCGACCCTAGGCCGCGCCGCCGGCCTCCCGCCCGACCGGCGTGACACCGCCCGCCCCGCGCCACGGCCCGACGCCCGGCCCGCGCCCCCGCCACGGCTCACGTGCCGATGCCGGCCGCCCCCAGCGTCCGCGCGAAGGCCGCCGCGTCGAACATGGACCCGTCCTTCGCACCGACCGGCTTCGCGTCGACCAGCACCGCCGGGGTCCCCTGCATGCCCGTCGCCTCGAAGGCCTTCTCCGCCTCGCCCACCCACCCCGTGTACGAGCCCTGCTCGACCGAACGGTCGAAGTCCGGCCCGCGCAGCCCCGGCACCCGGTCCGCGATGCGCAGCAGCAGTTCGTCGGTGAACGCCCCCTTCGGTTGGCTCGCGAAGACCGCCGCCTGGTACTCGGCGAACTTCCCCGCGTCCACCGAGGCCCGCAACGCGTTCACCGCCTTGACGGAGCCGCTCGCCCCGTCCCGGTCGAGGAAGGAGGCCAGCAGGTACTCGATCCGCACCTTGCCCTCGTCGGCCAGCCCCAGCAGCGTCTCGCCACCGGCCGCCTCGAACTTCGCGCAGTACCCGCACCGCGGATCCACCAGCACCTGTACGGTGCGCGGCGCGTCCGCCCGGCCCACGACCACCTTCGCCCCGTCGACCGCGGCGGGCAGCTTCGCGAGCCGCTCCGCCATCGGGCTGGTCCGTACGACGCCGGTGGCGGCGGTCCCGTCGCCACCGGAACCGCCCCCGCCGCCGCAGCCGGCCACCGCCGTACCCAGCAGGGCAGCGGCGGCGACCGCCGACACGAACCTTCCCGCTCGCCCCGCGCCTCGTATGCCCACGCCCGAACCCTCTCCACTCCGAAACCCCGCACCGGACCGCGCCCCCACCGGCACCACCGGGTACCCGTCGCCCACTCGCGAGGCGAACGCGACACCGGATCACCGGATCACCGGATCACCGGATCACCCTGGGCCACAAACAACACCAAACTCCACAAACCCCCCACCGCACCCTACGACCCCCGCCACCCCACCCGCATGGGTCATTCGGCCCGGAAACACGTCCCGAACCACGACATCCGGCCCCTGGACACCCCACCGGCACCCCGTGTACCAACTCCCCCATGACGATCAACGGCGGCATTTCCTTCTGGTACGCGACGGACACCACCGCTCCCCAACCGGCCCGCGCCCCCCTCACCCGCGACGCCACGGCCGACGTCGTCATCGTCGGCGGCGGCTACACCGGCCTGTGGACGGCCTACTACCTGAAGTCGTCCGCGCCCGACCTCCGCGTCACCGTCCTGGAGCAGAAGTTCTGCGGCTACGGCGCCTCCGGCCGCAACGGCGGCTGGCTCTACAACGGCATCGCCGGCCGCGACCGGTACGCCGAACTCCACGGCCACCAGGCCGCCCTCCGGCTCCAGCACGCCATGAACGACACCGTCACCGAGGTCATCGACGTCGCCGCCAAGGAGCACATCGAGGCCGACATCCACCGCGGCGGCGTCCTCGAAGTCGCCCGCAGCCCCGCGCAGCTCGCCCGCCTGCGCGCCTTCCACACCGCCGAACTCGGCTTCGGCGAGACCGACCGCGAGTTCCACGACGCCCCCGCCACCCGGACCCGCGTCGACATCGCCGACGCCGTCGGCTCCAGTTGGACCCCGCACGGCGCCCGGATCCACCCCCTGAAGCTGGTCAAGGGCCTCGCCGCCGCCTGCGAACGCCTGGGGGTCGTCATCCACGAGTCGACACCCGTCACCGAGATCGCGCCGCGCCGCGCCGTCACCCCGTACGGCACGGTCCGCGCCCCCTTCGTGCTGCGCTGCACCGAGGGCTTCACCGCGGCCCTCAAGGGCCAGAAGCGCACCTGGCTCCCGATGAACTCCTCGATGATCGCCACGGCCCCGCTCCCGGCGGATGTCTGGGACTCGCTCGGCTGGTCGGGACGCGAGGTGATCGGCGACATGGCCCACGCGTACATGTACGCCCAGCGCACCGCCGACGACCGCATCGCGATCGGCGGTCGCGGGGTCCCCTACCGCTACGGCTCGCGCACGGACCACGACGGCCGCACCCAGCCGGCCACGATCACCGCCCTGACCTCGCTCCTGACGTCCTTCTTCCCCCAGCTCACCGGCACGGAGATCACCCACGCCTGGTCGGGCGTCCTCGGCGTGCCCCGCGACTGGTGCGCCACCGTCTCCCTGGACCGCACCACGGGCCTCGGCCTGGCCGGCGGCTACGTCGGCTCCGGCGTCGCCACCGCCAACCTCGCCGCCCGCACCCTGCGCGACCTGGTCCTGGAGAACCCGACGGACCTGACCTCGCTCCCGTGGGTCAACCACCGCGTCCGCCGCTGGGAGCCGGAGCCCTTCCGCTGGCTCGGCGTCCAGGCCCTGTACGCCGCCTACCGCGAGGCGGACCGCCGGGAGACGGCCACCCACCGCCCCACCACGACCCCCCTGGCCCACCTGGCCGACCGCATCTCGGGCCGCCACTGAGGGCACGCGAAAGGCCCCGGGTGATCACCCGGGGCCTTTCGTCCTGCACCAATTCCCTCGGCCGGAAACCTCTGACCTGGGACGGGGCCCCCTGTCGGATTCGAACCGACGACCTACGCATTACAAGTGCGTTGCTCTGGCCGGACTGAGCTAAGGGGGCAGGGCCGCACTCACTCTACACAGCAGCCGAATCCCCGAGCCATCGCCTTTCCGGCGGCGCCGAACGGCCCGCGGCCGTCGGTCGGGGCCCGCGGAGAAGGTGGCCCGGGCCGCCGCCCGTCGGCGAAGTCACCGCACGTGGGTGCTGACAGGGAGCGGTTCGCCGGGTAGCGTCGGGCGCAGTCCAGCACACTGGACTAGACCTTCCACTCGGATCGTCCGGCACGTTCCTGCCGGTAGAAGGGATTCATCACCATGGCTTCTGTCACTTTCGACAAGGCGACCCGTCTGTACCCCGGCGGCGACAAGCCCGCCGTCGACCAGCTGGAGCTGGAGATCGAGGACGGCGAGTTCCTCGTCCTCGTCGGCCCCTCCGGCTGCGGCAAGTCCACCTCCCTGCGCATGCTCGCGGGCCTGGAGGACGTCAACGGCGGCGCCATCCGCATCGGTGACCGCGACGTCACGCACCTGCCGCCCAAGGACCGGGACATCGCGATGGTGTTCCAGAACTACGCGCTGTACCCGCACATGACCGTCGCCGACAACATGGGCTTCGCGCTCAAGATCGCCGGCGAGGACAAGGCGACCATCCGCCGCAAGGTCGAGGACGCGGCGAAGATGCTCGACCTCACCACCTACCTCGACCGCAAGCCGAAGGCCCTCTCCGGCGGCCAGCGCCAGCGCGTCGCCATGGGCCGCGCCATCGTCCGCAAGCCGCAGGTGTTCCTCATGGACGAGCCGCTGTCGAACCTCGACGCCAAGCTCCGCGTGTCGACCCGTACGCAGATCGCCGCCCTCCAGCGCGACCTCGGCATCACCACGGTCTACGTCACCCACGACCAGGTCGAGGCCATGACCATGGGCGACCGCGTCGCGGTGCTCAAGGACGGTCTGCTCCAGCAGGTCGACACCCCCCGCAACATGTACGACCGTCCCGCGAACCTGTTCGTCGCCGGGTTCATCGGCTCCCCCGCCATGAACCTCGTCGAGGTGCCGATCGCCGACGGCGGCGTGAAGTTCGGCGACAGCATCGTCCCGGTGTCGCGCGAGGCGCTGTCCGCCGCCGCCGACGCGGGTGACCGCACCGTCACGGTCGGCGTGCGCCCGGAGCACTTCGACATCGGCGACACGGGCGGCCTGACCATCACCGTGAACGTCGTCGAGGAACTCGGCGCCGACGGCTACGTCTACGGCAGCGCCGCGGTCGGCGCCGACAAGGCGAAGGACGTCGTCGTCCGCGTCGGCGGCCGCCAGGTCCCGGAGAAGGGCTCGACGCTGCACGTGGTGCCGCGCGCCGACGAGATCCACGTCTTCTCGACGTCCTCGGGCGCCCGCCTCTCCGGCTGACACCCGCCGCGGGAACCGCGACCCGAAGGGGCGCCCCATCAAGGGGCGCCCCTTCTTCGGTAGTTGTCACCGCCCCGACGCCAACCCCGCGCCAAACCCCGGCAGACCGGGCCATTCGGCCGCATCCGTCAACCCCATATTCGAAAAACCACGTCGAACCATCCCCCGACAGGGTGACTAAATGTCGCCAAATCTTCACCGAGCGCTACTCTCGCCCTCGTGACCCACACTGCCCGCCGTATCGGCCGTTCCCTCGCCCTGGTCCTGCCCGTCGTCCTGGTCCTGTCCGGGACCCTCGCGGTCACGATGGTCCCCTGGGCGGACAACACCCCTTCCCAGATCCTCACCGCCTCCGCCGAGGACGTGTCCGTCCCCGCGAAGCCGCGCGCCGCCCAGGACCTCCTGCGCGACAAGTTGCTCAGCGAGCTCCAGCAGGGCCAGGAGCCGGGCGCCGTCCTCACGCACCTCCAGCAGGAGGTGGACCGCCGGCCGTCGCTCGCCGCGCACTGCGTGGGCATCGCGCGCGCCCTGGGCCGGGCCGCCGTGGACGCGTACGGGCCCACGAAGGCCCAGTCCTTCGCACGCCCCGTCTGCGACACCTCGTACGCGACGGGCGTCGCCTCGATGGGCTGACACCCCCTCCGGCGCCTTCCTCGACACCTCCGCCGCGCCTGCCACCGCCGGGGCAGGGGCCGTCCCTACGCTGACGGCCATGAGCGACGTTCCCCCCGCACCTCCCCGATCCACCGACCTCGCGGCCGCGTTCCCGGCCTCACCCACCCAGGCGGTCGTCCTGGCGGGCGGCCAGGGTTCGCGGCTGCGGCCGTACACGGACGACCGGCCGAAGCCGATGGTCGAGATCCCCGGTACGGGGCTGCCGATCATCGGGCACCAACTCGCCTGGCTGGCGGCGGAGGGGGTCACCGACGCCGTCGTGTCCTGCGGGCACCTCGCGCAGGTGCTCCAGGAGTGGCTGGCGCGGGCGGAGTTGCCGCTACGGGTGACCACCGTCGTCGAGGAGGAGCCGCTGGGACGCGGCGGCGGCCTCAAGTACGCCGCCCGCGGGCTGCCGCACGCCGACCGCCCCTGGTACGCCACGAACGGCGACGTGTGGACCCGGTTCCCGCTGCGCGACATGGCCGCCTTCCACGCCGAACGCGGCGCCGTGGCCACCCTGGCGCTCGCCCGGCCGCGGATCCCGTGGGGGGTCGTGGAGACCAACGAATACGGGCAGGTGCTCGACTTCATCGAGGCGCCGCCGTCGCCCTATCCGGTCAACGCCGGGGTGTACGTCTTCTCCCCCGAATTCACGGCGCTGCTGCCCGACTTGGGCGACCACGAGCGGACGACGTTCCCGCGCCTGGCCCGCGAACGCCGCCTCGCGGGCTATCCGCTGCCCCAGGGGGCCTACTGGCGGGCGATCGACACCGCGAAGGACCTCACCGAGGCCGCGCGCGAGCTGGCCGCCCAGACGGCCTCCTGAGCCCCCGTACACCCCGCCCGCCGCCTCCCCCAACTCGGGCCGCGCCCATGGCCCGTACGCGCCCGCGCCGAAGGCACCCCACCCGCACGCCGAAGGGCCCGGCACGCTCCTCGCGCACCGGGCCCTTCGAAATCCGAACCTTCCGAACCACCGAACCGCCGAACCGCCGACCTCTCCGAACCCGCCCGGCCCTCCGGAGCCGCCCGGGCGAACCGGACCGTCAGCCCAGCAGTCCGCCCACCAACCCCGGCTTCTTCGTCGGGGTGTCGCCGCCACCGCTGCCGCTCTCGGGGCGGTTCCCCGAGGACGTGGACGGCGGCTTCTGCGGGCTGGACTGCTTCGGGGTGCTGCTGCGCGGCGTCTGCCCGCTGCCGGTGCCACCGCCCTTGGTGGCGGAAGGGGTTCCGGCGCCCGTACCGGCGCTCTCGCGCGGCGGTGCGCTGCCGGCGCCGCTCCGGGCCGGCTTCGAGGGCGCCACCGACGGCGCCGCGGACGGCGACGACGCCTGCTTCGAGGGCTGCTGCTGCCCGCGCACCGGCTCGGACTGCTTGACCGAGGCCTTCGGCAGGGGCGTGCCCGGCAGGTAGTTGCTCGGGGCCTGACCCGGTCCCGGCACGGTGACGACGGTGGAGGACCGTACGGCCCCGCCGAGCAGGGAGCCGACGAGCAGGGTGAGCCCGCACACGACGGTGGCCATGACGGCCCCGCGCCGCAGCACCCGGCGCCGCAGCCGCCAGATCTCCGAACGCGGTCCCAGCGTGCGCCAGGCCTCGCCCGCGAGGCGTCCGTCCAGGGAGTAGACGGGCGCGCCCGCGATGATCAGCGGGCTCCAGGCGGCCAGGTAGATGATGTCGGGTGCGTCGTAGGCGGGGACGGTCTTCCAACTCACCGTCATCAGCAGCGCCGCGGACAGCAGCGCCCCGATGCAGGCGGCGAACCGCTGCCACAGCCCGAAGACCGTCAGGACGCCCACGATCACCTGGAGGAACGCCACGGTCAGCCCCGCGCCGACCGGGTGCGCGAGCGCGAAGTCGCGCAGCGGCTCGGCCAGCGCCCAGGGGTGCAGCGTCTGGAGCCAGGTGACCATGGAGCCGCGTTCGCCGCCGTCGAAGTAGACGGGGTCGCACAGCTTGCCCATGCCGGCGTAGATGCAGATGAACCCGAGGAAGACGCGCAGCGGGAGCAGCACCACGCCGAGGTTCATCCGGCGGCCGGGGTAGTAGGAGGCCTGGCCGCGGGCGTCGCCGGCCCGACGGGACTCGCCGTCCGGTTCGCCGCCGGGGTGCTGCGGCGCGTACTGGCCGCGCGGCAGGTCCCGTACGGCGGCCAGGGGGCGGGTCTCGTCGGGGTCCCCGTAGCTGCGCTGGCCGATGACGGTCGGCGTGGCGAGGGTGTCCTCGGCGAGGTCGTGGGCCAGGTCCACGCGCGGGATGACCTGGGTGGCGCCGCCGTCGTCGTGGCCGCGGCCGGACTCCCGTACGGCCTGGAGGAGGCCGCCCGTCGCGGCGGCGTCGCCGGGGGCGGACCTGCCGCTCCACACGACGGGCGCCCGGCGGCGGGTGGCTCCGGCGGCGGCGACCGCGGCGACGCCGAGGACGGGCGCGCGGCCGGGGGCATTCGCGGGCTTGGAACGCGCGCTCGGGCTCGGTGCGAGCCGCACGCGGAAGCTGGCGTGGTTGACGATGACCTGTGCGGGGTCGCACGGCACCTTGACCATGCTCAGCGCGGGCTGGTCGTCGAACCCTGACGTTCTGGTGTCCACACTCATCTAACCGAGTGATCAGTGTTTAGGACACTGCCTTGACATCAGGGATCTGTCCGAGACCCGTCAAGATCAAGTCGCCCCGCCCGGATCGGGCGGGGCGACACGCTCACGGGTCACGTTCCGTGAGCCAAGTGGATCAAGCCGGGCGGACGGGTCCGCCCGGCCGGGGACCGGGCCCCGCGATGATCAGGCGCGGCCGCGGTCGGCGCGGCGGCGGGCCGCCTCGTAGAGGACGACGCCCGCCGCGACACCGGCGTTCAGCGACTCGGCGCCGCCCGGCATCGGGATGCGCACCAGGTAGTCGCAGTTCTCTCCGACGAGGCGGCCGAGGCCCTTGCCCTCGGAGCCGACGACGATGACGACGGGACCGCCGAGCGCCTCCAGGTCCTGCACCTCGTGCGTGCCTTCGGCGGCGAGGCCGACGACGGCGATGCCCGCCTTCTTGTAGTCCTGGATGGCGCGGGTCAGGTTGGTGACGCGCGAGACCGGGGTACGGGCGGCCGTGCCGGCCGAGCTCTTCCAGGCTCCGGCGGTCATGCCGGCCGCGCGGCGCTCGGGGACGACCACGCCGTGCCCGCCGAAGGCGGACACCGAGCGGACGATGGCGCCGAGGTTGCGCGGGTCGGTGACGCCGTCGAGGGCGACGATCAGCGGGTCCTCGCCGTTGTCGTACGCGGCGGCCGTGAGGTCCTCCGGGTGCGCGTACTCGTACGGCGGGACCTGGAGGACCAGGCCCTGGTGGTTGAGCCCGTTGGTCATACGGTCGAGCTCGGGGCGCGGGGCTTCCATCAGGTTGATGTTGCCGCGCTCGGCCGCGAGCTGGAGGGCCTCGCGGACGCGCTCGTCGTTGTCGATGAACTGCTGGACGTAGAGGGTGGTGGCGGGGACGCCGTCGCGCAGCGCCTCGAAGACCGGGTTGCGGCCGACGACCATCTCGCTGGTGCCCTTGGGGCCGCCGCGGCGCGGGGCCGGGCGGCGCTTGGCGGCCTGGCGGGCCATGGCGCCCGCGATGCGGTTCGCCTTGTGCTTCTTGCGGTCCTCGGCCTTGGGCGTGGGGCCCTTGCCTTCCAGGCCCTTGCGCCGCTGGCCACCGCTGCCGACCGTGGCGCCCTTCTTGTTGGACGTGCGGCGGTTCCTGCGCTGGCTGTTCCCGGCCATGACCTCTACCTGTTTTCGTTGATGCTGCGATATGTACGTATGAAGAGTGTGCCGCCCGGAGCGCCGGGCGGCACAGTCGGACTGCTCCGGGGGCTCAGCGGGGGCCGAGCGTCCAGCGCGGACCCGTCGGGCCGTCCTCGACGACGAGGCCGGACTGCTGGAGCTGGTCGCGGATGGCGTCGGCGGTCGCCCAGTCCTTGCGGGCCCGGGCGGACTCGCGCTGTTCCAGGACGAGGCGCACCAGGGTGTCCACGGCGCCGTGGAGGTCCTCGCCCCGGTCGGACTCGCCGGCCCAGTGCGGGTCGAGCGGGTCGAGGCCGAGCACGGCGAGCATGGCCCGTACCTCCGACAGGCGTGCGATGGCCGCGTCCTTGTCGTCGGCGGCGAGCGCGCTGTTGCCCTGGCGGACGGTGGTGTGGACGATGGCCAGCGCCTGCGGGACGCCCAGGTCGTCGTCCATCGCCTCCGCGAAGGCCGGCGGCACCTCGGCCGCGGCCTCGACGGGACCGCCCGCCTTCTCGATGACGCGCTGGTAGAAGCCCTCGATGCGGGCGAAGGCGGACTCCGCCTCGCGCAGTGCCTCCTCGCTGTACTCGATCATCGACCGGTAGTGCGGGGTGCCGAGGTAGTAGCGCAGCACGATCGGGCGCCACTGCTTGACCATCTCGGAGACGAGGACCGAGTTCCCGAGGGACTTGGACATCTTCTCGCCGGACATGGTGACCCAGGCGTTGTGCACCCAGTACTTCGCGAACTCGTCGCCGAAGGCCTTGGCCTGGGCGATCTCGTTCTCGTGGTGCGGGAAGATCAGGTCCAGGCCGCCGCCGTGGATGTCGAAGGCCTCGCCGAGGTACTTGTGCGCCATGGCGGAGCATTCGAGGTGCCAGCCGGGACGGCCGCGGCCCCACGGCGTCTCCCAGGAGGGCTCGCCGGGCTTGACGGACTTCCACATGGCGAAGTCGCGGGCGTCGCGCTTGCCGGTCTCGCCGGTGCTCTCCGGCTGGCGGATGTTGTCGAGTTCCTGGCGGGACAGCGAGAGGTAGCCCGGGAAGGACTTCACGTCGAAGTAGACGTTGCCCTCGGACTCGTAGGCGTGGCCGCGCTCGATGAGCCCGCGCATCATCTCGACCATCTCGGTGACGTGTCCGGTCGCGCGGGGCTCGTAGGTGGGCGGGAGGCAGCCGAGGGCGGAGTAGCCGTCGTTGAAGGCGCGCTCGTTGTCGTAACCGATGGACCACCAGGGGCGGCGCTGCTCGGCGGACTTCGCGATGATCTTGTCGTCGATGTCCGTGACGTTGCGGATGAAGGTCACGTCGTAGCCGCGGTACGCGAACCAACGGCGCATCATGTCGAAGTTCAGGCCCGACCTGATGTGGCCGATGTGCGGAGCGGCCTGCACGGTCGCGCCGCAGAGGTAGATCGAGACACAGCCCGGAACGAGCGGGGTGAAGTCACGGATCTGCCGGGCGCTGGTGTCGTACAGGCGAATAGTCACGGCATCCAGGGTAGTGCGCCTCCAGCAGTGCCCCGCGACCCTTTGGGGGCCCGGGGGTGGGGTTTGCCGCCGGAGCGGCGCCGACGGGGCGCGCACCGAGTCCCGTACGGGTGGTTTTCCCGGTTGGTGCCGGATGCGCTCCGCCGGCGCGCGGGCGCGGCCCCGGCCGGACACCTGCCCGGCGGGGCCCGGGCTCAGGCCCGGCTCGTCCGGTGGACGAGGGCGGTCGCGATGGCGGCGAGCCCTTCGGCGCGGCCGGTCAGGCCCAGACCGTCGGTGGTGGTGCCGGACACCGAGACGGGGGCGCCCGCCGCGGCCGAGAGCGCCTTCTGCGCTTCTTCGCGCCGCTTGCCGACCTTCGGGCGGACACCGATCACCTGCACGGCGATGTTGCCGATCTCGAAGCCCTCGGCCCGGACGATGCGGGCGGCTTCCGCCAGGAGGGTGACGCCCGAGGCTCCCGACCACTCCGGACGGGAGGTGCCGAAGTGGGCGCCGAGGTCTCCGACGCCGGCGGCGGAGAAGAGGGCGTCGCAGGCGGCGTGCGCGGCGACGTCACCGTCGGAGTGCCCGGCGAGGCCGTCCTCGCCCTCCCACAGCAGACCGGCGCACCACAGCTCGCGGCCCGCCTCGAAGGCGTGCACGTCGGTGCCGATGCCGACGAGGGGCATCACGGGCGCGGCGGCGGGGTCAGTAGGCATCGGTGGCCCTCCTGCGGGCGAGTACGGCCTCGGCGAGGACGAGGTCGAGCGGACGGGTGACCTTGAAGGCCTCTTCGTGGCCGGGGACGGTCACGACGGTGACTCCGAGGCGTTCCACCATGCCGGCGTCGTCGGTGGCGCCCTCGCCGAGGACGGCGATCTCCCGGTGCGCGCGCAGCAGCGTCCCCAGGTCGAAGCCCTGGGGGGTCTGGACGGCGCGCAGCCGGGCCCGCTCGGGGGTGGCGACGACCGGCTCGGGCTCGCCGGGCCCGCCCGGCTCGACCTCCTTGACGGTGTCGGCCAGCGGCAGGGCGGGGACGACGGCGGGCGCGCCGTCACGGACGGCCTCGATGACGCTGTCCACGGTGTCGACGGGGACGAGCGGGCGGGCCGCGTCGTGGATCAGTACGGAGGTGACGTCGTGCGGCAGCGCGTCCAGTCCGGCGCGCACCGATTCCTGGCGGGTCTCCCCGCCGGGGACGACCAGGACCTCGGTGCGCTCGGGCAGCGCGTGCTCGTCCATCAACCGGCGCACCTCGGCGGCCCCGTCCGAGGGGGCGACGACCACGACGAGGGACACGGCTCGGGACCGGGCCATGGCGCGGACGGCATGGATGAGCATGGGCGTCCCGCCGAGGGCCCGCAGGGCCTTGGGGGCACCGGGGCCGAGGCGTACCCCGCGGCCGGCGGCCGGGATGACGGCGGCCGTGCGGTGGGGACGCGATTCGTCAGACATCAGTAGCTCCGAGCCAGGTTTGTGACTTCGGCCGACATGGGTATGGCCTGAAGCGTGCCGGGTGCGACGCCCCTCGCCCCTTCCGTGACGACCGGTCGAGCAGGGCTGCCCGAACCCGGCACGCCAAGAAAAAAGGTGTGGGTACAGACATGCCGCAGCGCCCGGCAACAGCTCCCTCGTGGAGGAGAGAGCTTGTCATCGGGCACCGCGGCACAACTGTGTACGGTTTTCGCGTCAGGACGCGAGAACCTCGTCGAGGAGGGCCTCAGCCTTGTCCTCGTTGGTGTTCTCCGCGAGCGCGAGCTCGCTGACGAGAATCTGGCGAGCCTTCGCGAGCATGCGCTTCTCACCCGCGGAGAGTCCGCGCTCGCGCTCACGACGCCACAGGTCACGCACCACTTCGGCGACCTTGATGACATCGCCAGAAGCGAGCTTCTCCAGATTTGCCTTGTAGCGCCGGGACCAGTTCGTCGGCTCTTCTGCATACGGTGCGCGGAGCACCTCGAAGACCCGGTCCAGCCCGTCCTGGCCGACTACGTCGCGAACGCCGACGAACTCCGCATTGTCCGCAGGCACACGAACCGTCAGGTCGCCCTGGGCGACCTTGAGCACCAAGTAGGTCTTGTCCACGCCTTTGATCTGGCGAGTTTCGATGGCCTCGATCAGCGCGGCCCCGTGATGGGGATAGACCACGGTGTCGCCAACCTTGAACGTCATGTGACAGGTACCCCTTCCGTGGCTATCCAGGGTAACACGAGAACTGACTGTTATGAATGGCGTTTTCGCAGGTCAGGGCACATCTCGGGGCTTGACAACAGCGACACGAACGTGCTGCGAAGGGCTTCCGGAGGGGGGTATTCGCAGGTCGGAGGTGTTGTGCGGACCGGGCGAAACGACCACGTTACACCTGGCGGACGAGTCCACAGGAGTGACGTACGTCCCGTTTTGCCGGGTTCGGAAGCCGGAAACCGAAGTACTCCGTTCGACTGGCGGCCACCCGTACGGAGCGGGATCCGGCCCAATCCGCAATTGATCACGGAGTCGCGTTCGAGGGAATCCCGCAATTGATCACCGGGCGGCCCGCCGGCGTTATCCGGAATGCAAGATCGCCGACGCCGTCCAGGGCCGCGCGTCCGCTGCGGAGGGTCGGGTGCGGGGCCGGGGCGGCGGCTCGGTAACCTAAGCGCGCTGACACACCCTTAGGGCGGCTTTACCTCGGCCGTCCCGAGCGTCCACCCTTCCGTCCGTACGTCCTAGGAGTTGCCGCCGCCGTGAGCCGCAGCCTTCGACGCGGCGCCCTCGCCGCTTCTGCCGTCGTGTTCTCGATCGCTTCGCTCGCCGCGTGCGGTGCGGGCAACGACGCTCAGACTCTCCAGATCAAGCCGGACAACGCCGCCACCACCAAGGGCGACATCCAGATCCAGAACGCCTTGGTGATCACCCAGGCGGAGAAGGAGAAGAAGGGTCCGGCCGTCGTCTCCGCGACCGTCTTCAACAACGGCACCAAGCCGCAGACCCTGGAGGGCATCACCCTCAAGGGTGGCAAGTCCAAGGTCGTCCTGAAGGCGGCGGAGGGCACCGGCAAGATCACCGTGCCCGCCGGCGGCTCCGTGGTGCTGGGCGGCAAGGGCAACGCCTCCGCCGTGATCGAGGGCGGCCGCACGGCCGTCGAGGACGGCAACGTGCAGGAGGTCGTCTTCGACCTGAGCAGCACCGGCGACGTCCCGCTCCAGGCCTTCATCGTGCCGGCCTCCGGGATGTACGCGGGCTACGGCCCGACCGAGGCCCCGGCAGCGCCCTCCGCCGGCCCGTCCGCCTCCCCCTCGGGTTCGCCCTCCGGCGTCCCGGCGAACGCACCGTCCGGATCCCCGTCCGGTTCGCCCTCGGGCGCCGCGGGCGCGCCGTCGGGCAAGCCGTCCGGCTCCGCCTCGCACAGCGCGGGCCACTGAGGCCCGGCGCGGAACGCGCCACGTACACGGGGAAGGCCCCCAGCCGATGCGGCTGGGGGCCTTCCCCGTTGTCGGTGCGGGCACCGTGGTGCGGCGCGCCGCTTCGGTTGCGCGGCGCCCCGGTGTCTACGGCTCGAACTTGTAGCCCAGGCCGCGGACCGTCACCAGGTAGCGCGGCGCGCCCGGGTCCGGTTCGATCTTGGCGCGCAGGCGCTTGACGTGGACGTCCAGGGTCTTGGTGTCGCCGACGTAGTCCGCGCCCCACACCCGGTCGATGAGCTGCATGCGGGTGAGCACCCGGCCCGCGTTGCGCAGCAGCATCTCCAGCAGGTCGAACTCCTTCAGCGGGAGGTCCACCTTGCCCCCGCCGACGGTGACCACGTGCCGGTCGACGTCCATCCGTACCGGACCGGCCTCCAGGGCCGCCGGCGTGACCTCCTCCGGCTCGCCGCGGCGGCGCAGGACCGCGCGGATGCGGGCGACCAGCTCCCGCGAGGAGAAGGGCTTGGTGACGTAGTCGTCGGCTCCTATCTCCAGCCCGACGACCTTGTCGATCTCGCTGTCCTTGGCGGTCACCATGATCACGGGAACGTTGGAACGGCCGCGCAGCTGCCGGCAGACCTCGGTGCCGGGCAGGCCGGGCAGCATCAGGTCGAGGAGGACGAGGTCGGCGCCGTTGCGCTCGAACTCGTCGAGCCCGTCGGGCCCGGTCGCCGCGATCGCGACCTCGAAGCCTTCCTTGCGGAGCATGTAGGACAGGGCGTCGCTGAAGGATTCCTCATCCTCGACGACGAGCACTCGGGTCACGGAAGGACCTCCGGGGCAGGGATGACTGGTTCTGTTTCGGGCAGGGGTCGGGCGGGTGCGGTGGCCGGCGCGGGCGCCGGCGCGGGTGCCTCGGGGAGTCGCAGGGTGAACGTGGAGCCCTGGCCCTCCGAGCTCCATACCGACACCTCCCCGCCGTGCGAGGCCGCCACGTGCTTCACGATCGCGAGGCCGAGGCCGGTTCCTCCCGTGGCGCGGGAGCGGGCCGGGTCCACGCGGTAGAAGCGCTCGAAGACGCGCTCGCGGTCCTTCTCCGGGATGCCGATGCCCTGGTCGGTCACGGCTATCTCGATCAAGTCTCCACCCGGCGCGGTCACCCGGCGCGCGGCGATGCCGACGCGGGTGCGGGCCGGGCTGTAGTTGACGGCGTTCTCCACCAGGTTGCCGAGAGCTGCGGCCAGCTGCCCCCGGTGTCCCCATACCCGCAGGTCGGCGGTGCCGCCGGCGGCCATGGTGATCTGTTTGGAGGTGGCCGTGTGGCGGCAGCGGTCGATGGCCTCGGCCACCAGCGTGTCCACGCGTACGGGCTCGGCGTCCTCCAGGGCCTCGTCGTTCTGCACCCGGGAGAGGTCGATCAGTTCCTGTACGAGGTTGATCAGACGGGCCGACTCGATCTGCATGCGGCCCGCGAAGCGGCTGACCGCCTCGGGGTCGTCGGAGGCGTCCATGACCGCTTCCGACAGCAGGGAGATCGCGCCCACGGGGGTCTTCAGCTCGTGCGACACGTTCGCGACGAAGTCACGGCGCACCGCCTCGATGCGGCGGGCCTCCGTGAGGTCCTCGACGAGCAGCAGCACGAGCCGGGAGCCCAGCGGGGCGACGCGCGCCGAGACCGCGAGGGCCTCGCCGCGGCCGGTGCCGCGGCGCGGCAGGTCGAGTTCGATCTGTCGTATCTCCCCGTCCCGGCGGGTGTCGCGGGCCATGTGGAGCATCGGTTCCACGGCGAGCTTGCCGCCGCGGACCAGGCCGAGGGCGTACGCCGCCGAGCTGGCCTTGACCACCGCGTCGCCCTCGTCGAGGACGACGGCGGAGGAGCGGAGCACGGAGAGCACCGTGTCCACGCCGGGCGGGAGCACCGCGTTGATGTCGGGGCGCATGGAGCTCCGGGTGGGGCGGGCCTGGTCGCGCTCGCTCCAGCGGAACGCCAGCATCGCGATCACACCGGTGCAAAGACCGGCGATCGCTGCAGCTGCGGCGACCGCCGCGTTCACGTCCATGCATCCAGGTTAAGCAGGCACGACGGCACTTCCACAGCCGTTCGGGTGGCACCTCGAACAGTCGTCGCCCAGAGTTCACCCTGGCGACGGGGTTGATTCACTTGTGGTGTCGGAGTCGGACGCGTTCAGGGCCGAACGTGTCAACGTGGGGCAGGAAGCCACGCAGCAGTAGGCGAGTCGGCGAGAGAGGGACACCAATGCGGGACGCGTACCACGAGGAACTGGACTCGATCGGAGAAAGCCTGGTCGAGATGGCCCGGCTCGTCGGTTCCGCGATCGGGCGGGCCACCACCTCCATGCTCGACGCCGACCTGAAGCTCGCGGAGAGCGTCATCGCAGCCGACCAGAAGGTGGACGACCTCCAGCACGACCTGGAGGCCCGCGCGATCGCGCTGCTGGCCCGCCAGCAGCCGGTCGCCACGGACCTGCGCATCGTCGTCACGTCGCTGCGGATGAGCGCGGACCTGGAGCGCTCCGGCGACCTCGCCCAGCACGTGGCGAAGCTGGCACGGCTGCGCTTCCCGGACCGCGCGGTGCCGCGCGACCTGCACGCGACCATCCTGGAGATGGGGCAGCTGGCGCAGCGGCTGATGGCGAAGGCGGCCGAGGTCATCATCACGAAGGACGTCGACCTGGCACTCCAGCTGGAGCAGGACGACGACGAGATGGACCAGCTGCACCGCACGCTGTTCCAGCACCTGATGGACGACCGCTGGAAGCACGGCATCGAGACGGCGGTCGACGTGACGCTGCTGGGCCGCTACTACGAGCGCTTCGCGGACCACGCGGTGTCGGTCGCGAAGCGCGTCGTCTACCTGGTGACGGGTGAGCACGCGGACGAGCTCCAGCAGCCGACGCAGGTCGACGGGGTCTGAGGGCCGGGGCGCGGGGCGGCGGCGGGTCCGTTCGACCCCTTGTGCGGCGGCTCGCTTCAATGCGCCGTTGACGCGCCCGTGCGGCTGGGCATGAATGAGGGCGAAGGCAACCGCAACCGCGTACTCGTACGACCTGCCGTGCGTGCCCCCACGAGGAGGATCCATGCCCGATTCCCCCGTCCCCATCACCCCGGAACAGGAGCAGCCGCCGCGGCCCGAGCCGCTGCGCCTGCCCCTGCTCGCGGCCTGCGGCTGCGGATCGGGCTGCGGCTGCGGCTGCCAGTCCGGTGCGCCCTGCCAGTGCGGCGGCTGAACCCCGTCCGTTCCAGAAGGGCCCCTTCCCGTGTCCCGGGGAGGGGCCCTTCGCCTTTCCGCGCGCCGGCCCCGGTTCCCGGACGGCCCCCGCCGCCGGGTTCGGTCGCCCGCCGCCGGGTTCAGTCGCCGGTGTTGGTCGCCCAGACCGGTCGACCACTTCCGTCGTAGACGACGACGTTGCCGTCGTCCTGGACGGCCAGGTAGCGGCCCCTGTTCCAGGTGCCGGCGGCCCAGACGGGGTTGCCGGAGCGGTCGTAGACGACGAAGTTGCCGTCCTCCTGCATGACGGCGGTCTCGGCCTTGGGCCACACGTTGGGGGCCTGCCAGGCGGGGTTGCCGTCCTTGTAGAGGACGAAGTTCCCGTCGCCCTGCACGCGCAGGACGGCCCGGCCGTTGCCGGAGGTCCACGCCTGGTTCTTGCGGAGGGTGGCGGGGGCGTGGAAGTGCGCGTCGCTGCGCGCGACGGACGCGGCGGCACCGGCGGGCGCGGCCGGAGCGGCGTCGGCGGCCGGCACGGAGGCCATGGCGGGCAGCAGGGCGAGGACGAGCGCGGGGAGACCGCGCCGCACGAAGTTCTTGATCATGGCCACGGTTCTAGCCCCGTACCGCCTCCCCGGCCCAGCGCAGAAACGAATCGATCACCCGTACGGCCGATCAACTTCAACGCCGAAACGGCACTTCACGTGGGGGCGGATCCGGGTGCGGGGCCGGACGCTCCGGGCTCCTCGCCTCGCGCCGCCGTCGGGACCCGCGCCCTGCGCTCCTGCGGCACGGTGGCCTCGTAGAGGGCCACGATCCTCTCCTTGCCCTCCCTCGGCTCGAACATCACCCCGCCGTCCCCGGGATGGGGACGCCGGTGATCGAACCCACCGGGAAGGATGTCGCCGGGAATGCCCTCCGGGAAGGCGGCACAGGTGGCGACGTACCGGTCGGCCGTGTTCCGGGAGTCGGGATCGCGACGCCGCCGCAGGAGCGCGCAGGCATCACACAGCACGGGCCTTCGACGCATGGCGCTCACTTCCCGCAGGCACGTGAAAACGCCTCCCGCCCCGCGCCGTATGCGCGGGGCGGGAGGCGTGATCGCGGGGACTACTTCTTCTTGCCCTGGTTCTTGACGGCCTCGATGGCGGCCGCGGCGGCGGTCGGGTCGAGGTAGGTGCCGCCCGGGTTCAGGGGCTTGAACGCGGCGTCCAGTTCGTAGGCCAGCGGGATGCCGGTCGGGATGTTCAGGCCGGCGATGGCCTCGTCGGAGATCCCGTCCAGGTGCTTGACCAGGGCGCGGAGGCTGTTGCCGTGGGCGGCGACCAGGACGGTGCGGCCCGCGAGGAGGTCGGGGACGATGCCGTCGTACCAGTACGGCAGCATCCGGACGACGACGTCCTTGAGGCACTCGGTGCGCGGACGCAGCTCCGGCGGGATCGTCGCGTAGCGGGGGTCGCCCGACTGGGAGAACTCCGTGCCGTCCTCAAGGGCCGGCGGCGGGGTGTCGTACGAGCGGCGCCACAGCATGAACTGCTCCTCGCCGAACTCGGCGAGGGTCTGGGCCTTGTCCTTGCCCTGGAGGGCGCCGTAGTGGCGCTCGTTCAGGCGCCAGGAGCGGTGCACCGGGATCCAGTGGCGGTCGGCGGCCTCCAGCGCGAGCTGGGAGGTGCGGATCGCGCGCTTCTGGAGCGAGGTGTGCACCACGTCGGGCAGCAGGCCGGCGTCCTTGAGCAGCTCACCGCCGCGGACCGCCTCCTTCTCGCCCTTTTCGTTGAGATTGACGTCCACCCAGCCGGTGAACAGGTTCTTCGCGTTCCACTCGCTCTCGCCGTGACGGAGCAGGATCAGCTTGTACGGTGCGTCGGCCATGTGTACGAGCCTAGTGGACTCCCCGGGGCGCTCGCGCGCGGTGTGGGCCGCCTTCGATTGACGGATGGTGACAATTGAGTGGCCGTCCAAGGATCGTGGATCGTAATGTGCCGAGACGTCAGGAGACACTTACATATCCCGGGGGGATCCTTATGTCCGTTGAGAGTTTGAGACGGGCTGCCCGGGAGAGCGTGTCGGGTCTGCCGAGGGCGTTCTGGTGGCTGTGGGCGAGCACGCTCGTGAACCGGCTCGGGGCCTTCGTCGCCACTTTCATGACCTTGTACCTGACCTTGGACCGGGGCTACTCGGCCACCTTCGCGGGACTCGTGGTCGCCCTGCACGGGCTGGGCGGGGTGATGTCGTCGCTCGTGGCGGGGGTGATGACCGACCGGCTGGGTCGGCGTCCGACGCTGCTGGTGGCACAGGCGTCGACGGCGTTCTCGGTGGCCCTGCTGGGGTTCATGGAGCATCCGGCGGCGATCGCGGCGGTGGCGATGCTGGTCGGGATGACCTCGAACGCCTCGCGGCCGGCGGTGTCGGCGATGATGGCGGACATCGTCCGGCCCGAGGACCGGGTACGGGCCTTCGCGCTGAACTACTGGGCGATCAACCTCGGCTTCGGGATCAGCGCGGCGGTGGCCGGACTGGTGGCCGAGTACAGCTACCTGGCGGGGTTCCTGGGCGAGGCGGCCCTGACGCTGGCGTGCGCGGTGCTGGTGTACGTGAAGCTGCCGGAGTCGCGGCCGGAGCGGAGCGCCGTCGGGCAGGGGGTCGCCCCCGAGCCGGAGGTCGGCATGGGGACGGTGCTGCGGGACGGCCGGTTCATGGGGGTCGTCGGGCTGTCCTTCGTCATTTCGTTGATCTTCACGCAGGGCTCGGTGGGGTTGCCGGTGGCGATGGGTGCGGCCGGCTTCTCGCCGGCCGAGTACGGCCTGGTCATCGCGGCCAACGGGCTGCTGATCGTGGTGCTCCAGATCCCGGTGACGCGGTTCATCGAGCACCGGGACCCGCGCAAGTTGCTGGTGGCCTCGGCGCTGCTGGCGGGGTACGGGTTCGCGATGACGGCCTTCGCCGGGCCGCTGTGGGCGTACGCGCTGACGGTCTGCGTGTGGACGCTGGCGGAGATCGTGAACTCGCCGATCCAGATGGGGCTCGTCGTGCGGCTGTCGCCGGTGCACGGGCGGGGGCGCTACCAGGGGATGTACACGATGTCGTGGGCGGTGGCCTCGCTGGTGGCCCCGCTCATGGCCGGGATCGTCATGGACCGGCTGGGTGCGAACTGGCTGTGGGCGACCACCGGGGTACTGGGGACGGTCGCGGCGCTGGGGTACTGGCTGTTGATGCGGAACCTGCCGCAGGGCATCGGGTCCGACGGGACGGGCGGGCGGAGCGGCGACGGTGGCGGGCCAGCGGGCGTCGGGAAGGGCGAGCAGGGGCTCGTGATCGACGCGGTCGCCGTCGCGGGCACGGGTGACGGGAAGTCGGTCGACGCCGCGAAGCCGGTCACCGCGGTGCCGGCGGCGTAGCCGGGCTCCGGGCGGGGCGGCCTCCGGGCGCGCGACCGGGCGCGCGACCGGGCTCCGGGCGGGGGCGTCGGGTGACCGGCGCCGTCACGCCCCCGGCGTCGGGGGCGCCGCGTCCGCCTCGCGGGACGGACCGGTCAGGTGCTTGAAGGCGTCCAGGTTGCGGGTCGACTCGCCGCGGGAGACCCGCCACTCGTACTCGCGTCGGATCGCGCCCGCGAAGCCGAGTTCCAGCAGGGTGTTGAAGGCGCCGTCGGCGGCCTCCAGGACGGTGCCGAGCAGTCGGTCGAGGTCGTCCGGGGTGATGACGGACAGCGGGAGGCGGGCCGTCAGGTAGACGTCGCCGAGCGGGTCGACGGCGTAGGCCATCCCGTACAGCTTGAGGTTGCGCTCCAGCAGCCAGCGGTGGACGCCGGCCTCGTTCTCGTCCGGGTGGCGGATCACGAAGGCGTTGACGGAGAGGGAGTGCTTGCCGACGCGCAGGGAGCAGGTGGTGCTCAGCTTGCGGGTGCCGGGGAGTTGGACGACGTACGAGCCCGGTTCGCGGCTCTCCCAGTCCAGCTCGGCGTCGGTCAGGACGCTCTCGATGATCGCGGCGGTGTCAGCCATGGTGGGAGCGTACGCGACGGCGATGATCATGCATGGCCGCGGTGTAGACGTCGGCGGTGCCGCTGGCGGCGGTGTCCCAGCCGAAGAACTGCGCGTGCCGCGCGGCCTGCCCGCCCATGATGTCGGCCAGCCCCGGTTCGTCGACGAAGCGTCGCAGCTCGCGGGCGTAGTCGACCGGGTCGTGGCCGGGTACGAGGATGCCCGTGACCCCGTCGTTGACGGCGACGGGCAGGCCGCCGACCGCGGCGGCGAGGACGGGCGTGCCGGTCGCCTGGGCCTCGATGGCGACGAGCCCGAAGGACTCGTTGTACGACGGCATGACCAGCACGGACGCGGCGCGGAACCAGTCGGCGAGCCGGTCCTGGTCCACCGGCGGGTGGAAGTGCACGAGGTCGGCGATGCCCAGCTTCGCGGCGAGCTTCTGGAGCCCCTCCGGCTTGGCGAGGCCACTGCCGCTGGGACCGCCGACGACGGGGACGAAGAGGCGGCGGCGCAGCGACGGGTCCTGACCGACCAGCTCGGCGACGGCCCGCAGCAGGATGTCGGGGGCCTTCAGCGGCTGGATGCGGCCGGCGAAGAGGGGGATCACGGCGTCCTGCGGGAGTCCGAGGCGGGCCCGGGCGGCGGCGCGGCCGTCGGCGACGGTGAAGCGGTCGAGGTTGACGCCGGGATGCACGACGGCGACCTTGCCCGGGTCGGCCTCGTAGTGGCGCACGAGCTCGTCGGCCTCCTCGGCGGTGTTCGCGATGAGGCGGTCCGCGGCGGAGACGATCTGGGTCTCGCCGATGACGCGGGCGGCCGGCTCGGGGGTGTCGCCGACGGCGAGCGCCGCGTTCTTGACCTTGGCCATGGTGTGCATGGCGTGGACGAGGGGGACGCCCCAGCGTTCGGCGGCGAGCCAGCCGACGTGGCCGGAGAGCCAGTAGTGGGAGTGGACGAGGTCGTAGTAGCCGGGGCGGTGACCGGCCCAGGCCTGCATGACACCGTGGGTGAAGGCGCAGAGCTGGGCGGGCAGCTCCTCCTTGGCGAGGCCCTCGTAGGGGCCGGCGTCCACGTGCCGTACGAGGACCCCGGGCGCGAGCTGGACGGCGGGCGGCAGGCCGCCGGTGGTGGCCCGGGTGAAGATCTCGACCTCGATGTTGATCGCGGCGAGGCGCTTGGCGAGCTCGACGATGTACACGTTCATGCCACCGGCGTCGCCGGTCCCGGGCTGGTGCAGCGGTGAGGTGTGCACGCTGAGCATGGCGACGCGGCGCGGCTTGCGGTGGTGACCGACGGCCGGCAGGCGCAGTCGCGGCGTGTCGTTGCGGGTGCCGCGACCGGCGGAGAGGCGTCCGCTGAGGCTGCCGAGACGGGACACGTACTGGCTCAAGGGAGCAGTTCCTCTCGCTCGGACGACGCGCTGGACGACGCGCTCGGACGGTGGTGGCGGGCCGCCCCGCGGGGCGGCATGGCTGCGGGGGCGCTGTGGGCGCCCTGCAAGGAGTGCAACCCGGACGGCCGTCGCCCGCATTCCGGGGCGGGCGGACTTCCTTCGCTGTTTACCGGTTTTTTATCCGACGACGGCCCTCCGCTTAGGCTCGGCGCATGGCCTCCCGCAGCACTCCACCGCCCCCGAAGCGCCCCGTGGGCACCGTGACGCGGGGGACGACCAACCCGAATCGACTGCGCCGCATGGATCGCTGGATCGCGGCGGCGCACGGAGCCGCGCTCCGGCGGGCGGACGCGCCGGTGGCGGTGGACCTCGGGTACGGGGCGGCGCCCTGGACGGCGGTGGAGCTGCTGACGCGGCTGCGGGAGGCGGCGCCGGCGGTGCGGGTGGTCGGCATCGAGATCGAGCCGGCGCGGGTCGCGGGGGCCAAGCCGTACGAGCGGGAGGGGCTGAGCTTCCGGCACGGCGGTTTCGAGGTGCCGTTGGACGGGGGCGAGCGGCCGGCCCTGATCCGCGCGGCGAACGTGCTGCGGCAGTACGACGAGGAACAGGTCGCCCAGGTGTGGGAGCGGCTCCGCGCGCGGCTGGCCCCGGGCGGGCTGCTCGTGGAGGGAACGTGCGACGAGATCGGGCGGCGGCACGTGTGGGTGGCGCTCGGGCCGGAGGGGGCGCGCACGGTGACCTTCGCGGCGCGGCTGGCCTCCCTGGAGCGCCCGTCGGACCTGGCGGAGCGGCTGCCCAAGGCGCTGATCCACCGGAACGTGCCGGGCGAGCCGGTCCACGCGTTCCTGCGGGACTTCGACCGGGCGTGGGCGGCCTCGGCCCCGTACGCCTCGTACGGGGCGCGGCAGCGGTGGATGCGGACGGCGCGGGCGTTGTCCGCCGACTGGCCGCTGGCGGACGGTCCGGTGCGCTGGAGGCAGGGGGAACTGACGGTGCGGTGGGAGGCGTTGCGCCCGGCGGGGTGAACCTCTCCGGACGGGGAACCGGCGCCGTGGGCGGGCCGTTGAGTCGGCAGGGGTGGGCGGGGCGTGGCCGGTCATGATCGGACCGTGACCCGGAAGGGTGTTGGAATTCACGGAGTCGTGGCACCATCCCGGAGACAGTGACAAGTTACTGATGAATAGTCAGATCTGATGTCGGGTGAGGCACCCGACGTCCGGTCGGACTCGGGGCGCCTGGGGGAGCCATGGGGACCGTGAAGCGAGCGTCGCGTCGGCACGGGGCGTCGGCCCTGACAGTGCTGTGCGCGATGGCGATACTGGCGGCCCCCGCGATCGCCGGGGGCACCGCGTACGCGGCCCCCGCCACCCCCGTCCCGTCCCCCGCGCCCTCGGCGCCGGCAACCCCGCCCGCGGCGCCCGGCACCAAGTCGCTGGAGGAGATCCGCAAGGACATAGAGGGGCTGTACCGGCAGGCGGGCAGCGCCACGGACGCGTACAACCTCGCGGAGAGCGAGACCAAGGCCCAGTCCGAGCGGATCGTGGAGATCGCGAAGCTGGTCGTGGCCGGCCAGGACCGGATCTCCGGCCTGAAGTCCCGCGCGGGCGCCGCGGCGCGCGCCCAATACCGCTCGGGCGGCCTGCCGCCGGGCGCGCAGCTGGCGTTGAGCGACAGCCCGGGCCAGTTCCTCGACGGGGCGAACCGGTTGCGGCAGGGCGAGAAGGCCACCACGGACCTGCTGTCCGAACTGAACCGGACCCAGGCCGACTTGGAGCGGTACGCCAAGGACGCGGGAGCGCTCTGGCAGAAGATGGAGGAGAACCGGGCCAAGCAGGAAGCCGCCAAGAAGGAGATCGAGGGGAAGATCAAGGCGGCGGAGGAGCTGGAGAACAAGCTGGAGGCCGAGGAGAAGGCCCGGCTGCTCCAGCTGGAGCAGGAAGCCCAGTACAAGGCCCAGACGCAGTGGCTGTCGACGGGCGCGTTGAAGGACGCGAAGGGTTCGGCGACGGACGCCGGGAAGCGGGCCGTGCAGTTCGCGACGGCGCAGATGGGCAAGCCGTACGTGTGGGGCGCCACCGGCCCGGGCTCGTACGACTGCTCCGGCCTGACCTCCCAGGCCTGGCTGGCGGCGGGCAAGGCCATCCCGCGCACCTCGCAGGAGCAGCTGCGGTTGCTGCCGAAGGTGGCGATGAAGGACATACGCCCCGGTGACCTGATCATCTACTGGGACGACGCGAGCCACGTCGCCATGTACGTCGGGGACGGCGCGATGATCCACGCGCCCCGCCCCGGGCGGAACGTGACGATGGCGGGCGTCGGCTCGATGCCGATCAAGGCCGTGGTCCGCCCCGACGCGTAGGCCCCGGCCGCGTGAGGGTGTTCGGCGTCACGCGCGCGGGGTCCTGCCGGGACCCGGCGCCCGGAAGTGTGCGGCATCACGCACAAGAGCGGTGGGAGGGGCGCGGATCCGGGGTGTGGGACGTCACGTACGGCGGTCCGACCGGGGTTTCGACCGTGGGGCGCGGGTCTCGGTGAGCGGGGCGGGGTTGTGGGGGTTCCGTGACGTTGGTCATCCATCGGCCCGCTTATCCCCCGCGATAACGGCATATGACGGAGGCCCTCCCCCGAACCGCCATTCCGTTCGCCGCCACCCGCCCGCTAGGGTCGGCGCATGAGCGCACCCTCGGGGGGAGGGAAGGAACCGGAGACGATGTCCGTACCCGTACCGCGGCAGCGGAACACCCCGCCCGTGGAAAGCGGTCCGGCGGTTCTTTCCGTCACCCCCGCGACGCCCGGCCCGGGCCCTGCCCCCATGCCGGCCCCCACACCGGCCCCCGCACCACAGGCGTCCCTGACCCTGCTGGTGATCGAGGACGACCCCGCGGGCGGACTCACCGTCCCCGAGATCCTCGACGCCGACGGGCACCGCATCCGGCTGCGCAGCGCCCGCAACCTCACCGAGGCCGCGCGACTGCTCACCCCCGACGTGCACTGCGTGCTGCTCGACCTGTCGCTGCCCGGGGCGGACACCGAGGACGGTCTCGCGACCCTGCGCCAGGTGCTGCGTCTGGCCCCGCGCCACGCCGTCCTCGTGCTGACCTCCGAGGCGGACGCCGAGCGCGCAGCCGAGGCCGTCCGCGTCGGCGCCCAGGACTTCCTCCTCCGCGACGAGCTCGACGGCCGGCTCCTCAGCCGCGCCATCCGCTACGCCGTGGAGAGAAAGCGGGCGGACACCGCCCAGTACAAACTTGCAGAATCGAAACTGCGGGCCCAGGAGAACGCCCGCCTGGAGCGGGGCCTGCTGCCCACTCCCCTGCTGGAGGGCTCCGACCTCCGCTTCGCCGCCCGCTACCGGCCCGGCCGCAGTCGGGCCCTGCTCGGCGGCGACTTCTACGACACCGTCCGCACCCCCGACGGCACCGTCCACGCGATGATCGGCGACGTCTGCGGCCACGGCCCGGACGAGGCGGCCCTCGGCGTCGAGCTGCGCATCGCCTGGCGCGCCCTGACCCTGGCCGGCCTGTGCGGGGACGACCTGCTCTCCACGCTCCAGGAGGTGCTCGAAGTGGAGCGCCCCTGCGAGGAGATCTTCGCGACGCTGTGCACCGTGGACATCGCCCCGGACGGCCGCCGCGCGGGTCTGTGCCTGGCCGGGCACCCCGCCCCGCTGATATCCCGGCCGGGTCGACCGGCGCGGCTCCTGCCGTACGAGAACAGCGGCCCGGCGCTCGGCCTGCTGCCCCGCGCCCGCTGGCCCCGCCGCCAGGTCGAACTGGGCGGCACCTGGAGCCTGATGCTCTACACCGACGGCCTGATCGAGGGCCACATCGGCGAGGGCAAGGAGCGCCTCGGGCAGGACGGCATGGTCGAGATGATCAACCGTCACCTGGACCGCGGCCTGACCGGCGAGGGGCTGCTGGAGGCTTCCGTGACGGAGGCCCGCCGCCTCAACGGCGGCGAACTCACCGACGACGTCGCCGTCGTCCTGCTCTCCCGCAACGAGGGCTGAGCAGAACCGGACCGGAGCCCGACCGGAGCAACGGACCGGAGACCCGGGCGGCGGGACCGCCGGCCGACCGACGGCCGCGCGCACGCGCCGCCGGCGGGCCGTCACCGCCTCCCGCTACCGGCCACCGTTGTACGGCCCGTACGGGCCGTCGCTGCTGCTGCCCCCGCGACGCTTGCCGCCACCCGTGACCTGCTTGAGCGCGGGGCGAACGTCGACGAAGAAGACGATGGTGGCCACCAGGCCGGCGATCTGCAGGAAGAGCATCGCCAGGAGGAAGTCCACCAGGACGGTGACGCCCAGGATGACCAGCCAGAAGGTCTTCGTCTGCTTGTCGGCCGCCGTGTAGGCCTGCGCGCTCGGCATCAGCGCCATGACGAACGCCACGACGGCGAGCGCCAGCATGGCGTAGCCGAACAGCGGGAGCACCCCTTCGTCGAAACCCTGCATGAGCATCGTCCCAACCGCCTTTTCCCGTCCGGCACGCCTGACTCCACGCTACCGCCGGAGCCGTCTTCCCAAACGACAACGAACCGGGCACCCCTCAGGTGCCCGGTCCGAACCCGTCTATCAGGCCTCGCCGCCGGCCGTCGCGGCAGCCTTCTTGGCCGTGCTCTTGCGGGCCGTGGTCTTCCTCGCGGCGGGCTTCTCCTCGGCGTCGGAAGCCTTGGCGTCGGAAGCCTTGGCCTCCTCGGTCCGGGACTCCGGCGCGGGCTCCGCCTTCTGCGCGGGCTCCGTCTTCGGGTCGGGCTCCACGACGTCGGCCAGGTCCACGATGTCGTCGGAGATCTCGCCGCGCCACGCCCGGACGGTCTGCTCGCCGTGCACGGCGACCTTGTCGTAGGTCTCCTTGGCGCGCACCGCGTACTCGGCGGCCACGCCGACGCCGCGCAGCGCCAGGTCCTGGGCGGTCTCGCCCAGCTTCTTCGGGTCGATCGCCCCGAAGACCTCGGCGACCTTGGCGGTGACCGCCTCCTGCGCCTCCTTGGCCTTCCCCTGGACGACCTTCGGGTCGGTGTTCACGACGGCGTCGAACCGCGCGGGGGCCTCGGCGCGGAGCTGCTCGATGAGGCCGGGCACCTTCTTCGCCTGCTGGACGGCGAGGTCGGCGGTGCCCGCGGCGAAGTAGAGGGGGGTGGGGTCGGTGAGGGTCTTCTTCAGGTCATCGGCGATGGCCATGTGCTGGTCCTCCCGGATCACAGTCGGTTCGTAGGGGGCAGGTCCCCGTCGTCGGCAATGGCACCGGAGTCCGCTGCCGGGCCGGGGGCCGCGTCGGCGGCCGCCTCGACGTCCAGCGCGTTCTCCTTGCGGAACGAGTCGTAGATCTGGAGCAGCACCTGCTTCTGCCGCTCGTTGATCGACGGGTCGGAGAGGATGACGGCTCGCGTCTCCACCTCGTCGCGGTCCCGTTCGTCCAGGATTCCGGCCTGCACGTACAGCGTCTCCGCGGAGATCCTCAGCGCCTTGGCCAGCTGCTGGAGGATGTCCGCGCTCGGCTTGCGCAGCCCGCGCTCGATCTGGCTCAGGTACGGGTTCGACACCCCCGCCGCGTCGGCCAGCTGCCGCAGCGAGAGCTGGGCCTGCCGCCGCTGGTCGCGGAGGTATTCGCCGAGGTTTCCGACGTTGAGCGATGCCATGCCCCGATCCTGCCGCACCCTGCTAACTATTGCAAGCGCCTGCTTGCAATAGCGCGCACCCTGCTCGGGGACCGGGCCCGCGTGGGATGCTGGGGGCGTGAATCTGGAGGATCTCGCCCGGCTGCGGCGGGCCCGGGACGCCATGGACCGGGAGTACGCGCGGCCGCTCGACGTGCCGGCGCTCGCCCGCGTCGCCCTGATGTCGTCCGGGCACTTCTCCCGCAGTTTCCGGGCCGCCTACGGCGAGACGCCGTACGGATACCTGATGACCCGCCGCATCGAACGGGCGAAGGCGCTGCTGCGGCGGGGGGACCTGAGCGTGACGGAGGTCTGCTTCGAGGTGGGCTGCACCTCGCTCGGCTCGTTCAGCTCGCGCTTCACCGAGTTGGTCGGCGAGACGCCGAGCGCCTACCGGGCCCGCTGCCACGACGCGGGCGCCGCGATCCCCGCCTGCGTGGCCAAGGTCGCCACCCGCCCGGCCAGGACCGGCGGACCGGCCCGGAGCGGTGCCGCCGGCGGGAACCGCGAACCGGTCACGAACGGAGAAGCGGGAACGGGCGGCGGCTCGTAACGTCGAGGGCATGACCATCAAGCTCTCGCAGTGTTTCATCGCCGTCGACGACCACGACAAGGCGCTCGCCTTCTACCGTGACGTCCTCGGCATGGAGGTCCGCAACGACGTCGGGTTCGAGGGCATGCGGTGGGTGACCGTCGGGTCCCCCGCGCAGCCGGACGTGGAGATCGTCCTCGAACCGCCGCTCGCCGACCCCAACGCCTCCGCCGCCGACCGGCAGGCCATGGCGGAACTGCTGGCCAAGGGCATGCTGCGCGGCGTCATCTTCAGCACCGACGACGTCGACGCCACCTTCGAACGGGTCCGGGCGGCCGGGGGCGAGGTCCTCCAGGAGCCGGTCGACCAGCCGTACGGCGTACGCGACTGCGCCTTCCGGGACCCGGCGGGCAACATGCTCCGGTTCAACCAGCCCCGAAAGCGGTAGCCGACCCCACCTGCGACGGCCCTTCCCGGGGGTCGCCACCGGCTCGACGTCGGCGACAGGGCCCGGTACCCACCTTTTAGTGGGTACTTGGCATGCCCCCGCGCCCGGGCCAGGCTTGTTCCGGGCGGCCACGAGGGGCCGCCCGGAAGCGGGCCGGGAAGAAGAGCGGGGGCATGCGCGTGCGGCGGAAACGGGGGATCAGGAGGCCGGGCGTTCCCCGGCGGCCCCGGTGAGCCGCTCCAGACGGCGGTGGCCCCAGTCGGAAACCGGGGCCAGGGCCTCGGAGAGCTCGCGGCCGAAGTCCGTCAGCGAGTACTCGGGCACGGCATCGACGCGGGCGTGATGCGCGCCGCCGAGGGCATGGCCCGCCGCGCCGTCGGGCTCGGCCACGGGACGGACGGTTTCGTCCGGATCGCCGAGGTCCTCGGGCGTCGCTGAGGCGGCCGGCGGGGCGGCCCGTGGGGCGGTGAACCGGCCGGCTCAGAGCTCCAAGGACCTCAGGTCGAGCTCCTTGAGGCGCCACGGGTCGCCGACATCCCCCCGGCCCGGTGCCCTGGGGCCTGTCGTCAAAGTCCCGTTGTCGCCCGGAGGGCGGCCTTGCCGGACACCGCGAGGCAGACGGGAGTTCGACGACAGGTCCTAGCCCACCGGCGCCCGCCCGATCACCACCGTCGCGTACAGCTCCTCCGAGGTGACCGCCCTGACCGCGAGCCCGCCCGACGTCAGGGCGGAGGCCGTCACCGGCGACTGTCGGGCACTGGTCTCGATCAACAAGTGCCCGCCGGGGGCCAGCCACCGCACGGCGTCCGCGGCGACCCGCCGATGGACGTCCAGGCCGTCCGCGCCCCCGTCGAGGGAGACGAGCGGCTCGTGGTCGCGGGCCTCCGACGGCATGAAGCCGATCTCCTCCGTCGGCACGTACGGGGCGTTGACCACCAGCACGTCCACCCGCCCCCGCAGCTCCGCCGGGAGCGCCGCGTACAGGTCGCCCTCCCAGACCGAGCCCCCGTACGGGGCCACGTTGCGCCGCGCGTACGTCAGCGCCGCCGGGTCGATGTCGGCGGCGTGCAGCTCCACACCGCCCGGGATCCGGGCGGCGACGGCCGCGCCCAGGGCGCCGACCCCGCAGCACAGGTCCAGTACGACCGCTCCGGGCCGGGTCAGCGCCACGGCCTCCTGCACCAGGAACTCGGTGCGCCGGCGCGGTACGAACGCCCCCGCGCCGACCTGTACGCGCAGCCCGCCGAACTCCGCCCAGCCCACGACGTGCTCCAACGGTTCCCCGGCGACCCGGCGGGCGACCATGCCGGCCAGGTGTCCGTCGTCGGTGGCGGCCCCGACCAGCAGGTCCGCCTCCTCCTCCGCGAACACGCAGCCGGCGGCGCGCAGGCGTTCCACGATCGATGCCACGGATGATTCGGTCCTCTTCGGTCGTCGGGTGCGGGCGTCCGGGCGGACGTCCGTACGCATGTCCGTACGGATGTCCGCGCGGGCGGTTCAGAAGACGTCCGGGCACCACGGCCGGCGCGCGGTGCGGAACACCTTGTCCGCGAGGGCCAGGGCCCCGGGCCGCTCCTCGGCCACCTCGCCCAGCGCCGCCAGCCGGACGGCCGAGGCGTCGCCGAGGTAGAGGCTGCCGAGCGCGGCGGCGTCGAGCCTCAGATCGGCGGGTTCCTCCGTACGGGAACAGGTGCCGGCGCCCGCGTCGAGGCGGTAGCGGCCCGCCGCCGGGCCGCCGGGATCGGCGACCTCCAGGACGAGCACCCCGGGAACCTCGTACGTCCGCGCGGCCAGTGCCCGTACGACGTCCAGCACCCGCACCCACAGGAAGTCGGCGGCGGTCACCAGCGCGGCCGCGCGCGGGTCGGGCAGCAGCTGTGGGAGGAGGTCGTCGGGGGCCCGGTAGCCGGTGCGGACCCGGGTCACCCAGTCGACGGAGCACAGGAAGTGCCACAGCGCCCGTTCCGCGGCGGGGGTGAGCGCGATCAGGTCGCTGACGCGCAGCGTGTTCTGCGGGGTCTTCGCCGCGGTCCAGTGCTCGTCGGCGCGGTAGCCGACGAGACCGGCGACCTCGCCCTCGGCCGTCCGGTACACGGCGTGGAACTTGTCCTTGTAGGGGGAGTGCGACATCGCCTGCGCGCCCGTCGCCACGTCCCACCAGCGTGCGTCCCGGTCGACCACGCCGTGCGCGGTGGCCCGCAGCCGTTCGTGCAGGGCCGGACCGATCCGCCGGACCTCGGCGGCGTCCACCAGGTCGATCCGGCCCCCGTCGGCGGGGGCGGACAGCCGACGGTCGAGGCCGGTGCGCGGTACGTCGATCTCCCACTCGCAGAGGGAGGTCGCGGGGCCGAAGCCGTAGCGCCCGTAGATCGGGTACTCGGCGGCGATGAGGGTGGCCAGGACGTCACCGCGCTCCCGGGAGGCCGCCAGCTCGGCGGCCATCATGCGGGTCAGCACGCCCTGGCGGCGATGGGTGGGCAGCACGGCGACGGAGGAGATCGCGCTGCACGGGATGACGGCGCCGCCCGGGACGGTCAGTTCCTGGGCGAAGGACCGGAAGCTCGCGACGCAGCGGCCCGTGTCCCGGTCGAAGGCGCCTTGGAGGCGGGCCAGGTCACTGTGCTCGGCCCGTTGGGCCACGTCGGTTTCCGTCACCCGGGTCGCGGTGAGGAAGCCGGTGTTCAGGGCCTGCAACCAGTCGGGGATCTCGGACGCGGTGATCGGGCGGACGTCAGCGCTCATAACGGCTCACGCTAACCGCCCCGGCGGCCGGGGTCGCCCGAATTACGCGCCGCCCACCCGGCCGGGGCGCGGGCCGGCCCGCGCGGGACCGGCGCGCACGGCCCCACCCGGGAGGCGTCCCGTACCGCCCCGGGGCCGGGCGTCGGACCCGGCGTCAGGTCCCGGCGTCACCCGCGGGCGACAGCCCTTAGGCCAGCAGGTCGTCCACCTGTGCCTCGCCCTCCCGGTAGCGGCGGGTGATCTCCGCGCTGGAATCGTCCGCCAGCCGCTGGAGCTGCTGCCGGCGCCGCGAGACCTGCTGTTCGTAACGGACCAGACGGCCCATCGCGTCGTGCAGTTCGGCATCGGTGCGGGCGTCCAGGTCGGACAGCTCCACCTCGGAGAGCATCTCGGCCGCCAGGAGCCGGAACTCCTCGTTGTGGGGGGTGCCGAGCGTGACGTGACGGGCGGACGGCCGGCGGCTCGACGGCGCGTCGGCGAGGATCTCGGACAGCCGGTCGACCACCGGCGTCTCGGGGTCCGTCCGGCGGGCCAGTTCGGCGCGCAGGATGTCGATGCGGCCCTGCAGGAGTCTGCGTACGTAGCTCAGGTCGGCCTCGTCGCGCTGCGCGTCGCGGCGCAGCGCGCGCAGCTCCGGCAGGCCGAGCGCGGTGGCGGCGCCGGTCAGGGGGTTCGTGCCCTGGCCGTCGCCGGTGCGCTGTGCGGGGGGTCGCCCGGCGGCGGGCGACGCGAGTGACGCGGGTGCAGGTGCGGAGGTACCAGAGGTGTTCATCGTTCGTATCCGTCCCCTCGACCGGTGCTGGGGGCACCGCCTGCGTGCATCGTGCCACTCTCCGTGGTGTCGACGCAGTCCCACTGCACCCGTTCGGCCCCGGACGGGTGCACGCCTGGTACACAGGTGGTATGCGAGCAGTGGTGCAGAGGGTGGACGGCGCGAGCGTGATCGTGGCCGGGGAGACGGTCGGCGAGATCGTCGGCGAAGGGCTGTGCGTCCTGGTGGGGGTGACCCACGACGACACCCCGGAGAAGGCCGCGGTGCTGGCGCGCAAGCTGTGGTCCGTACGGATCCTGGAGGCGGAGAAGTCCTGCAGCGACATCGACGCCCCGTTGCTGGTGATCTCCCAGTTCACGCTCTACGGGGACGCCCGCAAGGGCCGACGCCCCACCTGGAACGCGGCCGCGCCCGGCCCGGTCGCCGAGCCGTTGGTCGACGAGGTCGTGGCACAACTGCGGGCGCTGGGCGCGACGGTGGAGACGGGCCGGTTCGGCGCGGACATGCGGGTCTCGCTGACCAACCACGGCCCGTTCACCATCGTCATCGACGTCTAGGCGCTACGGCGCCACGACGACCTCCTGCGCGGCGGCGGTGGTCCCGACGAGCAGCGGGGCGTCCACGGGGACGTTCCGCTTGACCAGGGCGAGGGCGATCGGGCCCAGCTCGTGGTGGCGCACCGCGGTGGTCACGAAGCCGAGCTGACGTCCCTCCTCGCCGTCCGCGGCGAGCCGGACGGGCGTGCCGTGCGCGGGGAGGAGTACCTCGGAGCCGTCCAGGTGCAGGAAGACCAGCCGGCGCGGCGGCTTCCCCAGGTTGTGGACGCGGGCGACGGTCTCCTGGCCGCGGTAGCAGCCCTTCTGGAGGTGGACGGCGGTGCCGATCCAGCCCAGCTCGTGCGGGATGGTGCGGTGATCGGTCTCCTGGCCGACGCGCGGCCGGTGCGCCTCGACGCGCAGGGCCTCGTGGGCGAGGAGGCCGGCGGCCGGGCCGTGCGCGGCCGCGAAGGCCTCCAGCCCGTCACGGGGGAGGAAGACGTCGCGCCCGTGCGGGGTCTCGCGCACGGCGAGGTCCTTGGCGATCTCGGTGATCGAACCGGCCGGGAGGTGGACGACGGCGAAGTCGGCGGTGCGGTCGGCGACTTCGACGCGGTAGAAGAACTTCATGGCCTCCAGGTAGCCGATCAGGGCGTCCTGGGTGCCGGGCTCGACGTGCGCCCAGGTCGTCTCCCCGTCGTCGACGAGGTAGAGGGCGTGCTCGATGTGGCCGTTCGCGGAGAGGATCAGCGCCTCGGTCGCCTGGCCGGCGGGGAGGTCGGTGACGTGCTGGGTGATCAGCAGGTGCAACCAGCTGAGCCGGTCCGCCCCGGTGACGGTGACGACACCGCGGTGGGAGAGGTCGACGAAGCCTCGGCCGTCGGCGAGGGCGCGCTGTTCGCCGTAGAGCTCTCCGTAGTGGGCGGCGACGCCCTCGTCACGGCCTTCGGCCTGTACGGCGCCGGGGAGATGGAGCAAGGGGCTGCTGGTCATGCCACCAAGCCTACGACCCCGCCGGCGCGGCGTCCGGGGCGCTCCCCGGGGTCAGGGCAGCTCGGGGCGGGCGTCCGCCGCGCGGCGGGCGGCGCACTCCTCGCACAGCCCGAAGATCGCGAAGTGCTTCATGTCGGTCCGGAAGCCGAAGTCGGCCCGCAGCTTCGCCGTGAACTCGGCGGCGACGTCCAGGTCCGCCTCGATCACCCCGGTGCAGTCCCGGCACACGAGGTGGATGTGGTGGTGCCGGTCGGCGAGGTGGTAGGTGGGGGCGCCGTGCCCGAGGTGGGCGTGCGAGACCAGGCCCAGCTCCTCCAGGAGCTCCAGGGTCCGGTAGACGGTCGAGATGTTCACCCCGGAGGCCGTCCTGCGCACCTCGACGAGGATCTCGTCCGGGGTGGCGTGTTCCAGGGCGTCGACCGCCTCCAGCACAAGCTGTCGCTGCGGTGTCAGCCGGTATCCGCGCTGCCGCAGGTCGCTCTTCCAGTCGGTGCTCACCACCCGGCCAGTGTAAGCGCGCGAAGGGGACCGCGGTCGAGTCCGCGGTCCCCTTCGTTTCGTACGACTGTCCGCCCGGACGGCGGCCGGCGCGAGCCGGCCGACGGCTCAGCGGAAGAAGGCGATGCCGTCCTCCGGGAGCTCCGGCAGGTTGCGCGCCATGTCGGCGATCTCCTCCGGGGTGACGACCTTCTTCAGCTGCGCCGACATGTACGGGCGCAGCTCGACCTCGGGCGTGGCCTTCTCGCCGACCCACATGAGGTCGCTCTTCACGTACCCGTAGAGGCGCTTGCCGCCGCTGTACGGGCCGGAGGCGGCCGTGCGGGCGACCGCGTCCGTGACGACGTCGATCTGCGGCTTCTGGTGGGCGAGGTCGCCGTACCAGACCTCGACGACGCCCTGGTCGCGGACCATGACGATCTCGACCTTGCGGTCCGCGTCGATGCGCCAGTAGCCCGACTCGGACTCCAGCGGGCGCACCTTGTTGCCCTCGGCGTCGAGGACCCACGTGTGGGAGGTGTACTCCAGGAAGTCCCGGCCGTCGTGGCTGAAGACGACTTCCTGGCCGAAGTTGCACTTCTCCTCGCCGGGGAAGTCGAAGACTCCGGCGCCCTCCCAGTTTCCGAGGAGGAAGGCGAGGGGGACGAGGCCCGGGTTCAGGTCGGAGGGGATCTGGATCATGGTTGGCTGCTCAGGCGATCTGTTCGAGGGGTTCCGGGGTGGTCGGCTGCTCGGACGCTCAGCGCTGACCCTGGTACAGCTTCTTGACGGCCAGGACCGTGAAGGCCATGACGCCGACGCAGACCAGGACCAGCAGGGAGGTGAAGACTGCCTCAAGCACGGGGTGCTCCTCGGGAGGATTCGATGGCGGGGTACGGGCCGGTCCCCAAGCCTACTGGCCCGCGGACCGGCGCACTCTGCGAGGTGGCCGTACGCCGTCCGGCGGGTCAGCCCAGCAGCTGGTGCTGGAGGATCACCGTCTGGTGGAGCGGGACGGCGGGCACCTCGCCCTTGCGGGTCTGCAGGATCACGGCCCGGAGGTCGCCGGACTGCACGCACGCGGCCCTGACCTGCTCGTCGCCGACCGGCGCGGATTCCTCCAGGACGGTCACGCCGGTGGTGTCGGGGGCCTGCTGGTCGACCTTGGCCTTGCCCCAGACGCTGTCCGCCTCGATGCGGTTGACGCCGCTGAGGTTCATGTCGGCGCCGCAGCCCGGGAAGGCGTCCGCGAAGCCGGACGAGTGGAATCGCAGCAGGTAGACACGGGTGCGGGTGCCGTCGGGGGTGGTCCAGCCGCGGCCCACGATCTGGCGCAGGCCGTCGTTCGCGAGGCCTTCCTTCAGCTTCTCGCGCGCGGTGCCCTCGTACTCCTCCATGAGGGTGTCCACGGTGACGACGGAGTCCTTCTCCAGCTTCAGCCCGGGGTCCGGTACGGAGCCCTTCGGCGCGGGCAGCAGCAGCTGGGTGAGGCCGGCGTAGTGGGTGCCGTCCTCGTTGTCCGCGGCGAAGGGCAGCGGGGCACCCGGCGGCAGCGTCGGCTTGGCCAGGGTCGGGTACTCCCAGCGGCCGTCGTCGAGCGTGGCGAGCCCGGGGAGGTCGGTGCGGTCGGGCTGGACGAGACCGTACGCGGCGCCCGCGCCGGCGGCGGCGAAGACGAGCACGGCGGCGCTCCACCGCAGGAACGCGAACAGCTTGCGGCGGTCCTTGGCGGGCGGCGCGGGGGCGGCCGGGGCGGCGTCCGCGTCGACGGGGGTGACCGGGGCCGGGGCCGGGGCCGTGTCCGCGGGGGTTACCGGGGCCGGGGCCGGGATCGCCGGGGCGGCCGCCCCGGTGGCCGGCGGCTCGGTGGCGGCCGGCGGCGGGGTGGCCGGGGCCGGGGTGGCCTGCGGAATCGTTTCCGCCGGGTCGGTGTGCTGCTCGGTCACGCGGACTCCCCGGGGGACTTCAGGTGGCGCAGCTGCCTCGTGAGGAAATCGATCGCGTCCGTGGTGTAGAAGCCGGATCTGGGGCCGTAGGCACGGAAGTCGACCATCACGTCGCCTTCGACGGCGATGCAGTACATGGACTCGATCTTTTCCTTCTTCTCCTCGCCCACTGCCACCAGCGCGCACTTGGCGTCCGGGTAGCCCTCCACCTTCGGGGCGTCGCGTTTGTCGCCGACGATCTCCAGGAACGCCTTCGAGGCCCCGGCGAAGGAGTTCACGGCCTTCGGGTCGGCCTGCAGGATCCTCACCTCGACGGTCAAGTTGCCGGCCCACTTCGTGTAGGTGCGCCCCGCCCGGCCCTTGAGGTCGAGTTCGGCCAGCACCTCGTCACGCTTCTTGCGCTCCGCGGTGGACAGCCCCTTGCGGATCTCCTTGAGTCCCTCGACGGCCTGGGCGCCCGAGACGACGAAGTCGTTGCCCTCGCTGCCGAAGTCGGGTCCGAGTTCGTAGCTCGACGGCACCGGCAGCAGCTTGGCCGCCATCTCGTTCGCGGGCACGCTCGGCGGCTCGGGCGCCTCGCGCGGCTCCGTCCCGGCGGCGGCCCAGTAGGCGGTGGGCGCGCTGCGGTCGGCGTCCTCCACGGTCGCGGACGCCCAGACCCCGGAACCCACCAGGACGGCGAGGCTGAGCACGCCGACCACCAGCGGTCCGACCTTGACGCGGCTCCCGGTCGGGGCGTCGGGGGCGGCCACCGTGGCCCGAGCCGGTGTGGGCTCCGTCGCCGAGGGAGTGGCGGGGGCGATCGGATCCGTCGTCGTGTCGTTCGTCGGCTCGGTCACAGTCGCTCCAGCTGTCGCTTGGCCAGGTCGATGACGTTCGATTCGGCGATGTTTCCGCCCCGGTTGTCGTTGTAGAAGATCTCCAGGAGCACGTCACCGCGCCGGACGAGGGCCCGTGAGCTGCGGTACGCCTCGTAGCCCGGCTCCTGCTGCACCTTCGAGTCCACCCAGGCGTGACCGAGGTCGTCGGGCACTCCGGGAACGGACACGCCGGGATTGCCGGCGCGCCGCGCGCTCGACATGCCCGCGCTGTAACCCTGCAGGTACCCGTCCGCGCTTTCGCGGTCCCTGAACTGAATGAGCCGGACGGTGACGTAATAGCGGTCGTTCGTGGACCACGAGGTCAGCGCGATCCGGCGAAGGCCGCCCGTGACGAAGTCCCGCAGGGCCTCTTCCGGGTTCTCGTACCCGGCCGCGAAGTAGTCGAGGGACTCGTAGCCCGGCGATTCCTGCACCTTCGCGCCCGGCGGCGGCTCCAGCAACAGCTCCGTCAGGTCACCGTCACTCTTGTGCCAACGGTTGGCGTTGATCGACTTGAGCGTCGTCGTACCGTCCGCGGCCAGCGGCTTCGGTGTGTCCAACTCCCGCTGCGCCAGCGGGGGCAGGGGGGTCGGTTCGCGGTGGTACTGGATCGCGTAACCGGTGACCGTGCCGGCCAGGGCGCCGAGGACGAGCGCGGAGGCGATCAGGAGCGCCGTACGCCCGCGCCGGCGGCGCCTCGGGGAGTTTTCGGCGGGTGCGTCGTCCGAATTCGCGGCCGGAAACTCCGAAGTGCCTGATTCCGGCGCCTTCTCCCCCGGTATGGGCAGCTCGGGCACGGTCTGTTGTTGTTCCAAGGGAGGTCCCCCCACAGGACTGAGGCGCCGGGTGGTTTACCCGCGCACAGCCAAGACGGACCTCGACCGGAAGTAGTTGTACCGAACCCTTATTACGTTTTTATATAGGCGGGTTTCATTCGTCCCGACGCCGCTTTCCGTCCAGTTCGTCCCACCATTCGTCCGATTTCCGATCGCCGGAGGGGTCGTCCCACCAGCGGTCGTCGGGGCCGCGCCGGTTGGCGACCATCGCGGCGACCGGCGGGATCACCATGGCGACCACGCAGAGGGCCACCGCGGCCTCCACCGACCACAGGCGCACGAAGGACCAGGCGGAGACGAACAGGAACAGGCATCCGCCCATGAGCAGGAAGTAGGCGCGTCGGCGCCGGGCGTACATACCTCCAGGGTAGGTCCGCGGCGACGCGAACGACCCC
Source organism: Streptomyces sp. NPDC040432 (assembly GCF_055595445.1). Taxonomy (NCBI): domain Bacteria; kingdom Bacillati; phylum Actinomycetota; class Actinomycetes; order Kitasatosporales; family Streptomycetaceae; genus Streptomyces; species Streptomyces sp. NPDC040432. Next base: position 45,206 of record NZ_JBVIVP010000010.1, on the reverse strand, counting down.
GCACGGACGACCCGGTACGAGCAGCTCGGTGCGGGCGACCCGGCACGAACGCCCCGGACCGACGCCCCCGGACGGCACGAAGGGCCGCACCCCGTTCCAGTGGCGTCCAACCCCCGGGGGTGCGGCCCTTCGGCCGGTCAATCGTCGTGCCGTGCGGTGCTCAGACCGCGATGGCCACGTCCGTCACGCCGCCGGACTCGGCGACCACGACGTTGCGGTCGGCCGTGCCGCCCGGCACGAGCGCGCGCAGGGTCCAGGAACCGGTGGCCGCGTAGAAGCGGAACTGGCCGGTGGCCGAGGTCGGGACCTCGGCGGTGAACTCACCGGTCGAGTCCAGCAGGCGGACGTAGCCGGACACCGGCTCGCCACCCTTCGTGATCTGGCCCTGGATGGCGGTCTCACCGGGCTTCAGCGTCGCGAGGTCGGGCCCGCCGATCTGTGCTCCACACATGTTCTCTGTCCTGTCCTGGAGAGGTACTGCTACTGGCTGATGGGTGCCCTGCGCGCCCGGCAGGGTTACTTGTTGGGGCCGAGCTCGATCGGCACGCCGACCAGCGAGCCGTACTCGGTCCACGAGCCGTCGTAGTTCTTGACGTTCTCCTGGCCCAGGAGCTCGTGCAGCACGAACCAGGTGAGCGCGGAGCGCTCACCGATGCGGCAGTAGGCGATGGTGTCCTTCGCCAGGTCGACCTGCTCGGCCTGGTAGAGGGCGGTCAGCTCTTCGTCCGACTTGAAGGTGCCGTCGTCGTTGGCGTTCTTCGACCACGGGATGTTGCGGGCGCTCGGGATGTGTCCCGGGCGCTGCGACTGCTCCTGCGGAAGGTGCGCCGGCGCGAGCAGCTTGCCGGAGAACTCGTCGGGCGAGCGGACGTCGACCAGGTTCTTCGTGCCGATCGCGGCGACGGCGTCGTCACGGAAGGCGCGGATCGAGGTGTCCTGGGCCTTGGCCTTGTACGTGGTGGCCGGGCGGTTCGGGACGTCCTTGCCGTCGACCAGGTCGCGGGAGTCGAGCTCCCACTTCTTGCGGCCGCCGTCGAGGAGGCGGACGTCCTGGTGGCCGTAGAGCTTGAAGTACCAGTAGGCGTAGGACGCGAACCAGTTGTTGTTGCCGCCGTAGAGGACGACGGTGTCGTCGTTGGAGATGCCCTTGGCGGAGAGGAGCTTCTCGAAGCCCTCCTGGTCCACGAAGTCGCGGCGCACCGGGTCCTGGAGGTCGCTCTTCCAGTCGATCCGGACGGCGTTGGTGATGTGGTTCTTGTCGTAGGCGGACGTGTCCTCGTCCACCTCGACGATGACGACGTCGGCGTCGTTCAGGTGGGCCTCGACCCAGTCGGCGTCTACGAGGACGTCGCTGCGGCTCATGATGTTCTCCTCCGGGGCAGTGTGCGGCGGGGTGGTGCTGGTGCTGCTGCGGGGCTGGCAGTGCGGTTGCGCGCCGTTCCGGGTGTCACGCGCGGACCCTGCGCGGGGAGGCGTCAGGGGGCGGGAGGCGGGTGCGGTCACGCGGCTGAAGGGCCGTCGTCCGGCCGGTGGAGCGGAAGGCTCACACCGCTACATGGAGCGACAGAGCATGGCGGCGACGCGACACAGGTCTACTGCCCGCCGCTTCGTGAGGTCCGCCTGCTGATGCTTCATAGGCATGGATCGTAGGGACGAATCGGCCGCCCTGTCACCGGCGTGTCATATGTCGAGACAGGATCGTCCGAATGGTGGGATGAGAAAGCCCCGGCGGGCCGCCGCGCGGCCCCCGGGGCTCCTCGTACGGCCCGTCCATCTGCGGATCGGACCGTGCTGTCTCACGATCCGGCCAACACCACGTCCGTGCCCGTCAGGGTGAGGTGCACACCGGCCTCGTCCGCCGTCAGCGCGGAGAGGCCGAGACCGGCCGGCAGGCCGCCGTCGACGTTGCGGTCGAAGTCGGTCCGCTTGCGGACCTCGCGCTCGATCCCGGGGATGCCCTCACCCGGAACCTCGTCCGCGCGCACCCGGACGATCTTGCCGCCCTTGCCGTCCTTCGCGTCGACGAGGGTGACGGTCGACACCACGTGCCGGGTCAGGGACTGGCCGAGGAACTCCAGCGTCGCGGTGACCTTCACCTTGCCGGGCGTTCCGCCGTAGGTCAGGACCACGCCGTTCTGGGAGGCCTTGGTGAGGTCCTCGTAGGAGATCAGCGCCGTGCCCTCGGCCCGCCGGGCCGTGCCGCCGGTGTAGTCGCCGTTCAGCTTCACCTCGCGGAAGCTCGCGTCGATCTGCGACAGGCGCGTTTTGCGACCGTCCGCGGTGGCCTCGACACCGGTCAGCTTCAGGTTGACCCGGTCCAGGTCGTGGCTGAGGGCCTGCGTCAGGAACGGGAAGCCCTCTATCTCGACCTCCGCCGTGCCGCCGGCCCCCTGCCGCGCCTGGATGCGCTCGGCCAGCCGCTCCTCGGCGTAACCGACCGCCCATCGGTCGGCGCCCACGAACAAGGCCCCCAGGACCACTGCGATGATCAAGACGACGCGCAGGAAACGCACGTGCCCTCCCCCTACTAGTCGGTACGTGCGTTCTAGTTGACCATGACCGGCCGTGGGGGCGGCGTGAGGCCGCCGGCCGGCCGCGCCGGTGCCCGCGTCAGCCCACCACCCTGCCGATCAGGTACACGGCGGGAGCCGCGACGGCCAGCGGCAGCGCGACACCGGCGGTCATGTGGACGAACTTCGACGGGTAGTCGTACGCCGCCACCCGCAGGCCGATCAGCGCGCAGATCCCGGCCGCCAGGCCGATCAGCGCCCCGCCCGCGCCCGTTCCGGTGACGGTCCCGACCGCGATGCCCGCACCCGTCGCCGCACCCAGCGACACGGCGACGGAGGGCAGGGTGGGCAGCGGCAGCGCCCTTGTGAACACGGCCACGGCGACGGCCGCCGCGCCCACGCTCACGGCCTCGCCGTCGGCCGCGAGGAAGCCCGCGCAGGCGATGGCCAGCGCCGCGGAGGCCACCGAGGCCATCAGCCCGTACATGCGCTCGTCGGGGTCCGCGTGGCTGCGCAGCTGGAGGACCAGCGTGAGCAGCACCCAGGCGCCGAGGGTGCCGATGATCGCGCCGGGGCCGTACGTACTGTCCACGGCGAGCACCGCCGCGTCCGCGACGAGGGCTCCGAGGAAGGCGAGGGCGATGCCCTGACGGGCGGGCCACATGCCGTTCAGGCGGAACCAGCCGGCCGCGGTGAGTGCCTGGAGGGCGACCAGCGGGAGCAGCAGGGCGAAGTCACCGAACGCGGCGGCCACGGCCAGCAGCAGCCCGAGGGCGGCCGTCAGTATGGCCGACTGCGGACCGGGGTCGATGATCGGCGAGCGGCCCTCGGCGCGGGCCTGGGCGGGGTCGACGGCGCGGATGGTGTTGCCGCCCAGGGTCGGAGGGGAGTACTCGGCGGCGGGTCCGCCGGCCGCCGGCGCGGGAGCGGGCCCACCGGCGGCGGGGGCGGCGGCGCCCGCCTCGGCCGCGCCGGGGCCCGGGTAGGGCGGAAGGTACGCGGTCTGCTCGGCCGCGCCTTCACGCACCGGCGGAAGGTACGCCGTCTGCTCGGCCGCGCCTTCACGCACCGGCGGAAGGTACGCCGTCTGCTCGGCGGCACCCTCACGCACCGGCGGAAGGTACGCGGTCTGCTCGGCGGCGCCTTCACGGACCGGCGGAAGGTACGCCGTCTGCTCGGCGGCGGCGTCGGGCGCGGGCGGCGGGTAGGCCGCGGACTCCGCTTCCCAGGGCTGCGGCTGCGCGTGCCGGGGCTGCGCGTGCCGGGGCTGCTGTTGCTGCGGCTGCTGAGGCTGGTGCTGCTGCTGAGGCGCGGATTCCTCGCGGAACCACCCCTCCGGCGCCACCGGCTGCTGCGGGGGGTCCTGCGCGACCGCGGGGCCGGGGTACGGCGGAAGGTACGCCGTCTGCTCGGCGGCGGTCCCGGGCGCGGCACCGGTGCCCGAACCGACCCCGGGACCGGCTCCGAAGCCGGTCCCACCGGACGTGCGCGGGTCGGCGGGCCACTGGTCGGCGGCCGGCGGGGCACCCCAGTCCTGCGACTGCTGCTGAGGCTGGTGCTGCTGCTGATGCTGATGCGGCTGCTGAGGCGCGGACTCCTCGCGGAACCACCCCTCCGGCGCCACCGGCTGCTGCGGCTGCTGCGCCTGAGGCGCGGCCGGTCCGGGGTAGGGCGGCAGGTACGCCGTCTGCTCGGCAACGGGCTCCGAGGGCCAAGGCGCGGGAGCGGCCTGCGGCACGCCCCAATCCTGCTGCGGCTCCTGATGCTGCTGGTGCCCCTGCTGCGGCCCCTGCTGCTGGTGCTGGTGCTGCTGCGACTGCTGGTGCCCCTGCTGCTGGTGCTGCGCCTCCTGCTGCGGCGCGGACTCCTCGCGGAACCACCCCTCCGGCGCCACCGGCTGCCCCGGCACCGAGCCCAGCGGCGGCTGCACCGGCTGGTAGCTGGTGTCCCAGGTCTCGCCCTGCCAGGTCTGGGTCCAGGGATCCTGCTCGCCGGCGGCCTGCTGCTGCCCGCGCTGCTGTTCTTCCGGAGTGCTCATCGGTTCCCGTTCACCCGCCCGCGAAGGGCGGGAGCACCTCTACGGTGCCCCCCTCGGTCAGCAGGACGGCGTCGTGCGGACGCTTGCCCACGGGCTCCTCGTTCACGAGGAAGGAGCAGCGCAGCAGGACCCGTGTCAGCTCTCCCGGGTGGCGTTCCCGCACGGCGTCGAGCGCCTCGGCCAGTGTGCGTGCCGAGTACGGCTCCTCCGCCGTCCCGGCCGCGGCCTTGGCCGCCGCCCAGTAGCGGATGGTTCCGGTTGCCACTGCAGCTCCTATCGTCGCCCCGTCGGCTCTCTACCGTCGGCCTCCATGATGACCCCTCCTGCCCCGACCCCCGGCGTACCCCGACGCGCCCCGGGTGCGCCCCGGTTCCCGTGCGGGGGTCCACCGATCCGGTGAAACCGGGGCATACACCGGAGGAAGGCGTGGTGGGAACCACAGAATGCGGTTCACGAGAGACCTCGGCCCCGCAAGGAGAGGTGGGCTACTCTGGCGGGGTAGAGGATCCGGGCAACGTAGCCCCCGGGTCCTTTTGTGCTTTCAGCACGTTGAACGGACCGAGAACAGTGGTATCCATCCGGACCCCAGGGCGCGGGGGCCGGGCGGGCGCCTGGCAGACGTACGAAGCAGTACCGCTCACTCCCCCAGCCACCGCTGGGAGGTACCCCCGGGACGGGACCGAGGAGGAACCGACGTGATGGACCAGCGAACCGTGCACGTGCACGGCCACCGGAGCTGGGCAGGTGATCGGGCATGAGTTCCCTCCTGCTGCTGACCAACGCCCTGCAGCCGTCGACCGAGGTGCTGCCCGCACTCGGCCTGCTGCTGCACAACGTCCGGGTCGCACCGGCCGAGGGCCCCGCCCTGGTGGACACCCCCGGGGCGGACGTGATCCTCGTCGACGGCCGCCGCGACCTCCCCCAGGTCCGGTCCCTGTGCCAGCTGCTCCGCTCCACCGGACCGGGCTGTCCGCTGATCCTCGTCGTCACGGAGGGCGGCCTCGCGGCCGTCACCGCCGACTGGGGCATCGACGACGTCCTCCTCAACACCGCCGGTCCGGCCGAGGTCGAGGCGCGGTTGCGGCTGGCCACGGGCCGCCGGCAGCTGGGCTCCGACGACTCCCCGATGGAGATCCGCAACGGCGACCTGTCGGTCGACGAGGCGACGTACAGCGCGAAACTGAAGGGCCGGGTCCTGGACCTGACCTTCAAGGAGTTCGAGCTGTTGAAGTACCTCGCCCAGCACCCGGGCCGGGTCTTCACCCGCGCGCAGCTCCTCCAGGAGGTGTGGGGGTACGACTACTTCGGTGGCACCCGCACCGTCGACGTGCACGTACGGCGCCTGCGCGCCAAGCTCGGGCCCGAGCACGAGTCGCTGATCGGGACGGTCCGCAACGTCGGCTACCGCTTCGTCACCCCCGAGAAGGTCGAGCGGGCGGCGGCCGAGGCGGCGGCGAAGGCGGCCGCCGGACCGGGCGGCGCGGCGGAGCCCGCCGAGCGGCGCGACCTCCCCCGGACGGAGGAACCGGCTGTGAGCATCCACTCGGCCGGACGCCCTGCCCAGAGGTAGGTCACCCCGCGTAGACTGCCGCGCGTGGCCAAGGTGACGCGGGATGACGTGGCGCGACTTGCGGGTACCTCTACCGCCGTCGTGAGCTACGTCATCAACAACGGACCCCGGCCGGTTGCCCCGGCCACGCGCGAGCGTGTACTCGCCGCGATCAAGGACCTGGGCTACCGCCCGGACCGGGTCGCGCAGGCGATGGCGTCCCGGCGCACCGACCTCATAGGCATGATCGTCCCGGATGCGCGGCAGCCGTTCTTCGCGGAGATGGCGCACGCGGTCGAGCAGGCCGCCGCCGAGCGCGGAAAGATGGTGCTGGTCGGGAACTCCGACTACCGCGACGAGCGCGAGGTCCACTACCTGCGGGCCTTCCTCGGGATGCGCGTCTCCGGGCTGATCCTGGTCAGCCAGGGCATGAGCGAGCGCGCGGCGTCCGAGATCGAGGCGTGGGACGCGCGGATCGTGCTGCTGCACGAGCGCCCCGAGGCCATCGACGACGTCGCCGTCGTCACCGATGACATCGGCGGCGCACAGCTCGCCACCCGTCACCTGCTGGAGCACGGGCACCCGTACGTCGCCTGCCTGGGCGGGGTGGAGAACACCCCCGAGGTCGGTGACCCGGTGGCCGACCACGTCGAGGGCTGGCGCCGGGCCATGCTCGAATCCGGCCGCTCGGTGGAGGGCCGGCTGTTCCAGGCCCCGTACAACCGCTACGACGCGTACCGGGTCGCCCTGGAGGTCCTGTCGGGGCCGGACCGCCCGCCGGCGATCTTCTGCGCCACCGACGACCAGGCCATCGGCGTCCTGCGGGCCGCCCGCGAGCTGCGCATCGACGTGCCCGGGGAGCTGGCGGTCGCCGGCTTCGACGACGTGAAGGAGGCGGCGCTGACGGACCCGCCGCTGACCACGATCGCCTCGGACCGTCCGGCGATGGCCCGCGCGGCCGTGGACCTCGTCCTGGACGACGCGCTGCGCGTGACCGGCTCGCGCCGCGAGCGGCTGAAGCAGTTCCCCTCGGCACTGGTCGTGCGCCGCTCCTGCGGCTGTCGCTGACCGACGGCCCGGCCGGCCGGCGCCGACCGCACCACCCTCGCACCCCCGGGCTTTATATCGGGCATACGAGGTTCTGTCGGGCTTCTCAGCCGGGACTCAGGAAGCTCTCATGATCCCCGGGGACAGTCGGAGACATGACCGACAGCTTCCGCCGCGAAGGCGAGTACCCGCAGGAGAACAGCCCGGGCCAGTACCCGCCGTTCGGCGAGGACTGGCAGCGGGGTCGTGAGCGCATGGCGCAGGACGCCGGGGCGGGCGGCTACCCGCCGCCGCCCGCGTACCCGCCGCCCGGCGCGCCCGGTTGGCACGAGGCGCACCAGCCGCCGGTCGTCCCGGGCGAGACGGTGTCGCCCGCCGCGGGTTGGCCCGATCCCGAGGCAGTCCCGCAGGGCGGTCCCGCGCACGCCGTCCGAGCCAAGCGGCCGGTCGCGCTGCTGGTCGCCGTCGCCCTGGCGGCGGCCGTGATCGGCGGCGGGACGGCGACGGTCGTGCAGCAGTTCCTGGTCGGCGGCGGCGTCGGCTCCGGCGGGGTGAACGCCTCCAACGTGTCGCAGTCGAACACCGGCACCGTCACGGGGGTCGCCGAGCAGGTCAGCCCGTCCGTCGTGCGGATCGACACCCGCACCGGGTCCGGGCAGGGCACCGGCTCCGGCATCGTGATCACCGCCGACGGCGAGATCGTCACGAACAACCACGTCATCGACGGCGCCTCCGAGATCCAGGTGACGATGAGCGACGGGAAGAAGTACACCGCCCGGACCGTCGGCACCGACCCCGACAAGGACCTCGCACTCATCAAGCTCCAGGGCGCGAGCGGCCTCAAGCCCGCCTCGCTCGGCAACTCCGACGGGCTGAAGGTCGGAGACGAGGTCGTCGCCATCGGCTCCCCCGACCGGCTCACCGGCACGGTCACCAGCGGGATCGTTTCCGCACTGGGCCGGGAGGTGAACGTCCCGAAGTCCGAGCGGCAGCAGTCCCCGCAGCGCGGGCAGGGCGGCTGGCCGTTCTCGTACGACGGTCAGCAGTTCAACGGGGACACCGGCTCGAACACCACCTCGTACAAGGCCATCCAGACGGACGCCTCGCTGAACCCGGGCAACTCAGGCGGCGCCCTGGTCAACATGAACGGCGAGATCGTCGGCATGCCCTCCGCGATCTACTCCCCCTCCTCCGACAGCGCGAGCGCGGGCAGCGTCGGCCTGGGCTTCGCGATCCCGGTGAACACCATCAAGGCCGACCTCGCCTCGCTGCGCGGCGGCGGGAGCGGCACCGGCTCGGGCGGCGACAGCACCGGCAACGGCTCGGGGAACACCGGCAACGACGGCTTCGGCACCTCCTTCTGAGACGTCCACCGGTCTCCTGAGACCTCCACCGGCCGGCCCGTGCGACGCTGGGAAGCGCCGTCACGCACCGCATTCCATGGCCGACCACCACCCCTGGGGGACCCGAGATGAACGCCGCCGAAGGCGACCAGCAGCGCATCCTCGTCGTCGACGACGAGCCGGCCGTACGGGAGGCCCTGCGCCGCAGCCTCGCCTTCGAGGGGTACGACGTCCAGACGGCGGTGGACGGCCTCGACGCGCTGGAGCGGGCCGCCTCCTACGACCCGGACCTGATCGTCCTCGACATCCAGATGCCCCGCATGGACGGGCTGACGGCGGCCCGCAGGCTGCGCGCCGCCGGCGGCGTCACGCCGATCCTGATGCTCACCGCCCGCGACACCGTCGGCGACCGCGTCACCGGCCTGGACGCGGGCGCGGACGACTACCTCGTCAAGCCGTTCGAGCTGGACGAGCTCTTCGCCCGCGTCCGCGCCCTGCTGCGGCGCAGCGCGTACGCCGCGCCGCGGCCGGGCGGGGGCGGCGGCCACGAGGACGCGCTGGTCTTCGGCGACCTGCGCATGGACCTCGCGACCCGCGAGGTCGTCCGGGGCGGGCGCCCGGTGGAGCTGACCCGTACGGAGTTCACGCTGCTGGAGATGTTCCTCGCGCACCCGCGTCAGGTCCTGACCCGCGAGCAGATCCTCAAGACGGTCTGGGGCTTCGACTTCGAGCCCAGCTCGAACTCCCTGGACGTGTACGTGATGTACCTGCGCCGCAAGACCGAGGCGGGCGGCGAACCGCGCCTGGTGCACACCGTGCGCGGGGTGGGCTACGTGCTGCGCCCGGGCGACGGCGGTCCCGAGTGACGCCGGCCGCCCGGTTCCGCGCGCTGCCGCTGCGCTCACGGATCGCGCTGCTGGTGACGGTCGCGGTGGCGGTGGCCGTCGCGGCCGTCGCCGGCGTGTCCTGGGTGATGGTCAAGTCGCAGCTCAGCGAGCAGCTCGACCGTTCCCTGATGGCGACGGACGTGAGCGCCGAGGTGGGCCGCACCCTGCGCGACGGTTGCGTGACCCGGGTGCGGCAGCCGGAGCAGCAGGTCGCGGAGAACCTGGGCGCGACCGTCCAGCTGGTGCTGGCCGACGGCACGCGCTGCTGGGTGAGCGGGCGGACCGGCCTGCCGGTCACCGCCGTCGACAAGGAGATCGCCGCGGGCGTGCGGGAGGAGACCCTGCACGACGTGAAGACCACCGACGGTGTCGAGATGCGCGTCCTGACGCTGAAGCGGCAGACGCCCGCCGGCCAGTACTTCGGGATCTCCATCGCCAAGCCGGCCGCGGACGTCGACGATCCGTTGTCGACGCTGGCCTGGATCCTGCTCGTGGTGTCGGGCATCGGCATCGTGGGTGCGGGCGCGGCGGGCCTGTGGGTGGCCCGTACGGGGCTGCGGCCGGTCGACGAGCTGACGGCGGCCGTCGAGCACGTCGCCCGGACCGAGGACCTCACGGTGCGGATCCCCGACGAGGGCGACGACGAGATCGCCCGGTTGTCGCGGTCCTTCAACTCGATGACGGCGGCGCTGGCCTCCTCCCAGGAGCGGCAGGCCCAACTGATCGCCGACGCCGGGCACGAGCTGCGCACGCCGCTCACCTCGCTGCGGACGAACATCGAGCTGCTGGCCCGCAGCGAGAACACCGGCCGGGCCATCCCGCCCGAGGACCGGCGGGAGCTGCTGGCCTCGGTGAAGGCCCAGATGACGGAACTCGCCTCGCTGATCGGGGACCTCCAGGAGCTGTCCCGTCCGGACGCGGCCCCGCACGCCCCGCTCGGGGTGGTGGCCCTGCACGAGATCGCCGACACCGCGCTGTCCCGGGCCCGGCTGCGCGGTCCGGAGCTGCGTTTCGGCTCCGATCTGGAGCCCTGGTACGTCCGGGGCGAGGCGGCGGCGCTGGAGCGGGCGGTGGTCAACGTCCTGGACAACGCGGTGAAGTTCAGCCCGCCGGGCGGCGCGGTCGAGGTGTCGCTGCGCGAAGGCGTCCTGACGGTGCGGGACCACGGTCCGGGCATCCCGGCGGAGGACCTGCCCCACGTCTTCGAACGGTTCTGGCGTTCCCCGTCGGCCCGCGCCCTGCCCGGCAGCGGCCTGGGGCTGTCGATCGTGGCCCGTACGGTCCACCGCGCGGGCGGCACGGCCGAGCTGCGGGCGGCGGCCGACGGCGGATCCGGTACGGAGGCGGTTCTCCGCGTACCGGGGGCTCCGGTGCCGCCGCCCGATGCGTCAGTTGTGCCGGATCAGTGATTCGACCAGGCCGGACCGGGTGTTGGGGAAGTCCATCGGGACGATGCCCAGGCCGGTCCGGCCGGCCAGTTCGCCGCCGTTGACGAAGCCGTGGACCTGCGGGTTCAGCCGGTCGGAGTTCCAGCGCGGCGGCATGTAGGCAGCGGTGCTGACGTAGTTGACGAACAGCTTGCCGGGCTGCTGCACGGCCCGCCGGAAGTGGTTCTCGATCTTGCCGCGCTTGGCGAAGGGCTCGGCGTTCCATTCGTCCTGGACGTCGAAGACGTTGCCGTCGGCGTACCGCAGGCCGGGCAGCCCGCCGTTGTCGGCGAGGAGGACCACCTTGCCGCGGGCGGCGCCCAGCGAGGAGGGCAGCGCGTCGCCTATCCGGAACAGGGGGCGCCAGCCGCGGTTGTCGAGGTAGTCGTCGAAGACGGCGCGGAAGGTGGCGTCGCTTTCGCCGGAGTACTCCTGTTTGACCCGCATCAGGACGGTCTCGGAGGGGTGCGCGGCGAGGAAGTTCCAGCAGGCGACGAGCACGTCACCGAACATCAGGTCCTGGAAGAACGAACCGTGGTGGATGGCGAACGAGCCGCCGGTGACCCGACAGCGGACGTCGAGGAAGCGGATGCCGGCGTCGAGTTGCTGGGCGATCGAGGTGTTCTGGCAGGCGACGTAGAGGCCGCCCTTGCGGGCGCCGGAGTCGTGCGTGCCGGGGATCGTCATCCGCTGGAGCGGGGTGGAGTCGGCGAGTCCGGCCATCCAGTCCGCGGTGCCGAGGGCGTGGGCGGAGGCGGGCGTCGCCGTCCCCAGTCCCGCGGCGGCCACGGCCGCCAGTGCTCCCGCCCCCGTGAGGAAAGTCCGCCGGTCCAGTGCCACGCCCATGTCCGCCCCTTTGCCGACCCAGTGATGGGACGGGATTATGGCGTGCCGGGACCGCCTTTGCTACCCGTCGGTAGAAACGGGTCGGTCGAGCAACTCGGCCATTCTGCGCAGGCCTTGGGCGAGCGCATGCCCGTCGGGCGCGTGTTCCGGGTCCGTCAGGGCCTGCACCATCACCCCGCTGAGCAGCGCGAGGTGCACCGATCCGAGGCCCCGTACGTCCTCCTCCGTCACGGCGTCCTCGGCCACCCCGGCCAGCGCCGCGGCCACCATCCGCCGGGAGCGGCGCTGGCCCTCGGCGAGCGCCGCGAGCAGTTCGGGGGAGGACTGGGCGTGGACGAAGGCCTCGATGTTGGCGATCCACAGCCAGCGCAGCTCGCCGAAGTCCCGGATCTTGCGGTCCCAGGTGTCGGCGTACCGCTCCTCGGTGGTGGCGCCCTCGCCGGCGAGCCGGCCCGAGCCGGCCGCCCAGTCGTCCATGGCGGCGAACAGCGCCTGGTTGAGGAGGGCCTCGCGGGATCCGTAGTGGTAGCCGATCGCGGCCATGCTCACCCGCGCCGCCGTGGCGATGTCGCGCACGGTCGTGCGCAGGTACCCCTTCTCCTCCAGGCAGCGCCTGGCTCCGGCCAGCAGGTCCTCGCGATTTCCCATGGCGGGATCGTAGCCGCGCCGCTTTGGGCAAGCGCGCTATACAAACGTATTCCGCGCTTGCCCAATCCCTGGCAGGCTGAGCCGCATCGGAAGATCCACCGGCCACGGAAGGCACCCGGACATGCGTCACGAGCTGAAGATCGACGACCGCACGCTCTCCTACCGGGACTTCGGCGGCCCCGGCCGCCCGCTGCTCGCGCTGCACGGGGGCATGTCCGAGGGAATCGCCTTCAGGGCCCTCGCCGAGGAACTCGGCGACCGATGGCGGGTCATCGCCCCCGACCAGCGGGGCCACGGCGACTCCGACCGGGCCCCCGCCTACGACCGCGAGGGGTACGTCCGAGATGCCGTCGCCCTCCTCGACCACCTCGGGCTGCACGAGCCGGTGGCCCTGCTCGGCTACTCCGTCGGCGGGCTCAACGCCTACCACCTGGCCGCCCGCCACCCCACCCGGTTCCACGCCCTGATCGGCGTGGACGCCGCCGTCGAGGTCCAGCCCGCCGAGTCCGGCTGGTTCTCCTTCCTCGACGGCCTGCCCTACACCGCGCCGACCACCGGGGAACTCCTGGCCGCCGCCGGGCCGGTGGGCGGCAGCATCGTCGGCGCCGCCCTGCGCAAGCTGCCCGACGGGACCGGCTGGCGGATGCCGTTCCACCCCCGGGACATGCTCGACTCCATCGAGGGCTGCCGCGGCGACCACTGGGACGCCTGGCTCGGCAGCGACTGCCCCGCTCTCCTCGTCCACGGCACCCGCAGCGACGCCCTGCCCCAGGAGCAGGCCGACGCGATGGTGGCCCGGCGGCCCGGGACCTCGTACGCCCCGCTGGACGGCGACCACTTCGTCCCGTTCAGCGACCCCGTGGGCTTCCACCGGGCCGTCGCCGCATTCCTGGACGGGCTGAACTGACGCGGCCGGGCCGCGCGAACGCGTGAGGGGCGGCGGGCCACCGGCCCACCGCCCCTCACGGGCGCACCACGTACGCGAACTACTTGATGACGGTGATCCGGTTCGCCGCCGGCGGGGCGATCGGGGCCGACGCCGAGGAGTTGTTCGCCAGGTAGGCGTTGAAGCAGTCCAGGTCGGACGCGCCCACCAGCTTGTTCTTGTGCTCCTTCAGGACGGTGAAGCCGTCACCGCCGCCCGCGAGGAACTCGTTCATCGCGACGCGGTAGGTGCGGGCCGGGTCGAGGGGAGCGCCGTTCAGCCGCACCGAGTCGACGACGACGCGGTCCGCGCCCGCCTTCGTCATGTCGAGGGTGTAGGTGAAGCCCTTCGAGACCTGGAGGATCTTCGGGCTCGGGCCGTTGACCGTACCGCTGACCTGCTGCTGGAGCGCGGTGACGAGCTGCGCGCCGGTCAGGTCGACCACGTTCATCATGTTGGTGAACGGCTGGACCGTGAAGGACTCCCCGTACGTCACCACGCCGTCGCCCTCGGCCCCGGAGGCCTTGTACGCGAGGTCGGCGCGGATGCCGCCCGGGTTCATGATCGCCAGCTCGGCGCCGCCCTTGTCGGCGGGGGCCAGGGCCTCCAACTGCGCGTCGGCGATCAGGTCACCGAGGGGCTTCTCCGGATCCGGCGAACCACGGCCCGGGATGTCCGCCGAGATGAAGCCCTGCGGACGGTTGGCGACCGGGGCGGCCAGCTCGTTCCAGCGCTGGATCAGCTCGGTCATGTCCCCGGCCTTGGGCTGCTCGCGGGTGACGAGCTTGTTGACCGGCTTGGGCGCGGCGGCCGGCGTGCGGACGATGTCCTTCGTCTGCCGGTCGTAGGTGAGCGTGGTGTCCGTGTACAGGCGTCCCAGCGAGGCGGCCGAGGTGACCGTGCGCGGGTTGCCCGCCGGGTCGGGGATGTTGCAGCTGTAGGCCTGGTGCGTGTGGCCGGTCACCAGCGCGTCGACCTTCGCGTCGACGTTCTTGGCGATGTCGACGATGGCACCCGAGATGCCGGCGCCGGCGCCCGGCACGTCGCAGTCGTAGTTGTACGAGCCGTTCGCCGGCAGACCGCCCTCGTGGATCAGCGCGACGATCGACTTCACGCCCTGCTTGTTCAGCTCGGCGGCGTACTTGTTGATCGTCTCGACCTCGTCGCCGAACGTGAGGCCCTTGACGCCCTCGGCCGTGACGACGTCCGGCGTGCCCTCCAGGGTGACGCCGATGAAGCCGATCTTCACGTCCCCCTTCTTCCACACGAAGGTGGGCGACATCATCGGACGCTTGGTCCGGTCGTCCGTCACATTGGCAGCGAGGTACTGGAATTCCGCTCCGGTGAACGTCTTGCCGTACTCGAAGCAGCCTTCGACCGGGTGGCAGCCGCCGTACGCCATGCGGCGCAGCTCGGTGCGGCCCTCGTCGAACTCGTGGTTGCCGACGCTGGACACGTCCAGGCCGATCTTGTTCAGCGCCTCGATGCTCGGCTCGTCGTGGAAGAGCCCGGACAGCATCGGGCTGCCGCCGATCATGTCACCGGCCGCGGCCGTGACGGAGTACTCGTGGCCCTTGCGGGCCTCGCGCAGGCTGGTCGCGAGGTACTCCACGCCGCCTGCCGGTATGGCCTTGGTGGTGCCGTCCGCCTGCCGCTCACTCACCGTGCCGCTGGAGCCCTGCGGGGGCTCCAGCGTGCCGTGGAAGTCGTTGAACGACAGCATCTGCACGTCGACGGTCCGGCTCTTCGCCGCACCGCCACCACTCGCGGCCCCGGCCGGTAGCGCGGCGGCGACCATGGCTCCGGCACCGGCCGTGAGGGCGAGAGCGGTGAGGGTCAACCGGCGGGCCGTGCGGGGCCGTTGTGGCGTCGCTGACATTTAGTCCCCTTTGTGGACAGCGAGACAAGTTGGGAGGTCCGCCGCAGCTTATTGTCAACGCGCGTAGCACGACAGGGGGTAACGGGTTGCGAGCTGGTTACGCGCGCACGTCGCGGCCCCCGCGGGACCTCGGACCGGGCCTGCGGGACACACAACCGCGGGCCGCGGTCGTAGGCTCGTGGCATGACTGACGCAGCAGCGGCCCCGGAGCCGGGACGGCAGATCCAGACCCTCGACGAGCTGACGGAGGAACAGGCCGACTCCGTGCTGGAGCTGATCGCCGAGGCGGCCCGCACCGACGGCACCACCGCGGTGTCCGAACAAGGACGGATCCAGCTGCGCGGCGGACCGCGCGCGGGCATCCGACACTTCCTCCTGAGCGACGGCACCCGGCTCGCCGCGTACGGACAGTTGGAGGACACCGACCCGGTGGAGGCACCCGCCGCCGAGCTCGTCGTGCACCCCGCACTGCGCGGACGCGGCCACGGCCGGGCCCTCGGCTCGGCCCTGTTGAACGCCTCCGGCAAGCGGATCCGGGTGTGGGCCCACGGCGGCAAGTCCGCCGCCCGCCACCTGGCCCAGGTACTCGGCCTGACCCTCTTCCGCGAGCTGCGCCAACTCCGTCGCCCCCTCGCCTCGGACGACCCGCTGCCCGAGCCCGTCCTGCCGGCCGGCGTGACGGTGCGCACCTTCGTCCCGGGTACGGACGACGCCGCCTGGCTCGCCGCGAACGCGGCGGCCTTCGCCCACCACCCCGAACAGGGATCACTGACGCAGCGGGACCTGAGCGACCGGATCGCGCAGCCGTGGTTCGACCCGAAGGGCTTCTTCCTCGCGGAGCGCGGGGGCGAGCTCGTCGGCTTCCACTGGACGAAGGTCCACGAGGCGGAGCGACTCGGCGAGGTCTACGTCGTCGGGGTCCGGCCGGGCGCCCAGGGCGGCGGCCTGGGCAAGGCGCTCACCGCGATCGGCCTGCGCCACCTGGCGGCGGCCGGCCTGCCCACCGCGATGCTCTACGTGGACGCCGACAACCCGGCCGCCCTGGCCGTCTACGAGGGGCTGGGCTTCACCACCCACGAGGTCGACCTGATGTACCGCACCGAGAGCTGACCGCCCGGGCCACCGGAGCCCCCGGGCGGGGTGACGGTGGCCCGACGGCCCGGTGCGCCGCCGCGCGAGCCCCCCCCGAACGGCCCAAGGCGCCTCCGGAAAGAGCCGGGAAGCCATACGCCATTAACCGGGCATTCAAACACGCTTGCCAGTCTCCGGTCATGCAGCCCCGACTCCGACTGACAGCCGATGCGTCCGACGCGCCTGTCCTGCCTCGTGCGCGGAAGAATGGGGGCATGAGCCAGAAGCCCGCCGCGGGCCCCAGCGAGGTCCCCGCACAGCACCCGTCCCACCCGTCCGCGACCAGCGCCGCCGCGGTGAAGGCACGCCTGGGATCCATAGCCGCCCACCGCCCCGGCGGACTGGATCCGGACCTGGACGCCGACCTCGACGCGTACGAGGACAAGGACGGCACGGGCGAACTCCCCGCGAACCGGTTCCTCGACCGGGAACGCAGCTGGCTGGCCTTCAACGAACGGGTCCTGGAGCTGGCCGAGGACCCGAACACCCCGCTCCTGGAGCGCGCGAACTTCCTGGCGATCTTCGCGAGCAACCTCGACGAGTTCTTCATGGTCCGCGTCGCCGGTCTGAAGCGGCGCATCGCGACGGGCGTCGCCACCCGTTCGGCCTCCGGCCTGCAACCCCGCGAGGTCCTGGACCTGATCTGGACCCGATCGCGCGAGCTCATGGCCCGGCACGCCGCCTGCTACCAACAGGACATCGCCCCGCAGCTGGCCGAGGAGGGCATCCACCTCATCCGGTGGCCCGACCTCACCGAGAAGGAGCAGGCCCGCCTCTTCACCCTGTTCCGCAACCACATCTTCCCGGTGCTGACCCCGCTGGCCGTCGACCCCGCGCACCCCTTCCCGTACATCTCCGGCCTCTCCCTGAACCTGGCCGTCGTCGTCCGGAACCCGGTCAGCGGCCACCGCCACTTCGCCCGGGTCAAGGTCCCGCCGCTCCTCTCCCGGTTCCTGGAGGCCTCCCCGCAGCGCTACGTCCCGCTGGAGGACGTCATCGCCGCGCACCTGGAGGAGCTGTTCCCCGGCATGGAGGTGCTCGCGCACCACATGTTCCGGGTGACCCGCAACGAGGACCTGGAGGTCGAGGAGGACGACGCCGAGAACCTGCTCCAGGCCCTGGAGAAGGAGCTCATGCGGCGCCGCTTCGGGCCGCCCGTGCGCCTGGAGGTCGAGGAGTCCATCGACCCCGGCGTGCTGGACCTCCTCGTGCAGGAGCTGAAGGTGTCCGCCGCCGAGGTGTACCCGCTGCCCGGCCCGCTGGACCTCACCGCCCTCTTCGGGATCTCCTCCCTGGACCGGCCGGAGCTGAAGTACCCGAAGTTCGTCGCGGGCACGCACCGCGACCTGGCCGAGGTCGAGTCGGCGTCCGCGCCGGACATCTTCGCCGCGCTGCGCGAGCGGGACGTCCTGCTGCACCACCCGTACGACTCGTTCTCCACGTCCGTGCAGGCCTTCCTGGAGCAGGCCGCCGCCGACCCGGACGTCCTGGCGATCAAGCAGACGCTGTACCGGACCTCCGGCGACTCCCCGATCGTCGACGCCCTGATCGACGCGGCCGAATCCGGCAAGCAGGTCCTCGTCCTCGTCGAGATCAAGGCCCGCTTCGACGAGCAGGCCAACATCAAGTGGGCGCGCAAGCTGGAGGAGTCCGGCTGCCACGTCGTCTACGGCCTCGTCGGCCTCAAGACGCACTGCAAGCTCTCCCTCGTCGTCCGGCAGGAGGGCGACAACCTGCGCCGCTACTCCCACGTCGGCACCGGCAACTACCACCCCAAGACCGCCCGGTTGTACGAGGACCTCGGCCTGCTCACCGCCGACCCGCAGGTCGGCGCCGACCTCTCCGACCTCTTCAACCGGCTGTCCGGCTACTCGCGCCGCGAGACGTACCGCCGGCTGCTGACCGCCCCGAAGTCCCTGCGCGACGGCCTCATCTCGCGCATCGACAAGGAGGCCGACCACCACCGGGCGGGCCGGCCCGCGTACGTCCGGCTGAAGATGAACTCGATCGTCGACGAGGCCCTCATCGACTCCCTCTACCGCGCCGCCCGGGCCGGCGTCCCCGTCGACATCTGGGTCCGCGGCATCTGCGCCGTGCGCCCCGGCGTCCCGGGACTGTCGGAGAACATCCGGGTCCGCTCGATCCTCGGCCGCTTCCTGGAGCACTCCCGCGTCTTCGCCTTCGCCAACGGCGGCGAACCGGAGGTGTGGATCGGCAGCGCCGACATGATGCACCGCAACCTCGACCGCCGCATCGAGGCCCTGGTGAGGGTCACCGACCCCGCACACCGCGCGGCACTGGACCGGATGCTGGAGACCGGCATGTCCGACGCCACCTCCTCCTGGCACCTCGGTCCGGACGGCGAATGGACCCGGCACAGCACCGACGCCGAGGGCCAGCCGCTGCAACACGTTCAGGAGATGCTCATAGACGCCCGGAGGCGCCGGCGTGGCTCAGCCAAACCATGACCCGACCGCGGGCGACGTGCTCGCCCCGTACCTCCGCTCCCAGGCCACCGCGTTCCTGCGCGCGCTGCGCCTGCACGACGAGAGCACCGGGAGCGGCTCCGACGCCACCGGGAGCGGGGAAGCGGCGCGCGGCCTTCGGGGGGCCGCGCGCCGCATCTCCGGCTCCCTGAACACGTTCCGGCCGGTGACCGTGCAGGGCTGGGCGGACGGACTGCGCACCGAGCTGGTGTGGCTGTCCTCGACCCTGGCCGACGAGCACGCGTACGCCGCCCGGCTGTCGCGCCTGCTGGAGGCCCTCCAGCGGCTGTCGGCGCCCGAGGTCCCGGCGCCGCGCGGGGGCGTCCCCACACCCGGGGCGCTCACGGTGGGTTCGGCGCGGGCGGGCGCGCTGCTGGAGCGCCAGCTCACGCCGGCGCGCACCCGCGCCCACTCCACCACCCTCCAGGCCCTCGGTTCGGCCCGCTTCCACGCGGTGGCCGACGCCGTGGCGGTCCTCGCCTCGGAGGTGCCGCTGGACCCCGTGGCGGCGCGCGGCCGGGTGACGGAGGTACTCGCTCCGCTGGCGGCGGTCGCCGAGGGCCGGCTCTGCGCGGCCGTCACCGCGCTGCCCACCACGCAGGAGACCCCGTACGCGGCCCACGAGGACGACGCCTGGCACGAGGTGCGCCGACTGCTGCGGGTCCACCGGTACGCCCGGGAGGCCCTGGGCGACGACGTGACCCGGCTGGTGGCGGCGGGCGCGGCCCTGGACGCGCACCGCGACGCGTCCGAGGCGGCCGCCGCGTCGGCCACGGCCGCCCGCACCCCGCGCATCGCCCCGGCGACGGCGTACGCCCTGGGGGTGCTGCACGCCGACCAGCGGCACGCGGCCCTGGCGGCCCGCCGCGCCTTCCACGACGTCTGGCAACCGCTCCCGGCCTGAGCCCGCGCCCCGTCCGGGCCCCCGACGCCGCCCGGCGGACATCCGCCGGGCGGCGTCGTCGCCGTTCGCGGAGGTCCGGAGGTCCCGAGGCCCCCGACCGTCGCGTTCCGGCCACCCGGCGCGGCCCGACCACATTGGTGCGACCTCGGAAGTCACGGCAGGATAACGGGCGAATAACGTCCCGTTACGTCCGGGTACAAACCGGCCCATCCGCACCGGCCCGTCCGCCACGGTTCACTCGCCGTTCACCGAGCGCCGTCGACCGCTTCACCTGTTCTGCCTAATTTCAGTACTGCAAGGTGCGAGCCGGACCGGAAACCACGGCGACCGCACCACGTGAACCCGTAGTCCTCCTCGCACGCCGCCCCGATACAGAAAGCGGCCGGCGGCTCCCCGGAAGGAACACCCGAAACAGTGAAGCTTCAGCGCAAGAACATGCTTCGTGCCTCCGCCCTCGGCGCGCTTGTCGTGTCCGGCGCCCTGGTCCTCACGGCGTGCGGCTCGGACGACAACACGAAGACCGGCACCGACGGCTCCTCGAAGGCCGCGGCGCCCGCGCCGGGCGACGTCAAGTGTGAGGGTGCCAAGGGCAAGCTCCTGGCGTCCGGCTCTTCCGCGCAGAAGAACGCGGTCGACCTGTGGGTGAAGAACTACATGGCCGCCTGCTCCGGCGTCGAGGTGAACTACAAGTCCTCCTCCTCCGGTGAGGGCATCGTCGCCTTCAACCAGGGCACCGTCGGCTTCGCCGGTTCGGACTCGGCGCTCAAGCCCGAGCAGATCGAGGAGTCGAAGAAGATCTGCACCGGCGGTCAGGGCATCAACCTGCCGATGGTCGGCGGCCCGATCGCGCTCGGCTTCAACGTCTCCGGCGTGGACAAGCTGAACCTCGACGCCGCCACGATCGCCAACATCTTCAACGACAAGATCAAGAAGTGGGACGACGAGGCGATCAAGAAGCTGAACCCCGGCGTCACGCTCCCCTCCACCGCCATCCAGGCCTTCCACCGCTCCGAGGACTCCGGCACCACCGAGAACCTCGGCAAGTACCTCAAGGCCGCCGCCCCCGACGCCTGGTCCTACGACGCCTCGAAGAAGTGGCCGGCCCCCGGTGGCCAGGCCGCCTCCGGCTCCTCCGGTGTCGCCTCCCAGGTCAAGGCCGTCGACGGCGCGATCGGCTACTTCGAGCTCTCCTACGCCAGCTCGCAGAGCATCAAGACGGTCGACGTGAACACCGGCGCCGGCACCCCGGTCAAGGCCACCGGCGAGAACGCCTCCAAGGCCATCGCCGCCGCCAAGATCGCCGGCACCGGCTCCGACCTGGCGCTGAAGCTCGACTACACCACCAAGGCCGAGGGCGCGTACCCGATCGTCCTGGTCACGTACGAGGTCGTCTGCGACAAGGGCAACAAGCCCGAGACGCTCGGCACCGTGAAGTCCTTCCTGGAGTACACCTCCTCGGACGCCGGCCAGAAGGTCCTCACCGAGAACGGCTACGCGCCGATCCCGGCCGAGATCAACACCAAGGTCCGCGAAGTCATCAAGTCGCTGGCCTAAAGCCCTGATCCCCGCGGTGCCGGGTGGATCCCGTCCGATCCGCCCGGCGCCCGGGGACCCTCCCCCTTCCACCCGGGGGGATCCGGTGCACCGCCGCCAGGGGGCCTGCCCCCACTCAGACCGGAAAGACCATGGCTTCCACCACACCCACCCAGATAGACACGGCTCCGCCCGTCTCCAGGAGCGCAAGGTCCACCGGCCGCGCCGGTGACAAGATCTTCGCCGGACTCTCCAAGGGATCCGGCATCCTGCTC
Organism: Streptomyces sp. NPDC040432; assembly: GCF_055595445.1. Classification (NCBI taxonomy): domain Bacteria; kingdom Bacillati; phylum Actinomycetota; class Actinomycetes; order Kitasatosporales; family Streptomycetaceae; genus Streptomyces; species Streptomyces sp. NPDC040432. Next base: position 23,778 of record NZ_JBVIVP010000010.1, on the reverse strand, counting down.
CTGGTGATCATGGCGTCGATCGCCATCTTCCTCACCTACCGCGCCGGCATCGCACTGTCGAAGAACGAGGGCAACTTCCTCACCACCTTCGACTGGAACGCGTCCGCCAACCCGCCCGTCTTCGGCATCGCCGTCCTGCTCTTCGGCACCGTCGTCAGCTCGATCATCGCGATGGCCATCGCGGTTCCGATCGCCGTCGGCATCGCCCTCTTCATCTCGCACTACGCGCCCCGCAAGCTGGCCGCGCCCCTCGCCTACGTCGTCGACCTGCTGGCCGCCGTGCCCTCGATCATCTACGGCATCTGGGGCGCCCTCTTCCTCGTCCCGCAGCTGAACGGCCTGAACCTCTGGCTGGACGAGTACCTGGGCTGGACCTACCTCTTCGACAAGACCCAGGTCGGCGTCGCCCGCTCGCTCTTCACCGTCGGCATCCTGCTCGCGATCATGATCCTGCCCATCGTGACCAGCGTCAGCCGCGAGGTCTTCCTCCAGGTCCCGCGCATGAACGAGGAGGCCGCCCTGGCCCTCGGCGCGACCCGCTGGGAGGTCATCCGCATGTCGGTGCTGCCGTTCGGCCGCTCCGGCGTCATCTCCGCCTCGATGCTCGGCCTCGGCCGCGCCCTGGGCGAGACCATGGCCGTGGCCACCGTCCTCTCCCCCAGCTTCCTGATCTCGTTCCACGTCCTGAATCCGGGCGGCGGCACCTTCGCGCAGAACATCGCCGCGAAGTTCGACGAGGCCAACGAATTCGGCCGGGACGCCCTGATCGCCTCCGGTCTGGTCCTCTTCCTCCTCACCCTGCTGGTCAACGGCGCCGCGCGCATCATCATCGCGCGACGCAAGGAGTTCTCGGGGGCGAACGCCTGATGAGCCACGCACTGCAGGACCCGCGTCCCGTACGGGACCGCAAGTCCGCCGCCCCCGCCTCCCTCACCCGAGGCGGTCTGCCCCGCTGGACCCCGGCCGGCGTCGCCGCCCTGTCGGCCGCCCTCGGCTCCGGCATCGGCCTGCTCCTCGACCTCCACAGCAAGGTCCAGTGGGGCCTCCTCGCAGCCCTCCTGTTCGTGGCCATCACGTACACGGCCAGCGCGATCGTCGAGAACCGCCGCCAGGCCAAGGACCGGGTTGCGACCTCCGTCGTCTGGGTCTGCTTCATCCTGGCCGTCATCCCGCTGCTCTCGCTGCTGTGGACCACGATCAGCCGCGGCGTCACCGTCCTCGACGGGGACTTCCTCGGCCACTCGATGAACGGCGTGACCAGCTTCGAGGAGGGCGGCGGCGTCTACCACGCGCTGCTCGGCACCATCGAGCAGGTCGGCCTGGCCACCCTGATCGCCGCGCCCGTCGGTCTGCTGACCGCCGTCTACCTCGTCGAGTACGGCCGGGGCTCGCTCGCCAAGGCCGTCACCTTCTTCGTCGACGTGATGACCGGCATCCCCTCGATCGTCGCGGGCCTGTTCATCCTGACGACGTGGAACCTGATGCTCGGCTTCGGCCCCTCCGGCTTCGCCGGCGCGATGGCGCTGTCGATCCTGATGATGCCGGTCGTGGTCCGCTCCACCGAGGAGATGCTCAAGCTCGTCCCGAACGAGCTGCGCGAGGCCGCCCTGGCCCTCGGTGTGCCGAAGTGGCGCGTGATCCTCAAGGTCGTGCTCCCCACCGCCATCGGCGGCATCTCGACCGGTGTCATGCTGGCCGTGGCACGCATCGCCGGTGAGACCGCCCCGATCATGCTGCTGGTCTTCGGCTCCCAGCTGATCAACGGCAACCCCTTCGAAGGCGCCCAGTCCTCGCTCCCCCTCTACATCTGGGAGCAGTACAAGGTCGGCAGTGACGCCTCCTACGACCGGGCGTGGGCCGCGGCCCTCGTACTGATCGCCTTCGTCATGATCCTCAATCTGGTGGCCCGCGGCATAGCCCGCTGGAAGGCCCCGAAGACCGGTCGCTGACGCGACCCATGAAAGCGAAGTGACCCCCATGGCGAAGCGAATCGACGTCAGCGGACTGTCCGCCTTCTACGGCACCCACAAGGCCATCGACGACATCTCGATGACCGTCGAGCCCCGCTCGGTGACGGCCTTCATCGGCCCGTCCGGCTGCGGCAAGTCCACCTTCCTGCGGACCCTGAACCGCATGCACGAGGTCACCCCCGGCGGCCGCGTCGAGGGCAAGGTCCTCCTGGACGACGAGAACCTCTACGGCACCGGTGTCGACCCGGTCGCGGTCCGCCGCACCGTCGGCATGGTCTTCCAGCGCCCCAACCCCTTCCCCACCATGTCGATCTTCGACAACGTGGCGGCGGGCCTGCGCCTCAACGGCTCGTTCAAGAAGTCCGAGCTGTCGGACATCGTCGAGAAGTCCCTCCAGGGCGCCAACCTCTGGAACGAGGTCAAGGACCGCCTGAACAAGCCCGGCTCCGGCCTCTCCGGAGGCCAGCAGCAGCGCCTGTGCATCGCCCGCGCCATCGCGGTCGAGCCGCAGGTCCTGCTGATGGACGAGCCCTGCTCCGCGCTCGACCCGATCTCCACCCTCGCCATCGAGGACCTGATCGGCGAGCTGAAGGAGCGCTTCACGATCGTCATCGTGACGCACAACATGCAGCAGGCGGCCCGCGTCTCGGACCGCACCGCCTTCTTCAACCTCTCCGCCGTCGGCATGCCGGGCAAGCTCATCGAGATCGACGACACGGACCGGATCTTCTCCAACCCGTCCGTCCAGGCGACCGAGGACTACATCTCGGGTCGCTTCGGCTGAGCACGGGATGGACGAAACGTCCTGCGGTGCTGCATGGCGGTGCCACCGCGAGGCGAAAGGAAAAGGGCCGGCTCCCCCTGGGTGGGGGGAGCCGGCCCGCTTTCGTACCGGGACGCCGGCGGCTAGCCGACGAAGGCGAGGTTCACGATCCAGAAGCTGACCGCGGCCACCAGGGCCGCGGCCGGCATGGTGATGAACCAGCCGAGGATGATGTTCTTCGCGACACCCCAGCGGACCGCGTTGATCCGCTTGGTCGCGCCCACACCCATGATCGCCGAGGTGATCACGTGCGTGGTGGAGATCGGCGCGTGGAAGAGGAACGCCGAGCCGAACATGATCGAGGCACCGGTGGTCTCCGCCGCGAAGCCCTGCGGCGGGTCCAGCTCGATGATCTTGCGGCCGAGCGTGCGCATGATGCGCCAGCCACCCGCGTACGTACCCAGCGACAGCATCACCGCGCACGCGACCTTGACCCAGATCGGGATCGCGTCGCCCGCGCCCTGCACATCGGCGATGACCAGGGCCATCATCACGATGCCCATCGTCTTCTGGGCGTCCTGGAGACCGTGGCCCAGGGCCATGCCGGCCGCGGACACCGTCTGCGCGATGCGGAAGCCCCGCTTGGCCTTGTGCGGGTTGGCCCGGCGGAACATCCACAGGATGGCCACCATCACCAGGTAACCGACCACGAGACCGACGACCGGCGAGACGAACATCGGGATGACGACCTTGTCGACCACCCCGGACCAGATGACCTCGGTGCCGCCCGCCAGCGCCGCGCCCACCATGCCGCCGAACAGCGCGTGCGAGGAGGACGAGGGCAGGCCGAAGTACCAGGTGATCAGGTTCCAGACGATCGCGCCGACCAGCGCCGCGAAGAGGATCCACATGCCCCGGTTGCCGTGGGGCGTCTCGATGAGGCCCTCACTGACCGTCTTGGCCACCCCGCTGCCGAGGAAGGCGCCCGCCAGGTTCATCACCGCCGCCATCGCGAGCGCCGCGCGCGGGGTCAGGGCCCGCGTCGAGACGGACGTCGCGATGGCGTTCGCGGAGTCGTGGAAGCCGTTGGTGTAGGTGAAGCCGAGCGCGACACCGATGGTCACGATCAGCGCAAAGGTGTCCACGTGGTTCAGGACTCCTTGACCGCGATGGTCTCCACCGTGTTCGCAACGTGCTCGAACGCGTCGGCCGCCTCTTCGAGCACGTCGACGATCTGCTTGAGCTTCAGCACCTCGATGGCGTCGTACTTGCCGTTGAAGAGCTGGGCGAGCAGCTTGCGGTGGATCTGGTCCGCCTGGTTCTCAAGGCGGTTGACCTCGATCCAGTACTCGGTCAGGTTCTCCATGGTCCGCAGGTGCGGCATGGCCTCGGCCGTCAGCTCGGCGGCCCGCGCCAGGACCTCGATCTGCTGCTCGACGCCCTTGGGGAGCTCCTCCACGTTGTAGAGGACGACCAGGTCGACCGCCTCTTCCATGAAGTCCATGATGTCGTCGAGGCACGACGCGAGGTTGTAGATGTCCTCGCGGTCGAACGGCGTGATGAAGGAGGAGTTCAGCTGGTGGAAGATCGCGTGCGTCGCGTCGTCCCCCGCGTGTTCCGCCGCCCGCATCCGTTCCGCGATCTCGGCCCGGGCGGACGGGTCCGCTCCGAGCAGTTCCATCAGGAGCTTGGAGCCCGTGACGATGTTGTCCGCGGAGGCGGCGAACATGTCGTAGAAGCTCGTCTCCCTGGGGGTCAGACGAAATCGCACGTGAGGTCCTCGGGGTGCATTGGGTTCGGTCAGGCTGATGCTAGGCGCATCCCCCGGCCACGGCTAACCGGCCGTTCCCCAGTGTCCTCCATCAGGCACAGTGGGCCGCACGGACCCCTGCCCAGCCGGCCGGGGCCCAGTACCCTATACCCATGAGGGGTATATACCCCCTCGTTCCGGACCACGGGAGGACGCATGACGACCATCGAGGCGGAAGGTTCCGGAGCCGACGCGGGCGCCGCGCCTGTCCCGGCCGTGCACGGGTACCACCACCAGAAGGACGAGCACCTCAAGCGACTGCGGCGCATCGAGGGCCAGATCCGCGGCCTGCAGCGACTCGTCGACGAGGACGTCTACTGCATCGACATACTCACCCAGGTCTCCGCGAGCACGAAGGCCCTCCAGTCCTTCGCCCTCCAATTGCTGGAGGAGCACCTGCGGCACTGCGTCGCGGACGCGGCCGTCAAGGGCGGGGAGGGGATCGACGCCAAGGTCGAGGAGGCCACGAAGGCCATCGCCCGCCTCCTGCGCACCTGAGACGCTCCTCACGCACGCGTCCGCCCGCCGGACCGACTCCGAGCCCCCGCCTTCCGATTCCGCGCGGGCGGGGCTTCCGGGGCCCGATTCAGAAACCGATGCCCATCAGGACCTCGTCGATCCGGTCCTGGCTCAGCCGGTCCTCCACGGCGGCGGACGCCGCGATGATCAACTCGCCGCACAGCTCGATCTCTGCGAGCGCCACGTGGTCCTGCACCGTCGTACCGCCCGCGGGAGTCACGCGTGTCACCTCTTTCTGCCGTCATCGCCCTTCGACGCCCGGCCTCTCAGCGTAGGGATCGGACCCCGTTGCGCACATGACACGGATGGACCATTTCCGGATAGCGCGGCCATGGCCCGGACGCACCGGCCCGGTCCGGCCGGCCGGTCAGTCGGCGATCTTCCCCGCGTAAATGTCCCCGCTTGCGGGCAATGCCACGGTCACCGGGGTCCCGAACCCGTAGAGCATCGTGGTCGAGGAGACATCGATCACGCCATTCTTGACGTAGGTGAACCGGTGCCGGACCTTGCGCAGGAGCCCCTTCTCGTCGAGGTAGACGTCGAAGGGCACGCTGTCCGTGCTGAACCCTTTCGCCGCCGCTTCCAGGGCTTCCCTCACCCCCGGCGAGGCGGTCCGCGCCGCCCGCCCGATGTCCGTCGTCCCCTGGTAGTGCCACACCCGGGTGCCCGCGACCTCGTCCTCGCCGACGTACGTGACGCCCTGCGCGGCGCGCAGCAGCTCGACGGCGGTCAGCGGATCGGTGGCCCCGCCGGTGACGAGGTTGCCGTCGGCGAGGGTCGTCGTGTCGACCCGGACCCACTTGTCGTCGGGCACCCCCGCGCCGCGGTTCTTCATGTAGAGGGCACCGGGGACGAGGAGCTCGGTGATCGGCCGGTGCTCGGCCTTGCCCGTCACGTCGGCCGGGAGCATCACCAGGAGCTGGCCCATGCGCTTGCGGAAGTCGACGCCGCCCTCGCCCCGGATGGTGACCCGGGTGCCGCCGGTGGCCATCTCCATCGCCGTACGGGCCCGCGCGCTGCCGGCGCCGGCCAGTCCGTCGACGGCCCCGCGGATCGCCGCGGCCGGGTCGCGCGGTGCCCGGGCGTCGTCGCTCGCGGAGGCCTCACCGGACGCACCGCCACCGCACGCGCCCAACGCGGCCACGGTCACCGCCATGCCGACCGCGACCACCGCCCCACCCGCACGTCCGCGCCGCCGCCTGTGCTGGTGCACCACCATCGCCTGCCAACCCCCAACGCATGAAACCTGCTTGCCCGAGGCCCCCACCCGCTCCGGTTAACGAGGTCCGGGGTTTCCCGTCACGGGCCGCCGGGGGACGGGGCCGTACCGGACCGGGGCGCCCCCGGGTACCGTGGGAACGTGGATCCGCACACCAAGGCGTCCCTGGCCCCTCCGTTTACCGCTGTGCCGCTTCCGCGTCACCCCGCGGAGCCCGCGCAGCCACCTGTCGGCCACACCACGAGCACCGCGGAACGCGGCTCGTTCTGTCTGGCCGTCTGCAGCTGCGGTTGGACGGGACCGGCCCGTCGCTCCCGCGACCTGGCGAGACGGGACGCCACCCGGCACACCTCCGGGTAGCCGACCCGGCGTCGCCCCGACCCCCGTCGCCGCGCGTGTCGCCCGTTCGGACGGCCCGGGTGGCCGGGCGGGGCGCGAGCGGATGCCCTGGTCCCATGCCAGGAACCGCACCCCGCTACGCGGCCCTCCTCTGGGCCCTGCTCATCGCGCTCACCCCGGCCGCGGCCTGGGCCCGCCCCGTGGGCTCGGCGGACGGGCCGGCCGACGTGGCGCTGGCCGTCGGGGTCACCACCGCCGCGGCCGTGGCCACCGGGCTGTGGCTGCGTTCCCGCTACCGCCGCGAGGAACCGACCCGGGACGACGCTCCGGGCCCCGGCGACGAGCGGTGAGCCCACGCCCCCGCCCACGCCCGGCGGCGGTCCGGCTCTGCTTCGGCGCGGCGGGTCTCTGCCTGCTGGTGGCGATACTGCTCTCGGTGTGGAACGCGTACGCCGGCTGACGGCACGGCCCCGCCGACCGGCGCCGCGGACTCGGGCGGCACGGACTGAGGCGCCGCGGACTCAGGCGGCGAGGTCGCTCTCCGCGGACCGCTGCGCCAGCTCCACCGGCGTGGCCACCACCCGGTCCCGGGCACGGACGAGCCGGCCGAGGCCGGGCGTGCGGGCCAGCGTACGGACCACCGGGGTCAGCAGGGCCATGGCGAGCGGCGCGAGGAGCAGGACGACGGCCGTGCCCAGGGCGAAGCCGCCGATCACGTCGGTCGGGTAGTGGACGCCCATGTAGACCCGGCACAGCCCCTCGGCGAGCGCCAGCCCGATGCCGATCAGCCCGAGCCCGCGGTTCACGAGGAACACGCCGACCGCGAGGGCCATCGTCAGGGTGGCGTGGCCGCTGACGAAGGAGTAGCCCGCGCCCTGGCCCTGTCCGACGGCGAACACGTCGAGGCCCTCGTGTTGGACGAACGGGCGCGGTCGGGCGACGAACTCCCGCAACGGCACGTTCACGAGGAGGGCGAGCGCCGCGGCGAGCGGGGCCCATACGAGCACGGCGAACGAATCGACGGCACCGGCCTCGTCCTGGCTCCTGGCGCCCCGCCAGCACCACAGCACCAACAGGACCAGGGCGAGCGGAAGTCCGTACTCGGCGAGGAGGCCCACGGCCCGGTCGACGCCGTCGGGGGCGCGCCGGGCAAGGCCGTTGACCTCGTACAACAAGCCGACATCCACATTCGGCCCACCACTTGAGTGTCCAGCCATGCGACGCGGCCCCTTGCCTAGGTCCCCTGCGGGCGCGCTGCGCCGCGCACCCTTTCAAACCCCCGTCGATCAACTCTCGTGTCCATGGAACGCCCGTTCTGGCGGGTCCGTTCCACTCTCCACCGAATGATCACTCCAACGTTATCCAAGAGTGACTCATCGTCGCAGCTCAAGGCCTTTGGTTCACGGAGAGTTGCCGGGGGCGGGGGCTGCGGGTGTCCGCTCCGGAAGCGCCTCGGCGCCGTCCTTGGTGACCCGCGTCGCACCGAAGTAGTCCGGGGTGTCGATCTTGTCGAAGCGGATGACCGCACCGGTGAACGGGGCGTTGATCATATAGCCGCCACCAACGTACATCCCGACGTGCCGGATCTCACGGGAGTTCGTCAGGTCATCGGAGAAGAAGACGAGGTCACCGGGGAGCAACTCCGCGCGGGACGGGTGCGATCCGGCGTTGTACTGATCGTTCGCGACGCGCGGCAGCTCGATCCCCACCGTCTCGTACGCCGCCTTCGTCAGCCCGGAACAGTCGAAGCGCCCGTCCTGATCGGGAGTGCCGTTGCCGCCCCACAGGTAGGGGGTGCCGAGTTGCTTCTGCGCGAAGTAGATTGCGCTCGCGGCCTGCTGGGACGGCGCGACCCGGCCGAGGGGCCGCGCGAAGCTCTTCTCCAGGGACCGGATGGCCTTCACGTACCCCTGCGTCTCGCTGATCGGGGGCACGCCGCCCGCCTTGATCACGCGGTAGGGACCGGCGTTGTACGCGGCGAGCATGTTGTCGGACAAATTGCCGGGCACCTTCGCGACGTCCTTGGCGAGTTGACAGTCGTACGTCGCCGCCGCCGGGATCGCGTCCTTCGGGTCCCAGATGTCCTTGTCGCCGTCACCGTCGCCGTCGACCCCGTACATGGCCCACGTGCCCGGGATGAACTGGGCGATGCCGCGGGCGTCGGCATGGCTCACCACATCGGGCTTCCACCCGCTCTCGGTGTACAACTGCGCCGCCAACATGGCCGGATTCAGCGCGGGGCAAAGGTTTCCCCACTTCTCCACCAGCGGCTGGTAGATCGCCGGGACGGCCCCCTTGACCAGTCCGACGGCGCCCTGCCTGCCGCCGTTCATGATGCCGGCCGCCGCCGAGTAGGTGCCCACGACGAGCAGCGCGACGAAGCTCAGGCACACGCCGATGCCGATCCCGCTTGCCATCCAGAACTTGCGCACCCGTCAACACTGCCTCATGGCAAGAGACCTGACAGCGCATTCGTCGGCCTGTGTTCGCATTATTTCACCGGAAAGCCGGTGCAGAAGATGCTGCTGTAGTCCTTGATGCCCCTGACGCGGTAGAACACCACCGTCCAGTCACCGGGGTCGTTGGCGACCGGGATCGCCGGAAAGCTCTTCGCCTTCCCCTGGTTGTCCACGAGCTCCGTGGCGAAGTCGTCGGGGTACGTGAACTCGACGCTCTCGCCGGCCTCCGCCTTCGCCGCGAGGTCCACGCTCCTGCTGGTGTAACCGATGCTCTTGTTCTCCACGACGAAGTCGGCGTAAGGCCGCCCGGACGCCTCGTCGATCTCGTGCGGGGGCTTGACCCCGACCGAGACGTAATAGGGGCCCTGCTCCTGGTGGTACGCCTTCAGCATCACGTTGATCCTGGCCTTGCCCGTGACCGCGCCCGGCTCCGCACCCGGGTCGTCGGCGTCGACGACCGAGGCCACCAGGTAGCGCGATGCCTCCTCGGAGGGCAGGTTGCACCGCCCCGCTCCGCCGTCCCTGCCCGACCACAGGTCCCGCGACGGGTTCGTGGCCTGGATGCGGCCGGGAACGGCCCCCGTACCGGCGGTGCCCGACGCGGACGGTGACGCCGACGCCGACGCGGACGGGCTCGACCCGGGCTGTCCGGCGGGCGTCCGCCCGGCAGGGGCGGACGCCGACGGCGCGGTCGGCGACCCCCCGTCCGCGGCGACCTTGCCGTCCTCCTCCCGCAGCAGCGCGTACCCGCCCGCGCCCAACCCGGCCACGACGAGGCAGGCCACGACCGCCAGGGCCCGACGGGACGGACGCCGACCACGCGACGCACCGCCGGTGGGCGCACCGACCGGCGGCGACGGCACGTACGTCGGCACGTAGCCGCCCGCACCGGCGGGCAGCCCGGGACCGACGGTGACGGGCAGCCCGACGGGCAGCCCCGCGGCCATCCCCGCGGCCATCCCGCTCGGCAGGCCCCGCGCCTGCTCGGCGCCCGCCGCGAGCAACGTCGCGTACACCGGATCGTCGACCAGCGCCGCGTCCACCGCGCACCGCCGGATGACCTCCGCGAGCGCCGGGCGCGCGCCCGGCTCCACCGTCACGCAGGCCCGGACCAGCCCGGCCAGGCCGGGCTCCACGCCCTCCACGTCGATCTCGCCGTGCACCGCGCGGAAGTTGACCGCGGTCGGCTCGCCCGTACCGAACGGCGCCCGGCCGGTCGCCGCGTACGCGATCGTCGCCCCCAGCGCGAAGACGTCCGCCGCGTCCGCCACCTCACCCCGCAGCAGCACCTCGGGCGCCGTGTACCCGGGCGTGCCCGGAGCCGTGCCGAACTGCGTCAGCGCCGTCTGCGCGGCAGCCCTGGCAATGCCGAAGTCGATGAGCTGCGGCCCCTGCACCCCAAGGATGACGTTCTGCGGCTTGAGGTCCCGGTGCGTCACCCCGTACGCGTGGACGCTCGCGAGGCCCTCGGCCAGCGCGGCGAACAACCTGCGGCAGGTGTCGGCCGGCAGCGCCCCGCGGTCGCGCACGGCGTCGGCGAGGGTGGGGCCCGCGACGTACTCGGTCGCCAGCCAGTACGGCGGCGCCGTCAGCGACGCGTCGATCAGGTTCGCCGTGTACGCGGACCGCACCGCCCGGACCGTCCCGACCTCCCGGCGGAACCGCGCGAGCGCCTCCGGATGCCCGGTGATCTCGTCCTTGATCACCTTGATGGCGACCAGCCGACCGCCCGGCGACCGCCCCAGGTACACCTGCCCCATGCCCCCGGCCCCGATCCGGGCCAGCAGGGTCTGCGCCCCGATGTGGGTGGGGTCGGTGTCTCTCAAGGCCTCCATCCGCCCGAGACTGCCACACCGATTCCCCCACCCGTGGGCCGGGTTGACGATCCGTCGAGACGGAGGGACTCCCTCCGGACCGACTCGTGCGAAGATCGCGGACCTGCCGCGGCCGGAGCGGATCGGCGCCTCAGCGACGCGGTGCCACGAACAGGCTCTGCGCGCCGCGACCGATGGGCCCCTTCTCGTCGTGCAGCCGGGAGTCCGCGAGCCCGATCCCCACCGCGTCCACGCTCGTCCGGGCCTCCACGCAGACCCATTCGCCGACGGGGTGTCGGTGCAGGTGGACGCTGAGGTCGCCGTTGACGAAGACGTACCGGCCGAAGTCCACGGCCGAGCTGATCCCGTTCCCCGAATCCGCGGCGACGAGCACCCGGTCCAACGGCCGGACCTCCTCCCCCGCCACGAGCGGCACCTTCATCCGCATCCAGCAGGTACCCGGCCCGAGCTCGGTGAAGGCGCCCTCGGTGAAACGGGTCTCCATCGCCGAGTGGTAGCCGGTCTCCCACGGCACCGGGAAGAACGGCGTCACCGCCACCTCCCCCGGCGGCGGCAGCAGCGCGGCCGGTGCCACCGCCGGCACCGGCTCGGCGGCGACCCTGATCCGCAGCGCCCGCGCCAACATCACCGGCGCGTCCGCGCCCTCCGGCACGAGCGCCGCCTCGACCACCTCCGTACCGCGGCCGGACCGCAGCACGCTCGTGGTGATCTCCAGGCCGCCGATCGGCACCGGCCGCAGGATCTCGTACGTGATCCGCGCGATCCGCATGTCCGTGCGCCCGCCCGGCCGCTCCTCGACCGCCCGCCCGAGCAGCGCGGCCGGCGGACCGGCGTGCTGCGACCCCACGTCCCACGGCCCGCGGGTGGCCTCGCCCGCCCGGAACCGTCCCGTGTCGACCCGCTCGTAGAACCCGTCGGCAGCATCCATGCCACCGCACGCTACCGACAGGTAACCCGGGGCACCAGCCCGTCGCGGCGACCGGGTCGGCAGGCCGGATCAGCGGGCGAACCCGAGCCCCACGCCCAACCCCACCAGCACCGAACCGATCACCCGGTTCAAGGCCTTCTGCGCCTTCAACATCCGCTCGCGCAGCCGCGAGTCCGAGAAGAACAGCGCGACCGCACCGAACCACACCAGGTGCGCCGCCGCCATGAACAGCCCGTACCCGGCCTGCTGCCACGTCGAGGTCCCCGGGTTCACGACCTGCGTGAACGTCGACACCACGAACAGCGTCGTCTTCGGGTTCAGCACGTTCGTCAGGAAGCCCGACCGCAACGCCCCGAGCGGGGTCAGCCCCGGCTTCGACTCCAGGTCCACGGTCAACTCGGCCCGCGCCCGGAAGGTCCGGATCCCGATCCACACCAGGTACGCGGCACCCGCCAGCTTGATCGCCGTGAACAGGGCGGTGGAGGACGCGATGAGCAGACCGACGCCGAGCATCGTGTACGAGACGTGCACCAGCACCCCCGCCGCGACGCCGGCGGCCGCGAACAGCCCCGTCGGACGCCCGTACAAATAGCTGTTCCTGACGACCATGGCGAAGTCCGCACCGGGACTGATCACGGCGAGCAGGGTGATGACGGCAACTGCGATCACTTCTGTCATGTACGGATGCTCACCGCTCCCCGCATGCCGGATCAAGGCATTCCGCCCATCGTTGCCCGCCCGGGCAGCCCGCTCCAGCGACAATGGACCGGTGTCCACCACCGCCCTTCCCGCCCTTCCCGTCCTCCAGGCCGACTGCTCCAACTGCTTCGCCCTCTGCTGCGTCGCCCTGCCGTTCGCGAAGTCGACCGACTTCGCGGTGAACAAGCCGGCCGGCACCCCCTGCACGAACCTCCGGCAGGACTTCCGCTGCGGCATCCACACCGCCCTGCGCGACAAGGGCTTCCAGGGCTGCACCGTCTTCGACTGCTTCGGAGCCGGCCAGCAGGTCTCCCAGGTCACCTTCGGCGGCCGGGACTGGCGCACCGCCCCCGACACCAAGGCCGCGATGTTCGAGGTCTTCCCGGTGATGCGGCAACTCCACGAGCTCCTCTTCTACGTCAACGAGTCCCTGACCCGCCCGGAAGCCGCCCCCGCCCACCCGGACCTGCGCCGCCTCCTGACCCGGACCGAGGCCCTGACCCGGTCGGACGCCACCACCCTCGCCGCCCTGGACGTCGGCGCCCTCCGCCAGGAGATCAACGTCCTCCTCCTGCGCACCAGCGAACTGGTCCGCGCGACGCTCCCGGGCCGCAAGAAGAACCACCGCGGCGCCGACCTGATGGGCGCCCGCCTCGCCGGAGCCGACCTGCGCGGCGCGAACCTGCGCGGCGCCTACCTGATCGCGGCCGACCTCCGCCGCGCCGACCTCCGCGGCGCGGACCTGATCGGCGCGGACTTCCGCGACACCAACCTCCGCGACGCCGACCTCCGCAACACCCTCTTCCTCACCCAACCCCAACTGAACGCCGCCCGGGGCAACCCCGAAACCCACATCCCACCCACCCTCGTGCGCCCGTCGCACTGGGCGTAACCGTGGGCGGGGCATCGGACGGGCCCCGCCGGCCCCGGCCCTCCTCACTCCCGGTCCCGCCGTTCCCAGCCCCGCCGGCGTTTGAGGCGCGGGGGTCCGGGGGCGGAGCCCCCGGGAAACGGCGAAAGGGCGGGTCGGGGACGCGCCCCGCGCAGCGGCGCACCCCCGCCCCGAGGCCCGCGAACCGGCACCGGCCCCCACCCTCAAAGCCTCCGCAGGAACCCCGCCACCACCGCCCCGAACCCCTCCGGGTCCCCGGCCCGCACCCCGTGCCCCACCGGCAACTCCACCAACCGCACCCCGCCCCTCCGCACCGCCATCTCCCGCGCGTGCTCCGCGGACAGCACCCCGCTCCGATCCCCCCGCACCAGCAGCGTCGGCTGCCGCACCGCCAGCCAGTCCGCCCAGTGGTCCCCGTTCAGGCCCCGCTGCGATTCCACCGCGTCCCCGGGCACGAACGCCGTCCCCCACCCGTCCGGGTACTCCCTCAGCGACCCGGCCAGGGCATCGGCCGCGCTCCCCACCCCCGCCAGGAACGCGGCCCGCGTACCGGCCCGCCACGGCCACTCCCGTACGTGGGACAGGTCGCCGTCCACCACCGCCCCGATGTCCTCGACGACCACCGCCCGCACCAGATCGGGCCGCCGAGCGGCCAGCTGGTACGCGTTGACCCCGCCCAGCCCGTGCCCCATGACCACCGCCGGCCCGAGCCCCAGGTGCTCCAGTACGGCGGCCGCGTCCGCCACGTACCCCTCACGCCCGTACTCCGGCGCCCGGTCCGACGCCCCGTGACCCCGCTGGTCCACGGCGATCACCCGCCACCGCGGCCCGACGTCGCGGGCGAACCGTTCGTAGGACCGTCCGTCCTGGAAGTGCCCGTGCAGCGCCAGCAGCGGCGCCCCCGCCCCACCGAAGTCCGTGTACACCACCCGCCGGCCGGGCCCACCGACCCCGGCCCCCGCGACCTCCACCACGCCCGGCAGCGGACCCAACTTCTCCGCCACCCGCTGCCGCAGCAGCTGGTACTCCTCCCACCGCCGCGGCAGCCGCCCGCCCGGCCGCTTGCCCATCAGCCGCCCCGGCGTCACCGTCTGCCCGCGCCGGAACTGCTCCCGCGTCAGGTCGATCCGGATCCCGCCGGGCAGCACGTTCCAGCAGTGGTAGCCGTGCTGTTCCCCGTCCGACCAGACCTCACCGACCATCAGCTCCCCGCCGACGAGGTCCTGCACGACCAACGCGGTGATGTCGCAATGCCCCCAAGCCGGATTGTCGGCGGTCCAGGGCGCCCGCTCGACGTCGTCGGGCGAGCAGGTCTCGGCCGACCAGCCCGCTCGAATGGCCGCCTCAAGGTCCGCGAGAGTCCAGGGAGTCGTCATCCCCCAAGCCTCCCGCATCCCACCGACACCCGCCGTCCACCGCCCCTCCCCGGCCTCCCCCGCCCGCGCCCACCACCCCCCGTACGCGCCCCTCATGCCTCCACGCGCCCCCGCGCCGCGGCGACACCCGCGCCCCGACACCCCGTCAGGGCTTGCGCACGGCCGTCCATCCCTGCGTACAGCTCAGGGTCGCCGTGCACCAGTTCTCGAAGACGTCGCCCGTCGTGGTGAGCACCTTGACGTACACCCGCTCACCGATCAGCCGCAGCGCCACCGAGCACGCGGTCCGCGGATACCCCGGGGTCGCCTCGGGCCGGGTCAGGTCCCGCCAGCTGTACGCACCCGTCACCGTGGCCCGCGCCCCCACGTACGTCCGCCCCCTGGTCACCGCCGCGCTGTACTCGGAAGTACCCGGCCCCGGCACCGTGACCAGGTCCACGCACGGCCCCGCCGGCCCGGCCGGACCCGCCGGCCCCCGATCACCCTTGGGCCCCTTGGGCCCCTTCTCGCCGCGCGCCCCCGTGCACCCGTTGCCGACGGCCCCCGGGGCCTTCGATGCCTGCGCCCGCGTCGCCCTCCCGTTCTTCGCGCACGTGCCGCCACCCGAACCGGCCGCCGTCACCGACGCGCCCGCCCCGGGCACGGCGGCCGTCGCCGAGGCAGGCCCGCCCGTGAGCCCCAGCACCAGCGGCACGGCCAACCCGCAGGCCAGCCAGGCCCGCAGCCCGGTCTTCCCCGCAGTACCCATCCGACTCTCCTCGCCTCGCGCAACCGAACGCGGCGAAGCATCCCGCGCAACCGACCATGAGAATGGAACGACTGACGGAATGTCGGACCATGTCAGCGGCTCGGCCCAACGACACGCGGCACCGATGCGCCGATTGGCCGCCCCTCACCCGGCCCCCCGCACGGCGAACCGACAATCATTGCCCGGGGTCACCCCCCGTGATACACAGAGTGACCATACGTTCTTCCGCATGCACCCCACCCCCGCCCAGGTCAGAGCGCACGGACCGGGCGAGGGCCGAGAGAACGGGTAAAGAGAGCCGCCAAGTCGACGACGGCGACGGTTTCATCAGGGAAGATAGTGCGTGACCCCTGCCGACGGGCACGGGCTACCGGAACTACCCATACAGGGGCGGTGAGTTACATGATCCTGGCAGCGGAAAAGGGCGACATCACCACCATCATCGGCGGAATCGCTCCGAATTGGGGGCCGTTCGGCAGTCTCGGCAACGAAGCGAAGGTCATGATCGAAGTGGTCATGGCCATTGCGATCCTCCTCTGCCTAGGCATCGCCATCTGGGGCGCGGCCAAACAGCGCATCGGCGCGACCGCCCTGCGCGACACGTTCAGCGCGGAACAGGGCAAGGGCCTCATCGTGGCCGGCCTCACGGGCGTCTTCATCATCGGCTCCCTCGGCACCCTCTTCACGATCGTCTACGGAATGGCCGTCTAGCCGTGCAGCCCGGCGGCCGTCGTACCTGATGGCGAATCACCACTCCGCGTCCGCGCGGGAACGAGCGCTACCGTCGTACGAGGCGGAGGGGGCGGACACGGAATGAGCAACGACGACCAGTACGGCGGCGGCGCGGGCCACGGCGAGGTCGGCGGCACGGGCCAAACCCGCACCCGCCTCCCGGACTCCCCCTCCGACTCCTACGGCACCCCCCGCCGCACCCCCCGCGCCTCCCGCGGTCTGGTCACGGTGGTCGGTGTGGTGGTCCTCCTCATCGCCGCCATCGCCTTCGCCAACCAGTCCCAGGACCCCCCACAGGACCAGGCCTCGGACAAACCCCCGACGGACTCCGCCACCACCGCGACGGGCGTGCCGCCGGTAACCACTCCGAAGGGTCAAATCCCGAAGGGCTTCGCCCGTGACGAACAGGGCGCCCAATCGGCCGCCGCGAACTTCGCGGTGGCGCTCGGCTCCGACGCGATGTTCAAGAAGCAGGCTCGACACCTGTTGGTGGAAGGGATTTACACTCCGGACGCCGCGGCCCGGCTCAAGGGTCCGCAGGATGGGGCCTACTCGCCGGCATTTTTGGCGAAGCTCGGTCTGGACGGAAACGGCAACCCGCCGCAGGACAGTACGTTCGTATCCCGAACGGTGCCAATCGGCACGAAGGTCGAGTCGTACAGCCCCACTGCCTCGAAGATCGCTGTGTGGTACACGGGCCTGATCGGCATGTCGGGCGCAAAGTCCATTGACCCTGTTAGGACTATCTGGAAGACCTGGACCTTCGAGCTGAGCTGGGTAGATGACGGGTGGAGAGTTGTTGACGACACCCAGCAGGACGGCCCTGTGCCGGTCCCCGGTGACGTGCCCGTATCGACCTCCGATGACATGAGCAAGGCCATCCAGGAGTTCGGAGGGTTCACCTATGCCCGCTAAGAGTACGAGCAGGCTCCGGGTCAAGGCTTGGCCTGCATCTGCCTTCGCCTCGCTCCACATCGTTCTAGTGATGTCGTCCGGTACCGCCCAAGCCGCACCGACTCCAACTCCAAGTACCACGCCCTCGCCCGGCGCGACGCCCTCGCCGAGCAAAGACCCCTGTGGTCTGCTCGACGGCCCGTCCAAGCAGTACTGCGAAAGTGACACCGGAACCTCCAGCGGTGCCACGGGCAATGGCCTGGCCCCCAGTGACGGCAGTGCCAGCGCCCTCGACCCCCTCTCCTCCCTCGCCCGCGGCTGCGCCGACGCCGCCGCCTGGATCGTCGGCAAACTCAGCGAAGCCGTAAAGGGCACGGCCAACGTCGACTTCACCAACCCCGCCTTCCTCCAGCAGTACGCGGTCGTCTTCGCCGCCTCCACCATCCTCACCCTCGTCCTGTGGCTCCTCGCCGTAGCCAAGCGGGCCGTCCGCGGCGTCCCCCTGACGACCGCCCTCTCCGAGGCCATCGGCTTCCTGTGGCTGACCGTCCTCGCCTCCGCCTTCACCCCGCTGATCCTCTACACCGTCGTGTCCGCCACCGACGGCGTCACCGAGGTCATCGCCTCGGCCACCGGCAGTCAGACCGACGTCTTCTTCGGCTCCTTCACCGAGGCCCTCAAGAAGGGCGAGGACATCGGCGGCGGCCCGATCATGCTGATCGTCGTGTCCCTCGTCACGGTCCTCGCCGCCGGCATCCTGTGGCTGGAGCTCGTCATCCGGGCCGCCCTCCTCTACGTCGGCGCCCTCCTCGGCACCGTCGTCTACGCGGGCCTCGTCGACCGCAACATGTGGGGCCACGTCCGCCGCTGGGCGGGCATCATGATCGCCGTCATCCTCGTGAAGCCGGTCATCGTCATCGTCCTCGGCCTCGCCGGCGCCCTCGCCGGCGACAAGGGCCCCGACGCCTTCTCCGCCGTCGTCTCCGGACTGGCGATCATCCTCCTCGCGATCTTCGCGTCCGCGATGATCTACCGCTTCGTCCCCGGCTTCGGCGACGAGATCGCCTCCGCCCGCAGCAACCGCTCCAAGGCCACCGACGGCGCCCAGGCCGCCGCCGTCATCAGCTCCCCCGCCTCCCTCGTCTCGCAGGGCATCAAGACCCACAGCAGCCGCGGCGGCGGCGCCCACCGCGCCGACGGAGGCAGCGGCGGGAGCGGCGGCAACCAGATCTCCGGAGGCATGGCCGCCCACAGCAGCCGCGGCTCCGGCAGCGGCTCCGTCCCTCCCGCCGCACCCCCGCCCCGCACCGGCTCCAGCACGAGGAACACAGGAGGTGACGGGCGTTGACGACCCAGTCCCACCAGCTCCACCCGATCACACCCCGCCGCACGTATCTCATCGGCCGGGCCCGGCCGAACGCGATCGTCGGAAAGAACCGCGAAACGGGCGAGATCGCCCTGATCATCGCCGGCGCCTTCTTCGGCATGATGAGCGGCCTGCTCGTCCCCGACCTCACCCTGCGCATCGTCGCGCTCGTCGGCTTCCCCATGCTCGCCCTGGCCGTCGTGTACGTCCCGTACAAGGGCCGCACCTTCTACCGCTGGTTCGAGATCAGCCGCAGCTACAAGCGCATCCTGCGCCGCGGCGCCACCTACCGTTCCTCGGTCGTCGAAGCCGGCACCCGCGCCGCCGACGGCCGCGAGGTCGAGGTCGGCCCACCCCCGGGCATCGGCCGCATCAACTGGCTCGCCGCGCCCTTCGGCCCCGACGAGATCGCCGTGCTCCTCCACGCGGACCGCCGGACCGTCACCGCCGCCATCGAGATCGAGGGCCCCGGCGTCGGTCTGCGCGACAGCGAGGACCAGGAGGCCCTCGTCGACCGCTTCGGCACCCTCCTCAAGCACGTGGCGAACGGCGACGGCTTCGTCACCCGTCTCCAAATGCTCGCCCGCACCCTCCCGGCCGACCCGGACGCCCACGCGAAGGACGTCGCCCAGCGCGGCGACACCCACGCCCCCGTCTGGCTCCGCGACTCCTACGACCAACTCCAGTCGATGGTGTCGACGTCCTCCGAGCAGCACCGCGCGTACCTCGTCGCCTGCATGCACTACACCCGCGACCTGGCCGCCGAAGCCGTCGCCATCGCCCGCGCGTCGAGCCCCCAGAAGGGCCGCAAGCTCGACCGCGACTCCGGCCTCGCCATCGTCATGGCCCGCGAACTCACCGACATCTGCGCCCGCCTCGCCGAGGCCGACATCCGTGTCCGCCAGCCCCTCGGCCAGGGCCGCCTGTCCTCCCTCGTGCACTCCATGTACGACCCGGACCACCCCATCGACCACATCCAGGCCATGACGAAGCGCAACGCCTGGCCCGCCGAACTCGACGCCGTGGAGCCCACCTACCTCCAGGCCAAGACCCGCGAGTCCTCCACCCGCGCCCCCTGGTGCCACGCCACCGCCTGGGTCAAGGAGTGGCCGATGACCCCGGTCGGCGTGAACTTCCTCGCCCCGCTCCTCGTCCACACCCCGGACGTCATCCGTACCGTCGCCGTCACCATGGACCTCGAACCCACCGAGATCGCCATCGAGCGCATGCTCACGGAGAAGACCAACGACGAGGCCGACGCCTCCCGCGCCGCGAAGATGAACCGCACCGTCGACCCCCGCGACATCGCCGCCCACGGCCGACTCGACCAAAGGGGTGAAGATCTCGCCAGCGGCGCTGCGGGGGTCAACCTGGTCGGGTACATCACGGTGTCCTCGCGATCCCCGGAGGCCCTCGCCCGCGACAAGCGCACCATCCGCGCCTCCGCCGGCAAGTCCTACCTGAAGCTGGAGTGGTGCGACCGCGAGCACCACCGCGCCTTCGTCAACACCCTGCCGTTCGCCACCGGCATCCGACGCTAGCTGGAGGGAAGTGCCGCCCATGCGAGATCCCATGACCGCTCTGACGGACGCCTTCACCAGCTTCCTCTTCGGCAAGGTGGAAAGCACCCGCCTGCCCGTACGCACCTCCACCGGGCAGGCGCAAGCCGTGTACCTGCCCACCGCCGCCCCCGGCCTCGGCGACTCCGGCGTCATCATCGGCCGCGAGGTCTACAGCGGCAAGGGCTACATCTACGACCCGTTCCAGCTGTACGGCCAGCAGCTCCCGGCCCCCCACTGGCTGGTCCTCGGCGAGTCCGGAAACGGCAAGTCGGCCCTCGAAAAGACCTACGTCCTGCGCCAGCTCCGCTTCCGTGACCGCCAGGTCGTCGTCCTCGACGCACAGGGCGAGGACGGCGTCGGCGAGTGGAACCTGATCGCCCAGCAGCTGGGAATAACCCCCATCCGCCTGGATCCGATCGCCGCGAACGACGACGGGATCCGCCTCAACCCCCTCGACCCGGCGATCACCACGACCGGCCAGCTCGCGCTGCTCCGGACCATCATCGAAGTCGCCATGGGCCACGGCCTCGACGAACGCTCCGGCTTCGCCCTCAAGGTCGCGCACGCCTACGTCGTCGCCACCATCCGGGACCGCCAGCCCGTCCTCACCGACATCGTGGACCAGCTCCGCCACCCCGAGGCCGAGTCCGCGGAGGCCATGAACGTCGACATAGACGACGTCCGGGCCTGGGGCCTCGACGTGGCGCTCGTCCTCGACCGCCTCGTCGACGGCGACCTGCGCGGCATGTTCGACGGCCCCACGACCGTCGGCATCGACCTCGACGCCCCGCTGATCGTCTTCGACCTGTCCCACATCGACCGCAACTCCATCGCGATGCCGATCCTCATGGCGATCGTCGGCGTCTGGCTGGAACACACCTGGATCCGCCCCGACCGGAAGAAGCGCATCTTCCTCGTCGAGGAGGCCTGGCACATCATCAACAGCCCGTTCGTGGCGCAACTCTTCCAACGGCTCCTGAAGTTCGGCCGCCGCCTCGGCCTGTCCTTCGTCGCCGTCGTCCACCACCTCTCCGACGTCGTCGACGGAGCGGCCGCACGTGAAGCCGCGGCCATCCTCAAGATGGCCTCGACCCGCACCATCTACGCCCAGAAGGCCGACGAGGCCCGCGCCACCGGCCTCGTACTCGGTCTGCCCCGCTGGGCCGTGGAGATCATCCCGACGCTCACCCCGGGCATCGCCGTGTGGGACGTCAACGGCAACGTTCAAGTCGTGAAGCACCTCATCACCGAAGCCGAGCGTCCCCTCGTCTACACGGACCGCGCGATGACGGAGTCCTCCGGCCCGCAGCTCCCCGACGAACTCCTGGCGGCCGAACTCGAAGCGGAGGAACGAGCCCTGTACATGGAACGCCACCGCCACAGCGGCCCCGGTTCAGCGACCACGGTGGCCTGACCGTGCCCCATGCCGGACGTACGGAGCCCCCGGCGCGAGCCGGCGGCGTCCCCGACGGACTCCTCATCGGCCTGCTGGCCTTCCTCCTCGGGATCGCCGTCATGGTCTGGTCGGCCACCGGCCTCGCCGCGTTCTTCGCGAAGGGCGCCTGGCCGGACACCGTCACCTTCCGCAGCACCCCGGAGGCCGTCCGCGCCCTGATAGCGGAGCCGCACGACATCGCGGCGGCCTGGCCCGCCACCGCTCCTTCCGCCCTCCCGGGCTGGGGGCTGTTCTGGGGCCTGTTCATCGGCCAGCTCCTGGTCCTCCTGGTCCTGACGATCTTCACCCTGGGCGTGGTGGCCCGCACGAAAGCCCGCCGCAAGGCCGCCCGCACCGCGCCCCCGGCCCCGCTCCCGCAACCGGCGACGGCCCCGGCCCCCGTCCCGACACAGACGGCGGCCCCGGCCACCCCGCCGGCCCCCGCTCCCACACCGGCTCCGACGCCGGCTCCGGCTCCGGTCCCCGCCGCGACGACAGCCCCGCCCGCCCCGCCCGCGCCCCGCCCCTCCCCCGTGGACGAGGCGTACCGCTACGGCTTCGGCTACGCACCGGCCACCCCGGCGGGGACCCCGGCCCCCGCCGGTACCGCCACCACGGCGACGACCCGGACCCCCGCGGGCCTGGCCTACGACGTCCCGGCATCCCGCCAGCGTCTCGCCGCGGACGCCATCGCCGCGGCCGAGGGCGCGGTCCTGGTCGTCACGTCGTCGCCGGCTCTATGGGCGGAGACCAAGGACGCCCGGGCCAAGCTCGGCCCGGTCCTCCTCTACGATCCCTCGCACCTGTGCGACACCCCGTCCCGCATGCACTGGAATCCCGCCGAGGGCTGCGCGGACCGTGACACCGCCGCCGCCCGCGCCGCGGCCCTGCTGGCCCCCGTACGGCCCCAGGCCCGCATCGACTCGGTGCTCGCGGACACCGCGGAAACGCTCCTCCGTAGTTGGCTCCAGGCGGCCGCGCTCGAAGAGCGCCCGTTCAAGCAGTTGCACCGTTGGGCCCAGGGCACCTCGGCCCAGGACCCGGTACGGATCCTCCGCACGCACCCCCGCGCGGCGGCGGGTACGGCCGGCGAGCTGGAGAGCGCCCTGACGTCCCACCCGGAGCGCCGGGAACAGGCCCTCCAACTGACGGCCCGCGCCCTGAGCTCGCTCACGTCGATCCACATCCGTGAGGCCTGCAATCCCAATCGAACGGATTCGCTCACCCTGGCTTCGTTCGTGACCGAGGGGGGCAGCCTCTACGTGGTGGGTGAACCGCTCGAAGACCCCCGCTCCCACCCGGGTGCGATGCCGCTGCTGACCGCACTCGCCTCCAGCGTGGTCGAGCACGGCCGGCGCATGGCCGCACGGTCATCCCACGGTCGGCTCGACCCACCACTGACCCTGGTCCTGGAGGATGTCGCGGCCGTCGCCCCGATCCCGGAGCTCCCGGATCTCCTCGACGACGACACGCTCCCCCTCCTGGCACTGTGCCGCAGCCGGGAACAGGCCCGAGCCCGCTGGCCGCAGGCTTCCTTCGATCCGCGCTAGACCGGCCGTCGGAGCAGGTACTCGTGCTCTTCGGCGCCCGAGTCCAGCCGCACGATGCGCCCGCTCGCGACGAACCCGAACCGCCGGTAGAAGGCGGCGGCCCGCGCGTTGTCCCGGTGCACGAAGAGCCGCACCCGTTCCACGGCCGGCCCTTCCGCAGACCACGCCCATTCGACGGCGGCGGCCAGCAACGCTCCCGCCATCCCGCTGCCGCGCCACTCCTCGCGTACGAACACCCCGACGAGGTGCCCCTGTCCCTGCTCGACGCCCTGCCCGAAGATGTCGACGGTCCCGGCCTCCTCGACCAGCACGGTCACGCTCCCGCCCCAGCTCCCGTCGGGCACCTCGGCGACGAACTGTCCGGCCGTCCGCCCGTGCGAGGCGCCTTCCGCCCTCCGCTGCCAGAACGTGTCGGGGTGGGCCTCCGCCTGTTCGACGGTCTCCAGGAAAGCCACGGGGGCCGCCGGATCCTTGAGCGCGGAAATACGCAGCTCCTTGACCTGCCGCCACTCGCCGGCACGTACGGAACGTATCGAATGCTGGTCCATGACCGGGAATCCTAGACCGAGATCCGGGAAACTCATCGGCCCGTGAACGCAGAAAAGCCCCGTACCGGTATCCCGGTACGGGGCTTTCCACAATGATTGTTCGGCGGCGTCCTACTCTCCCACAGGGTCCCCCC